>JAQXLU010000169.1 GCA_029012285.1 Clostridiales bacterium | reverse complement strand
GGGGACGCACCCACTATTCCATGGCGCTGGCGGGGGGCTGCGCGACGCTGCTGGCAGACCGCATCCGGCGCATGCCGCTTTCCCGGACAGCAAAGGCGCTGCTGTGCGGCGCGGCCATCACCGGCGTGGAGGGCTTGTGCGGCTGCATCTGGAACAGGGAGTACCGCGTCTGGGATTATCGTCACGCCCCTCTGAACTGGCGGGGACAGGTTTGCCTGCCCTTCACGCTGCTCTGGTGCGCCCTGAGCGGCGGCGTCATGGCGACGATGGAATATTGTGGAAATTTGTGTCGCAGGGATGTATCACGCTGATTGACGGAGCGTAGGGGAAAGGCGGACTGCACGCGACAGCGCCGCATAAGAAAGAAGGGACGCACCCGGCCCTGATGGCTTGTGTGCGTCCCTTTTGACGTGGGATGGAATGGGGAGCTGGGTGCGGCTCCTTTGGGGCTGAGCGGGCTGTTTCGTGAATCTGGCGATTCACGAAAGACGCATGGGGCCGGGTTCGCGCTGCGGCGCGGGGCCTCCGGCGGCCAGGGGCGCCGCCCCTGGACCCTGCAAGGGACGGTCGTCCCTTGACCCTTTTAAGTCCGTTGTGGGGGTTAGAGGCGCTTGGCCTTGACGTTCATCTCATGCAGATGAGCGGCGACCTCATCGTTGGCCGCACCGGGCTGCATGCGCCAGACCCAGTTTCCGCCCATGCAGCCGGGCAGATTCATGCGGGCCTCGCCACCCAGATGCAGCACATCCTGCATGGGCAGCATGGCAGTATCGCAAGGGCTGTTCAGCACGCAGGCCATAAAGAGCTCCACGCCCTCGTCCGCGTCCTTGAAGTCCCCCAGGTAATCCTTGGCGGCCTGGATGGTGGCTTCGTCCATGGTGTTCAGCCAGCCGATGGTGGTGTCATTGTCGTGGGTGCCGGTGTAGGCGACATAGTTCTCCGTCCAGTTGCCCGGGAAGTGCTGATTGTCGTCCCCGTCGCTGCCGCCGCCAAAGCCGAAGGTCGCCACCTTCATACCGGGGTAGCCCACAAACTTCAGCAGACGGCGGACGCGCTCGTTTTGCACGCCCAAATCCTCCGCGATGATGTTCAAACCGGGTAGCTCCTTGCGGAAGGTCTCGAACAGGCGCTTGCCAGGGCCGGGCACCCATTCGCCGGTTTTCGCCGTGGGCGCGCCGTAGGGGATGGAATAGTAGTTGGCAAAGCCGATGAAGTGATCCACGCGCACCAGGTCGTACATTTTGCTCATGGCGCGCATGCGCTTGATCCACCAGCCGTAGCCGTCCTCATAGAGACTGTTCCAGTCGTACAGGGGATTGCCCCACAGCTGTCCGTCCTCGGAGAAGCAGTCCGGCGGCACGCCTGCCACCCGGGTGGAGATGCGATCCTTGTTAAGCTGGAACACCTCGGGATGCGTCCAGGTATCGGAGCTGTCCTCGGCGCAGTAGATGGGCATGTCACCGAAAAGCTCAATGTCGCGGTCGTTGCAGTATTTTTTCAGCGCGAACCACTGCTTGAAGAAGATATACTGGCAGAAAATGTGGTAGCGCACCTGCTCGTCCAGGTCAGCGCGGTATTTGGCGACGGCCTCCGGCTCTCTGAGCACGATGGCCTTGTCGGGCCACTTGGTCCACATGTTGTTGCCAAAGGAGCGCTTCACAGCGGTGAACAGGGCAAAGTCCTCCACCCAGTCATTCTCCTTAATGAAATCTGCCAGTTCCCTTTTGAGCTTGCCCTCGCTCTGATGGAAGGCGCGCAGCAGCAGCTCCTCCTTGTTCTGGCGGACGCCCTCGAACTCCACCTTCCCCTCCTGGGAGGGGATGTACAATTCGCCGGGGGCAAGGGTCAGCAGCCCTTCCTCCGCCAGGGCTTCCAGGGAGATGAGCATGGGGTTGCCTGCAAACACGCTGGAGGATTGATAGGGGCTTTCGCCATAGCCGGTCGGGCCCATGGGCAGCACCTGCCAGATCTTCATCCCGCTCTTGACCAGGAAATCCGCAAAGGCAAAGGCTTCCTTGCCCAGCGTACCGATTCCGCCCGCCCCGGGCAGGGAGGAAATGTGCAGCAACAGACCGCTTCTACGCATTTGTAACCGTCCTTTCAGTGCATTGGCATTGTATCGCGCTTTATGGAAACGTTTCCGGACTCCCTTGAAAGAAAGGCGGGAACATGAATCCCCGCTATTTCAACATATTCTGCATAGGCGGGGAAATTCCTGCTGAAAATTGGGAAAAGCCGCGAAATTTGTCGCATCCGCTATCCCTTCACCGAGCCGCCGGTCACGCCCTCCACATAGAAGCGCTGCATGATGATGAACAGCACCGAAATCGGGATGGACACCAGTACGCCGCCGGCGCAGAACTGGGCGAAATACCGGTTGCGATTCACCTTGTCCACCATGGAGAAAAGGCCCAGTGCCACCGTTTTGTCCGCTGCAACCCCTGAGGACATGATGATGGAAGCATACACGAAATCCATCCACGGGTACAGGAAGGAGCTGATGACGGTATACACCACAATAGGCTTGGACAGGGGCAGAATGATCCGATGGAACACCGTCCATTCATTGGCGCCCTCCAGGTAGGCGGCCTCCCGGAGGGAACGGCTCACCGTGTCGAAGAAGCCCTTGGCGATCAGGTAGTCAATGCCAGCGCCCGCGCTGTATACCAGCACCAGCCCCGGGAGCGAATTGGTAAGCCCCACCTGGCGCAGGATGAAGTAGACCGAGATCATCCCCAGAAAGCCGGGAAACAGGTTCAGGGTGATGGCGGTTCTCATCATGGCCTTGCGCCCACCAAAGCGCAGAAAGCTCATCGCGTAGGCGGTGGCGAGCACAAAGGCGGTGGAGATCACGCAGTTGAAGATGGCGACGAGCAGCGTGTTGGTGAACCACTGGGGGAAGCGGCTCACGCTGTCGGTGGAAAAGAGCAGCGCCCGGTAATGGGCCAAGGTGTAGCGCTCCGGGAAGAAGCTGCGGATGTTCGGCCCTTCATCCACCCCGAAGGAGGTCAACACCAGCCACAGGATGGGGGTGAGCCAAATGACCACCAGTAACGTCAGCAGCGCATGGTGCAAAATGTCCGGCAGGGGATTGCGCTTCGTCCTCAATGGAAAGCCTCCTCCCTTCCGCGGCTGGTCAGGCGGCCAAAGGCGATGAGCGTCAGCGCGCTGCATACCATGAACACCAGGATGCCGATCACCGAGGCCATCTTGTAATTGCTCTGATCCTGGGTCAGGCGGTAGAGCCAGGTCACCAGTAGATCAACCTCCGTCGCGCCGGCCTGGGCCATCTGCTGGTCGGTGGTGATGAACACATCCCGGCTCAGCAGCCAAATGACGTTAAAGTTGTTGATGTTGTTCACCATGCCGGACACCAGGCTGGGCCCGGTGATGTGCAGCAAATACGGCATGGTGATGTGGCGGAACACCTGAAAGCCGTTGGCACCGTCCATGCGGGCTGCCTCTGTTAATTCGTGAGGGATGTTCAGCAATATGCCCGTGGCGATCAACATCTGATAGGGCACGCCCACCCAGAAATTGATGAGCAGAATCATCGGCCGAGCCCAGGACGGATGGGTCAGGAAGGGAATCACGTTTGACGTGGGGATGGCGCCCATCCTGTACAGCCAGTCGGTGACGCCCCACTGCTTGCACAGCGTGTTGACGATGCCCACGTCCGCAAACAGGTTGCGCAATAGCAGCAGGGAAACGAACTGGGGCACGGCCATGGCAATCATGAAGCAGGTGCGCCAGAAGGGCTTGATCCGCGTTCGATGGTGGTTGATGAGCATGGACAGCAGGATGCCGCCGATGTAGCAGCTCAGCGTAGCCAGCACGGCCCAGGTGAGCGTCCAGGCCAGTACCCGCGGGAAGGCATGCGCAAAGGCGCTGCTACTGCCAAGGTTGGTCAGCAAACGGAAGTTGTCAAGCCCCACCCAGGTGAACAGGTTGGTCGGAACCAGGTGATTCCGGTCGTAGTTTGTAAAAGCGATGAGGATCATCACCAGCAGGGGAATGATGAGCACCAGCACCACGCCGGAGACCGGCAGGAACAGCAGCGTCCTGTGGAAATCGTCCCCAAGGTAGCGAGCTGCATCCTCGCGCAATGTGGGCGGCGTGTGCCCCGCTTGCGCAAGCAGCTGGATGCGGCGGGCATGCTTGACCATCCGCACGCATTGCAGCACAAAGGCCGCGATCAGCAGCAGCCCCACCACGCCAAAGAGCAGGATGAGAAAGGAATTGTCATAGTCGTTCCACACGTTTCGCCGGCTGACGGGATCCCAGATGCGTTCCGCCTGAACCGTCCCCAGGGTTGGCAGCTTCATCAGGAAGGGCCAGGTCAGTACGATGCCCAGCAGGAACGCTGCCTCCTGCAGGCAAAGCAACACTGCCTTACCCACCTGTCCCCGGGCGATGCATCCCGCACCCCACCATATGGCGGACAGCCGGACCGCGCCGTCGCCCCGGCGGAAGGCCTGCCATGCGTTTTCCTTGGTGGAGGCGCGGCGCGTCACTGGTCAGCGGGGGCGGTGATCCCCGCGACGCAGTTGTCCAGCAGCGTTTGCAGCGGCGTGTTGGACGGATTCCCGCTGACGATGATCTTCCCCAGCGCAGCGGCTGCATCCCAGTATTTGCTGCCCACCCGCTGCACATGAGCGTAGGGGGATTGCGCCAGGATGGCTGCGATGGCGGGTTCGCTCTGTACCTCCGGGGCTTTGAGCGCAACCAGGTTGCTGGGCCCCTGACGGCGCATGCGGAAGCGGTCGACCTGGGCCTCGTATCCGGTCATGAAGGCTGCCAACGCCATCGCGTCCCCCACATGGCGGGAATAGGCGTTCACCCCCACCAGCTTGAAGCCGGAAAAGGATGCCATCTGAACCGGTTGCCCCTGCACCTGGTAGGTCGGCAGCTTGGTGGCGGCATAGCTGTCGCCCCACACCCGCGCGGCCACATCAGCGTTCCAGGTGCCGCTCACCCCCGCGATGATACTGCCGTCCTTGATGCCCGCGACAAAGGCGTCGCTGTCCGCCTCGATGAAGCCCGGATGGGCTGCAATGTCCAGCAAAGATTGCAGCACCTGCACGCCGGTGATGGGCGTGTCGGTGGCGTTCCAGTTGCACAGGTTGGTCACGCCGTCCTCGCTCAGGTGCATTTCCAACCCCGCGCCGCGAAAGAAGCTGTACAGATACCATGCGTTGGCCATGGGGAAGGCGACCTTCCGCCCGGTTTCCGACGCGCGCTGGAGCAAGCCCTCCAGGGTGGCGGCGTCCTCCGGGGTGATGTATGCGCTGTTGTAGAACATGAAGTACCCGTTGTCCGCCGTGGCAGGGTAGGCGTAGAGCTGCCTGTCCGGCCCGGTGGCGGCCTCCACGGATTCCGGGGTATTGGCGGAGGCAATCTGCTCAGCCTCCTCGACAATGGGCATCAGCGCACCGCCGATGAGCAGCGCGTTCAGCTGGTCGTCGGCGAAGGTGAACACATCCGCCGCGGCTTCCACGTCCGACAGGATCACCTTGGAGGCGTCGCCCTCATTCTGCACGCCGATTTGAATCTCATACCGCCTGTCCGGATGGGTGGCGGTGAAGTCCCGCACAACCTGCTCCATCCAGGCCACATCCGCATTGTCGCCCACCCACACCCGCAAAGGCGTGGCTGTGTTGCCACCCTCCGAGGATGGACTGCATCCGGTCAAGAGCGCCAACATCAAACACAGCGTGCCCAAACGTTTCATGCCAAAACCTCCTCACATGCATCATGCTGTGAAAAGTATGGACGCAAGGCGGATGGCATATGCATGAAAAAAGCCGCCTGCGTGGCGCAAGCGGCGTAGGATACCTGTTTACTGACTGATTTTGCCCACCGATTCCCGCACGATGAGCTGTGCGTCCACGGCGATGTGGCGGGGCTCCTCGCCGTGCTCCAGCATGCCCATGAGCATCGCCACGCTTTCCCGGGCAAGCTCGTTGACGGGCTGGGCCACCGTGGTCAGGCGGGGGATGAAATACTTGCCCATCTCGATGCCGTCGTACCCCACCACGCTCACATCCTGGGGAACCCGGCGGCCAATGTCCTGCAGCGCACGGATCACGCCCATCGCCACCGTGTCGGACATGGCGAACACGGCGGTGGTGTCGGGCTTTATGGCGAAGAAGCCGCGGGCCGTGTCGTACGCGCCGCGCAGGGAGAAGCGGGTATCTACATAGCGGTCCTCGTCAAAGGGGATGTTCGCCGCGGCAAGGGCGTCCATCGCGCCCTTGTAGCGCAAGCCGAAGCCGTCGTCGCCCTGGCGCTTGCCGCCGAAGATGGCGATGCGCGTGTGCCCCGCGTTCAGCAGCGTCTGCATCACCGCGAAGCCCATGGCCCGGTCGTCAATGAACACGCTGCCCGCCCAGGGGAGGTTCGCATTTTCGGCGCTGATGGTGGCGAACACCATGGGCATGTCAAGCCCCTGGAGGACGTATGCGCGCTCGTCGATGCGGCCGCCGAGGAAGATGCAGCCCTTCACCCGCTTTTCATGGGAGAGGCGCACGGCGGTCTGGAATTCGTCCGCCTTTTCGTCCACGTATTCCACCAGGAAGGAGGCGTCCAGGTCGTGGGTGTAGCGCAAAACTGCCTCCGCCAGCGCATTCAGGAACGGGTTCTCCCTGCCGCGCAGGATGATGGCGACGGTCTCGCCGTCGGTCTGCTTCAGGCCGCGGGCGTTGGCGTTGCCGGTGAAATGACATTCCGCCATTACGCGCTCCACCTTTTCCCGGGTGGCCTGATTCACGTCCGGACGCTTGTTCAGCACCCGGGATACGGTGGTGACGCTCACGCCCGCCCTTTGGGCGATGTCCTTGATGGTGTAGATCTTCACGGATAACTCCTCTCCGGGGCTGAAAACGCTCCCGGTACCGTTTTCGATTCGTACACATCGTAACACAAAGCCAGGCCCCTGTCAAGGCAGGATGTGAGAAAACAGCCACATAAAGCACAAATACCACATGAATACGCCGCCGTGCATGAGATTTCCATTAGAAACCGCCACAGGCTTTGCGATTTTCCACAAAGCATGGTATAATGATGCCAGCGCAGGCGTTTTCCTGCGGACAGGAGTGATTAACATGAGTCTACCCACCGATGAGAAAACCGCCAAGCCCTCCCTGTGGAGTCAGGCGCTCAAGGCTGTGAAGGGGGATTCCACCACCGAGCTGGTGGAGCAGTTCACCCAGGAAATGACGCTGGTTGCTGAGGGATTATGCGAGGATCAGGCGCGGCTGCGCAAGGCGATGGACGGCCTGATCCGCGAGGCTGACGATCAGCGGGCCAAGCATGAGCAGGATTATCAGGACGCGCTGCGTCAGATGGAGGAAGGCCAAAAGGCGATCAACCAGCGCCTGGACGAGCTGTCCCGGCGGATTGCCGCGCTGGAAAAGCCTGCGGCAAAGCCAAAGAAGGCCGGATTGGCCCTGAGCAATGACCTGATCGGCCGCGTCACCCTGCTGGCGGGGATCGTCTGCGGTTCCTGGGTGATTGTGACGCTGCTCAAGCTGTTTGTGTAAAAGGAGGTACCGATGAAAACCTATCAGGAGATGCTGGCCTCTTATCGCAAGCGCCAGCGGAACACGGTGGTGGACACCATCGCAACGGGACTGACCTACATGGACGAAATCGCTGTGGACAGCGGCTTGCTGGAGGAAACCGGGCTGCTGACGGAGCTCACCGGGTCGGTCTGCGGCGCGCTGCCTTTCGCCATCATCGCCGTGCAGGAGGGATCGAAGGTCATTCTCGGGTTGAAGCCCGTTGCAAACGGCGTGCAGGACGGCACCTACCGCATGGTCAAGACCGGCGCGGCGCTGGGCGTAGGCGCAGCAGTGGCCGCCGGCGCTGGCTTTTGGGCCGCGATCCCGGTGACCATGGGCGTGCGGGCCCTGTTTGATCGTTATCGCTCCAGGACACTGACCGGCATGCGGGTGCAGGGCCGCATCGCCCGCTTGCAGGAGCTGAACGCCCAGCTCCGTAAGGCCCGGGAGGAGGAGCAAACCGGCCCTGTCCAGCTTCCCCAGCCGGAAATGATTGCGGTGATTTCCAACTGATGCTCAACCGTATATCAAAGGAGCAGGCAGCCGTGATGGCCGTCTGCTCCTTGCTGTGTCAGAATACTTGAATGACCTCTGCGCCCTCGCGGACAAAGGCGATGAATTCGTCCAGCTCGGCATGGCAGAGGATGGTCTGCCCGCCGTCCACGACCGTCTTGTCCAACGTGCGCACCCACCTTCCCTCGGGCAGGTACACCTGGCGCTCGGTCACCTGGCTGTCCAGGATGGGGGCGAAGAGGATGTCCGGGCCGAACATGTACTGGTCATCGAGGGCGTAGCAGTTCTCGTCCTCCGGGAAGTCGAAGAACATCGGCCGCATGATGGGCTCGCCGGTTTGGCTGGTGCGCCGGGCACAGGCGAGGATGTAGGGCTTGAGCCGGTTGCGCTGGTGGATGTAGGAGGCCAGAATGGGCGTGTTGCGCTCGCCAAAGGACCAAATCTCATTGTCGCCGCCGGAGGATTCAATGATCCCGGGGTGACGATCCACCTGATTGCGGGTACGCAAGCGAGCACCGTGCAGGCGCATCACCGGGCAGAACAGGCCAAACTGGAACCAGCGCACGATCAGCTCGCGGAAGTAGTCGCTCTCAATGTCCCCGGAGTGGAAGCCGCCGATGTCGGAATTCCACCAGGGGATGCCGCACATGGCCATCGACAGGCCGCTGACGACGCTCTCCCGCAGCGCCTGCCAGGTGGAGGGGATATCGCCGTTCCACACGATGGCGCCGAACTTCTGACTGCCGGGATACGCCGCGCGGGTCAGGGAGACGATCTCCGTTTCCCCCTCGGCTTTCAGCCCATCCCAAAACGTTTTGCAGTAGTAGTAGGGGTAGGTCAGCCCGACCTCCATGCCGTTGCCGATGTGGTATCGCAGATGGTCGCCCTGCTGGGGATGATACTCCGGCTCGGCCTCGTCCAGCCAGAAGGTCTTGATGCCGTACTGGTAGTACCCCTTTTTGACTTGTTCCCAAACGTATTCCCGGGTGCGGGGATTGGTCGGGTCGATAAAGGTCTGCTGCCCATGGAATTCAAAGGTGCCGTACTGGCCGTTCTCCGTGCGGACGAGCATGTTCTCGTCGTTCATGGCGTTCCAGTTGTGGCTGGCAGGGTTGATGGTCGGCCAAATGGACACCACCGGGCGGATACCCATGCCGTACAATTCATCGCACATGGCCTTGGGGTCGGGCCACAGGGAGGGCTCGAATTCCCAGTTGCCCTGCTCTGTCCAGTGGAAGTAGTCGATGACGATGGCGTCCACCGGAATGCCCATGGCATGGTATTTCCGGGCGACCTCCAGCAGGTCGTCCTGGCTCTCGTAGCGCAGCTTGCACTGCCAGTAGCCCGCCGCCCAGGACGGCATCTCCGGGGAGAAGCCGGTCAATTCGGCGTAGCGGCGCAACGCAGCAGCCGGGGTCGCTGCGGCGGCGATGAGATAATCCGCCTGGTATGCGCAGTTGCTCTCCCAAAGGGTGCGGCTGCGCCCGAACTCCACGCGCCCGGGGCTGGGGCTGTTCCACAGGAAGTAGTAGCCCAGGGAGGAATACACGCAGGGTAGGGAAGACTTGGTGTTGTAGTGCCACAGGTCGGTGGCTGTGCCCTTGCGGTCGAAGCAGGGCTGCTGCTCCTGACCGATGCCGTAGAAATGCTCACCCTCCCTGGCGTCAAAGAGCGCGCGGATGCGGTACATATTGCCCGCCAGGTGGGTGTATTTGGTCACCGGGTCGCCGTCCTCCCGAGAGGTGAGGATCTCCCTCCCGTCACGCAAAAAGCGGAACTGGCAGCGCTGCCAGCCTTGCCATACCTCCACGCGCAACGAGCCGACGGTCAGGGTCGCACGCTCCCCGTCGCACTTTGCCACCGCGTCCGCGGGCAGGGGATCAAGCAGTGTCCATTTTTCGTCGGAGAAGGTGCCGTTGCGTGTCGCACGCACACGGATGGTATCCGGGCCATAGGGCTCAAAGAGAATGATCTCGTCGCGCATTTGGAAGAGAATGGAATTCGTCGTGGCAGTGATTTTGCTCATGGACAATGCTCCCTTCGTGATGTATGAGGTTATCGTTACAAGTATTATACCTGGTTTGCCGCATCAATGCAAGCCTGCTTTTTTTCTGTATATCGCTTGACGAACGGGGAAAAATCCATTATGATGAGCCCTGTACGCAAGGAGGAGCAGCCATGAAATTCACCAAAATGCACGGCATTGGCAACGATTATGTCTATGTGAACTGCTTTGAGGAGTATGTGGAAAACCCATCCGAGCTGGCGGTGAAGGTCAGCCGTCCCCATTACGGCGTGGGCAGCGATGGCCTGATTCTGATCTGCCCCAGCGATGTGGCGGACTTTGAGATGAAAATGTACAACGCTGACGGCTCGGAGAGCGAGATGTGCGGAAACGGCACCCGCTGCGTGGGCAAGTACGTCTATGACCGGGGCTTGACGGACAAGACCACTGTCAGCCTGATGACCGGAGCGGGCCTGAAGCTGCTCAAGCTTCGGGTGGTGGATGGCAAGGTAGCCTCCGTCCGGGTGGACATGGGCGCGCCGGAGCTCCGGCCCGAGCTGATCCCCGTCGATTTACCCGGTGAGTCGGTCATGGGCCACCGGCTGCAATTGGGCAGCAATGTGTATGAAATCCATTGCGTGTCCATGGGCAACCCGCACTGTGTGATCTTCGTCAAGGACCCCGACCAGATTGACGTGGAGCAGCTGGGCAGCGCGCTGGAGAACCACCCCATCTTTCCCCGCAAGGCCAATATCGAGTTCGTGCAGGTGGTCAACCGGCAGCATCTGCGGATGCGGGTGTGGGAGCGCGGCTCGGGCGAAACCCTGGCTTGCGGTACCGGCGCGTGCGCATCGCTGGTGGCGGCGGTGCTGACCGGGCGGACGGATCGGCAGGTGACGATGGATCTCCTGGGCGGCAGCCTGGAGCTGGACTGGTCCTTCGACGACGACCATGTGTACCAGGAGGGCCCGGCGAAGTTTGTTTTCGACGGCGAATGGATTGGCGAGGAATAATCACAAATTGATGAAGCGAAGCAGCGCCTGCTCAGCCCGGGTTGGGGAGCAGGCGCTGCCGTATTTGGTTGACAAGGGACGCATGCTATTCTGCGGCGGATGCGGTCTGCTCCTCAAAGCGGTACTGCTTCAAATGCCGCCCGGCGATGAGGCATACCGCCGCGCCGCCAAGGCCCAGCAGCAGCATCACGGCCGCCGCGCCGGAGCCCTTGCCGCTGCCAAAGAGCACCGTCAGGGGCGAAGTTACCCGGACGAGGGCCATTAGCGGTTCGAACGCCTCGTCCACCACCATACGGTGCAAATCCGAACCACTTCTTCTTTATGAAGAGTGTCTTCGGGTTTGTGAAAGAAATAGAGGTCACGGCATGAGCCGCAACCTCTTTCTTGTTATTCGGGGATTTTCAGGACTTCGCCCGTATGCATGATACCCAATTCAACGTGGTTGTCAAGTTTGTTTGCAAATTAATTCGTTGTCCACTTGTAGGTTTTCCAATCGTTGGTTTGACCAAGCGAAGAGGCAGCAGTCAGGCTTGTGATATTCCCAGGCATAAAAAACCGCAACCCCTGCTATTTCAAGGCTTGCGGTGTTCGTGGGATTAGTAGGGCTCGAACCTATGACCTCCACGATGTCAACGTGGCGCTCTAACCAACTGAGCTATAATCCCATGTTTGTATCGGGCGTTCGTGCCGTCAACGCCAATATATTATCACAGATTCCAAAGCGTGTCAAGCGGCAAAAACAAGATTTTTGCAAAAATCGGCTGCGTGTGCATGAAAGCGCTCAACCTCCGCCCGCATCGCCTTTTCTGTGCATCTTCGGTTGACGCAGTACCCGTCCTCGTGCTACAATCAGGTAAATCAGTCGACCCGGACATGGGGGAGGTTTGTTTGCCATGCGGAATATCATGAACGTCGCCATACTCGGTGCGGGCTCCATCGCCCGTTCCATGAGCAGAACCCTGCGCGGCATGAAGGCGGCCGGTCGCCCGGTGGAGCTGTATGCCATTGCATCCAGGAGCGCTGAAAAGGCCGAGGCCTTCGCCAGGGAACAGGGCGTGCTACGCGCCTATGGCTCCTATGAGGAAATGCTGTCCGACCCGGCGGTGGATCTGGTTTACATTGCCACGCCCCACTCCCACCACGCGGAGCAGATGAAAATGTGCATCCACCATGGCAAGCCCGTGCTGTGCGAAAAGGCGTTCACGCCCAATCTGCATCAGGCGGAGGAGGTGCTCGCGCTGGCCCATGAGAAGGGCGTTTATGTGGCCGAAGCCATTTGGCCCCGCTACATGCCCTCCCGGCAGATTATCAACGATCTGCTATCCGAAGGCGCAATTGGCGAACCGCGCATGCTCTACGCCAACCTCTGCTATGCCATCGAGCACAAGGAGCGCATCGTCCGCCCCGAGCTTGCCGGCGGCGCGTTGCTGGATCTTGGCGTGTATGTGCTCAACTTCGCCTCCATGGTGTTCGGGGATGACATCGTGCGCATCAATTCCACCGTGGAATTGTTCGATACCGGCGTGGATCGCACGGAAACCATCACCATCAAATACCGCAGCGGAAGGATGGCTCAGCTGATGGCCTCGGCGGCCTTCAATTCTGACCGGCGCTGTGTGGTTTACGGCACCAAGGGCTACCTGACCGTGGACAATGTCAACAACCCCGGCTGGATCGAAATCTACGACAAGGACGACCGGGTGCATCCCATCCGTCACATCGACGTGCCCAAGCAGCTCACCGGCTACGAGTACGAGGTGGAAGCCTGTTTGCGCGACTTGCGGGCGGGTCAGCTTGAGCCTGCGGAAATGCCCCACGAGCAGACCAAGACGATCCTCCACCAAATGGATGCGCTGCGTGCTATCTGGCACATCAAGTTCCCCTTTGAGGAAAAGGCGCCCTTCACAGACATGGCATTCAGCGATGGCTGACGCGCCGGCGCATGGGCAAACTCTGCTGACAAAACGGCTATTGACAGCGCGCCGCCGCGTTTGTATAATGAAACCATGGTAACGCTTACATGATCGAGATGGGGGAATTGGGGATGAATCTGATCACCAGCTTCAGGGAACGGCTGAACAGCCGTGTGCCCGGAGAGGATGGGGGGATGGAGCAGGACTTCATCGTCCGGGTGTGCATGCACCATGCGGAGGATGAGCAGCTATCTGCCTATGTGGTACAATGTGCGGATGCCCTGATCGAGCATCACGCCTGTACGCCTGCCAATGCCAAGGCGCTGTTTTTCGCGCTGGAGCGCACTGGTGACAACCGGTATGAGACTGCTATCCGTGCTGTGCTGGAGGAATTGAACGCAAAGGCCGTATCAAAGGACGCTCCGCTCTCCGCGCTTGCGGAGGAGCTGCCCTTCCGCATGGCCTATGAGATGAAGCTCAACCGCATGGAGGGCGTGGGTCGGACCGCCGCCGCGTACCGCCAGGCCCATCTGCAGACCTGGGATGAGAAGAAGCAGCTCCACCGGATGGGGAAGGGCTTCTCTCTGCGGGAGGAAGCCGCGTTCCTGCTGGCCCTGACCGATGGCATCGCCGCGTGCAGCGAGCAGCTCTACGAGCATTGGCGTGCGCTGGTGGATCTGTACCGGGTATGCCTGTCCGGCGTGCTGCGCCATCTGAACGCCCAAACGCTGCTCACGTCCAATTTGAAGGCGAGCGACACACCTGATCTGGCAGGCACAGCCATCGTCCTGTACGCGCTTTTATCTGGCGTGCAGCTGGGCCTGATCGACCCCGAGCGCTATCTGCCTTTGGCGCAGAAATGCTTGGCGGCGCTGCGCCAGCAGGGACAAGCCCCTGCGGTCACGCTGATCGAATTGGTATTTGGGGTGAAAGCATGATTGAAGTGAAGAAGCTGTTCGTGTCTGCCCGCAGCGCGACCATTGAGATCCCCGACGGAGGACTGTACAACACGACAAAGCCCTACCGGATGCTGCTCAACGGCGAGGAGGGCGAAAAAGTGGATACGGTGGTGCATTCCATTTACGGCCTGTGGCCCGACACGGACTACACCGTCCAGGTGCTGGATGGGGAAACAGAGGTGGGCCGCATCGCCTTTTATACGGCGAAGGAGAGCTACACGCTCAACGTCCGCCGCTTTGGCGCGGTGGGCGACGGCGTGCACGATGATACCCCCGCCATTCAGGCGGCCATCCACTGCTGCCCGAAGAAGGGCCGCGTGCTGATTCCCGCTGGTGAATACCGAGTGCTGCCCATCTTCCTCAAGAGCCATGTGCGCATCGAAATCCAAAAGGGCGCGACGCTCCTGCTGGAAACCGACCGCAGCCGCTTCCCAATTCTGCCGGGCATGACCCGTTCCACCGATGAAAAGGCCGACCTCAACCTCGGCTCGTGGGAGGGCAACCCGCTGGATATGTTCGCCGCGTTCATCTCCGGCAACGGCGTGAAGGACGTGGTCATCTACGGTCAGGGCGTGCTGGATGGTCAGGCGGACAAAGCGGATTGGTGGAAGGAGCACCGTACCCGCCGGGGCGCGTGGCGGCCCCGCATGTTCTTCATCAACGACTGTGAGAATGTGACCGTACAGGGCCTGTCCTTCCGCAACAGCCCGGCTTGGAATATCCAGCCCTATTTCTCCCGCGATTTGAAGTTCCTCAACATCCATGTGACCGCCCCGGCGGACAGCCCCAACACCGACGGCTTCGACCCGGAGAGCTGCAAGCACATCCTGCTGGCGGGCGCGCACTTCTCCCTTGGGGATGACTGTATCGCCCTTAAGGCAGGCAAGCTCTACATGGGCGCAACCTACAAAACACCCTGCTCCGATCTGGAAATCAGCCATTGCCTGATGGAAAACGGGCATGGCGGCATGACCTGCGGCAGCGAAATGGCTGGCGGGGTCAACCAGGTTTACCTGCATGATTGCCTGATGCGCAACACCGACCGTGGCCTTCGCATCAAGACCCGCCGCGGCCGCGGCGAGCAGGGCGTGATCGACAACATTGTGTTCGAGAACGTCCGCATGGAGCATGTGGGCACGCCCTATGTGGTCAACTGCCTGTACTTCTGCGACCCGGACGGCAAGACGGAGTATGTGCAAAGCCGCGACAAGCAGCCCCTGGACGAGCGCACGCCCCGCATCGGGCGCATCGCCTTCCGAAACGTGACCGCGACGGACGTGGCCTGCGCGGGCTACTTCCTGGGATTGCCGGAGCGCCCCATCGAACAGGTGGAAATGGAGAACGTGTCCATTGCCTGCGCGGCGGATGCAGCCCCCATGGTGCCCGCGATGGCCTGTGGCGTGGAGAAGGTCAGCAGGAAGGGCTTGGTCGCCATCAACGTGGACAAGGTGGTCATGAAGAACGTGACCATCACCGGGCAGGACGGCGTGAAGCTGGAGTGCGTCAACGTCCGCGAGGTGGAGGAATAATTCGCGATGTTAAAAGGCAGACGGTTCATGCGAGCCGTCTGCCTTTTCGTGTGGAATTGTTTGATTACAGCGTCACGCCGGACTTGAAGATGGCCAGGTCGTGGAAGCCATTGCGCTCAGAGCACACCTTTTCACCGCCAGCCACGCGCAGCACGTAGTCCATCAGCGCCTGGGAAAGCTCGGGCAGGGACTTGCCGTCCGTCAGCAGCTGCCCGGCGTTGAAGTCAATCCAGCCGTGCTTTCGCTCTGCCAGGGGCGTGTTGCTGGAGATCTTCACCGTGGGCACGGGGCAGGCAAAGGGCGTGCCGCGCCCGGTGGAGAACAGCACGATCTGCGCGCCGGCGGAGGCCAGTGCAGTGGCGGCCACCAGGTCGTTGCCGGGGGCGGAGAGCAGGTTCAAGCCGGGGGTGCGTACCCTGTCGCCGTAGGCCAGCACGTCCTTGACCGGCGCAAAGCCGCTCTTTTGGGTGCAGCCCAGGGCCTTGTCCTCCAGGGTGGAGATGCCGCCCGCTTTGTTGCCAGGGGACGGGTTTTCGTAGATCGTCTGATGATGCTCCTCAAAGTACCGCTTGAAGTCGTTGATGAGCTTGACGGTTTTCTGGAACATTTCCTCGGTTTCGCAGCGATCCATCAAGATGGTCTCCGCGCCGAACATCTCGGGCACCTCGGTCAGGATGGTGGTGCCGCCCTGGGCCACCAGCAGATCGGAAAAGCCGCCGATCACCGGGTTGGCCGTGATACCGGAGAAGCCGTCGGAGCCGCCGCACTTCAGCCCGATCACCAGCTTGGACGCGGGGCAGGGAACGCGCTTTTCGCCGCGCATATGGTCGGCCAGCTCGCTGAGCAGCTTCATCCCCTGGGTGAATTCATCCTCCACCTGCTGGCATACCAGGAAGCGCACGCGCTCCCGGTCATAATCGCCCATGTGCTCCTCGATGATGGCCGCGCTGCTGTTTTCGCAGCCCAGACCCAGCACCAGCACGCCGGCGGTGTTGGGATGGGTGGTCAGGTCCATGAGCAGCTTGCGGGTGTTTTCATGGTCGCCGCCCAGCTGGGAGCAGCCGTACGGGTGGGTGAAGGTGTGAACGCCCTCGATTGCGCCGCCCACAAACTGCTGTGCGCGCGCTGCAATCTGCTGCGCCGGAGAATTGACGCAGCCGACGGTGGGCAAAATCCAGATCTCGTTGCGGATGCCGGCGCGGCCGTCCTTGCGCAGATAGCCCATGAAGGTGCGCTTTTCGTCGGTCGGCGGAGTCCATTCGGGAACCGGATTGTATTCGTATTCGCCCTGTTCGGCAAGGCCGGT
>JAQXLU010000168.1 GCA_029012285.1 Clostridiales bacterium | reverse complement strand
GGTTATACCTTTGGCAACTACCAACACGGGCATTGTCGCGCAGGTCATGGGACCTGTGGTGGACGTCCGTTTTGAAAAGGGCGGCCTTCCGCCCATCCATCAGGCGCTGACGGTCATGATCGGCGAGCGCAAGCTGACGGTCGAGGTCGCGCAGCATATCGGTGATAACACCGCTCGCTGCATCGCCATGGCCTCCACCGACGGCCTCCAGCGCGATTCCGTCGTGACGGATACCGGCGCGGCCATTTCCGTCCCCGTGGGCCGTCAGACCCTGGGGCGCATCTTTAACGTCCTGGGCGACGTGGTCGACAACGGCGCACCCGTGGAGGGCGAGCGCTGGGACATCCACCGTCCCGCCCCGGCCTATGATGAGCTGGCGACCTCCACCGAGATTCTGGAAACCGGCATCAAGGTCATTGACCTGATCTGCCCCTACTCCAAGGGCGGCAAGATTGGTCTGTTCGGCGGCGCTGGTGTGGGCAAGACGGTGCTGATTATGGAGCTGATCAACAATATCGCCAAGCAGCACAATGGCCTGTCCGTCTTTACCGGCGTGGGCGAGCGTACCCGCGAGGGCAACGACCTGTATAACGAGATGAAGGAATCCGGCGTGCTCAAGAACACCGCGCTGGTCTACGGTCAGATGAATGAGCCTCCGGGAGCCCGTATGCGCGTGGGCCTGGCGGGATTGACCGTCGCTGAGTACTTCCGCGACCAGGAAGGCCAGGACGTGCTGCTCTTCATCGACAACATCTACCGCTTCACCCAGGCTGGCTCCGAGGTGTCCGCGCTGCTGGGCCGCATGCCCTCTGCTGTGGGCTACCAGCCCACCCTGGCCACCGAAATGGGCGCATTGCAGGAGCGCATCACCTCCACCCGCAAGGGCTCCATCACGTCCGTGCAGGCCGTGTACGTCCCTGCGGACGACCTGACTGACCCCGCGCCCGCCACGACCTTCTCCCACCTGGACGCCACCACGGTGCTTTCCCGCCCCATCGCGTCCCAGGGCATCTACCCCGCCGTCGACCCGCTGGAATCCACCTCCCGCATCCTGTCCCCGGACATCGTGGGCGAGGAGCACTACCGCGTGGCCCGCGAGGTGCAGCGCATTTTGCAGCGCTACACCGAGCTGATGGACATCATCGCCATCATGGGCATGGATGAACTGTCCGATGAGGACAAGCTGCTGGTGGGCCGCGCCCGTAAGATTCAGCGCTTCCTGTCCCAGCCCTTCGATGTGTCCGAGAAATTCACCGGCTTCCCCGGCGCGTATGTGCCCATCAGCGAGACGATCCGCGGCTTCAGCGAGATCATCGAGGGCAAGCACGACGATTTGCCCGAATCCGCGTTCCTCTTCGCCGGCACCATTGACGACGTGATCGCCAAGGCAAAGAAGGTGCAGGGATGAAAACCTTCCTGCTGAATATTTCCTCGCCCGATGGCAAGGTGTACTCCGGCCCGGCGGTTTCCCTGATCGTCCGCGGCGTGGAGGGTGAATTCGCGGTGCTGGCCGATCATGTGCCCTTCATCACCAATGTGGTGGCGGGCAAGTGCATCGTGGAGCTGGCGGACGGCACGGTCAGGCATGGTCACACCGATGGCGGCTTGATGACCGTCAGCAAGGACGATGTGACCTTCCTCACCGCTGGCGTAACCTTTGACGAATAACAGTTTCCCCCTGCTGACAGCGCGTTCAGCAGGGGGATTTTCGTATGCCGTTATTTGCGCAGAAGTCGGATGGCTTGCGCCAGGATGAGCAGCGCGATGCCGACAATCCAGTAAAGCAGGGTCAAGCGGTTTGTCGCGCCATAGATGCGGTGCACGCCCTCCATGATGCTACCGACGGTCAGCGTGGCGACGCTGGCGTGGTGGAAGCGCAGGCACCAGCGACAGGGGAGCGGACGCTTTTTCAGCGCCCTCCAGGAAAAGGGCAGCGCGCCCAGCCCCAGCGGAAAGGCAAAGGCGTAGACCATGCAGCCCGACCAGATGCCGTGGCTGAATGCCTCATACACGCCCCCAAAGATTGCAACGAATGCCGTGACCACCAAATAGGTGAAAGCGGCCCGTTCAGTAGCCGATGTAGACAATGTCGCTCACGCTCCTTTCCCGGATGCTGCGCCCGTTGGTGGTGGGCTGATTGACTACCTCGCCCATGAACACCATGGTGGACGACCCGCCGCCATCCAGGTTATAAGCGGTGGAGGCGCCCAGTCCCAGCATGAAATCCGCCAACTGGCGGAGCGTCAGCCCGCTGCTGGCCTTGGTGCGCCCGTCGCTGACGGCGAGCAGGTAATGCCCCGGCGAAATGATGCCGATGGCTGTGCGGGGATTGTTGGCCATGGCGTGGCCGACCTCGTCGTGCTCGGTGACGGACACGCGTCCGTCCACCACCAGCGCCGGGCCGAAGGAAAGCACCTGCACCGCGCCGTCCTCTACCAGCTCTGTGACGGACACGCGGCCCTCCTCAGCGATGCGGAAGCTGCCGTCCGCCATGATGGTCAGCGCCTCGTTGCCCATGGCGGTATTGCGGTAGGTCACGCCGTTACGCACCACATAGCCGCCCTCCCGGCTGCCGTAGTAGTCTCCGTTGATGGCCAGGATCGCCCCGGTACGCTCCGCCATGGTACTGGTCGTTTCGGTCACGTTGCGCCCGTAGGCATCCTGGGCCAGCGCGGTTTTCAGCAGGGTGGGGGAGGAAAGCAGCACGTCCGCCACGTAGATGGTCGTGTCATGCTCCCGGTATTCGGTGAGGGTCAGGGTGATGTTGGCATCGGTATAGCTGTGCGAAGTGACAAGGGCTGGCGCGGTGGTGGGCTGGACGTCAGATGTCTGCGCGGGGGCTTGGTCAGCGATGCTGTACACCCGAACCAGCACAAAGGTATCCAGCGCGACATAGGCCGTGAAGGCTGCCAGCAGCAAGCCGTACACTAATCCGAAAAGGTATTTGCGCATGAGGCCTCCTTGAAAAAAGGCGCTGCGGAGCAACTCCGAAGCGCCAAGGTATGCGAATCAGCGGGGCTTGCGGCTGCCGCCTGGGGTTTGGCCCCCGCCGCCGCCAAAGCCGCCCGGCTCGCCCTCGGGCATCTCGCCCGGCTCACCTTCAAAGCCGCCCGGTTTCCCGCCAAAGCCGCCCCCACCGCTGCTGAAGCCACCCATGCCGTGTCCGCTTCCGCCCTGGAGCAGGGTGGTCATCTCTATGGAGCCGATGGTGGCGCCGCCGCTGAAGGCAACGTCCGATGCGAAGCCGTGCGCGTCCGTGCCGTCAATCTCCGCGCCGGTGACCACGGTGTAGGTGCTGCCTACCGCCAGGCTGGGGGCGGTCACGACCACGGAGGAGTAGCTGTTATCCGGCGTGAAGGCTGCCACCACGCGGTTGTTTGCATCCACGATGGCGATGCTTGTGCCGCCCTGGCCGTTCAAAGAGAAGAGCATGCAGCCCTGGTTCTCCGCTGTGTCGAAGGACTGTGCCATGCCGCTGCCGCCCGTGGCCAGGAGGATACCGCCGGTCACCGTTGCTGTGCCGTCATGGTCGAAGGCTGCGTTGCCGCTGTTGTTGACGCAGGAAACCAGCGTCACGCCGCCACGCACGGTCACGGTGTTGTTGGAGTCAATGCCGTCGCCGCCCGCGTTGATGTGGATGTACCCGCCGGAAATGGTGATGTCCCCCACGGAGCTGCCAAAGCGGCCCCGTCCCCAGCGATCCGCCACGGCAGAGCCATCTGCGCCGCCTGCGCCGTTCAATCCGTCGTCGGAGGCGGTGATGTCGATCTCTCCGCCGGATATGATGATTTTGCTGGCCTCAATGCCCTCGTAGCTCCGGCTGATGGTGATAACGCCGCCGGAAATATTGACCTCATCATCGGCGTGAATGCCGTCGTCACCGCTGGATAGGGTGAATATGCCGTCTGTGATGGTCAGCGTGCCGTTGGAATGCAGACAGTCATCCTGGGAATCAATGGCATATGCGCCGCCGTTGAGGACGAGTGCCTGGCCAGCCTTGAGCGCCTTCCACGAGCCATCGGAAGCGCTGGTGCTGGTCGTTGCGTTGCTGAAAATGTCGGTGCCACTGCGACCGCCGCCGGGGAAGCTCTGCCTTTGGGTGGAGTCGGAGCTGCCCTCGCCCGTGGTGATGGTCAGCACGGCGTTGTCAGCTTCAAGCAGCGTTTCCGCCTGGATGCCGTCCGTGCCCGCGGTAATGGTCAGCGTGCTGTCCTTGATGTACACATAGCCCCGGCCCTCGTCCTCCGCGTTGTTGGAGCGGATGCCGTTGCTGATCGCGGTGATGGTGGCGGACAGGCTGTGCATCATCACGCAATCCTTGCCGTCCAGAGCGGTGGCGGCTGCTTCCACCGTCAGGGTCAGACCGGTGAGGATCAGGTCGTCCTTGGAAGCAATGCCGTGATGGTTGTTGCCCATGACGGTCAGTGCGCCCTGGCCGTTGATGCACAGGTCGGCCCGGGAGAAGATGGCCGCGTCAAGCGTCGTTTCGCCATCGGTGGCGGCGTAGTCCTCGCCGTCTGCGATCAGGTTCTGCGTGTCCTGGGCGGCGGTGAGGAATACCTTGTCCGCCGCTTTGGCGTAGATCACCGGGCCGGTGGCGGAGGTGAGCGTCGCACCGTTCAGCACGATCTGCACCTTGTCCTGGCTGCCTGCGGCAATGAGGAGCTGCATGTCGGTGAATTCCCCGGACAGCACATACACGCCCGCCTCGGAGATGGTCAGCACGCCGTCAGCGAAGGCTGCGCCCTTGCCGGAAATGTCACAGCCTGTGCCCTGGCCGAGGATGGTGACGGCAGCGGCTGCGTCCCAGGTGCCGGACAGCTCCCGGTCGGTAAAGGTGAGGTCGTAGGTGGTATCGTCCGCTATCGCAAGGCTGGCGGATAACAGCATGAGGCTGAGCAGCAGAAGCATGAATCGTTTCAAGGTGGTTGCTCCTTTCTTACAGATCCTCTGCGCTGTCGAGAACCTCGCACAGCGCGATCTCCAGGTTGCCGTTGCGGCAGCGCAGCTCGTCAATCAGAGCCTGGCCCTGCCGGGGATCCTTGAGCTGCACGCGGTAGCGCAGCTTGTACAGGCTGCCCATGTTGGTGGTTTTCGCCTGGAGCAGGCGGTGGGATTTGAGGTATTTGGCGAAGAGGTCGTCAAATTCGTCTGCATAGCGCAGGCTTTCGGGGATGGTCAGGTGCAGCTCCATGCAGCGCTCGCTACCCAGGGGGATGCAGGAGAGAATCACCATCCCCAGGCTGACGATGGCGGTGAATAGCAGCGCGATGCCCACATAGCCGCCTGCGCAGGCCAGGCCTGCCGTCATGGCCAGGAAGAGCATCACGATGTCCCGGGCTTTGCCGGGCACGGAGCGGAAGCGGATGAGCGAAAACGCCCCCATTACAGCAATGCCTGTGCCGATGCTGCCGTTGACCATGGCAATCACCGTGCAGACGATCGTTGGCAGCAGGATCAGGCTGGACAAGAAGCTCTTGCTGGCGTGGCTGCGGAAGGCGGCGGATAGCGCCGTCATGACGCCGCATACGCCCGATGCCAGCAGGCAGATCAGGTAGGTGTTCAGGGCGATGCTGTTCCCAACGAGGATGGTATCAAACAGTGCAGGCATGGACATTCAGTGCTCCTTTCGGCAAACGGTTTGGGGGTGAACGGCGACGCGCCCGGTGCTGCGCAGATAGGCCGTGCCGTACTTGGAAAAATGGGTGGGCGTGATGGCGCATTCGTCCAGCGCGTGGGCCAGATAGCAGGGCATCGCGCCGTTGGTTTTGATTTCCATGAGGATGGATGCGTCTGCCAGGAGCAGCTCGCCCTGCGTGCCGCGTTCCAGACCGAGGTCGGTTTGCCGCCCCCGGACGGCCGTGTCGAAGGTGATGCGCAACTGGGGGTTATCGCCGTCGAAGTAGGCCTCCCGCTCATAGGAAATCTGCATGGCGGGCCGGGGATGCCCGTAGAAGCGCATCGCGTAGTCGATTTCCCGCATGATTTGGGAATCGCAGGGCAAAGCGCCCTCGTCAATGTACGCCATCGCCTGGCGCAGCGACATGCTCTCGCGCCGCTTGTACACCACGCCCTTATACTTCTTCTTGATTTCGAGAAAGACGGTGTCGTCCATGGTGGGCGTCCCATAGGCGCGCAACCGGAGCTTCTCCTTGTACACCTTCGCATCGATGGAATTCCGGATGATGCGAAAATCCGGCGTATCAAGGTAGAGGCTGGAAATGGTGCTGCGGCCATGGACGTCCGGGGTGAGCCGGTGCCCGATGAGGCACAGCAGCTGTGCCTTCTGCCCGGGGGACAGGCGGTATTTCTTCTCCACCCGCTGGAAGATCATGATGTCCTTCATGGCGAACTGCTCCTTTGTCTTGATGACAGGCCTATCATAACGCAGCCGTGTGACGGACAGCTGACGGAAATTGAACGCCTTTGTTAATTCTGCCTGGCGATTTGGTAGCGACAAAAACGCCGGAACAGCGCGTTCCGGCGAGCATGGGTTACAGCTTGTACAGCCCGGTGAACTTCTCTGTCAGGTAGTCCACGTAGCAGGCGGGGTCAAAGTCCGTGCCGATGGCGTTGCGCAGCACCTGGGACGGGGTCAGGAAGCAGCCGTGGCGGTGAATCTTCTCGCCCAGCCAGGCCGTTACCCGGGACAAATTCCCCTTTTCCACATCAGGCCAGGGATCAAAGTCCTTCTCCATCGCGGAGAGCATCTGCACGCCGTAGGCGCTGCCCAGCGCGTAGGAGGGGAAGTAGCCGATCATGCCGCCTGCCCAGTGCACATCCTGGAGGATGCCATCCCGGTTGCAGGGGACGGTCACGCCCAGGTATTCCTTATACAGCGCGTTCCACATGGCGGGTAACTCGTTGACGTTCACGTCGCCGCTGATCATCCGCTTCTCCATTTCGTACCGGATGGCGATGTGCATGGGGTAGGTGAGCTCGTCCGCCATGGTGCGGATGAGGCTCGGCTGGGCCTTGTTCACCGCGCGGTACAGCTGCTCGGCGGTAACGCCCTCCATCTGGGTGGGGAAAAGCTGCTGCATCACCGGCAGCAGTGCGCGGCAGAAGGCTTGGCTCCGCCCGATGATGTTCTCATAGAAGCGGCTCTGGCTCTCATGTATCCCCATGGACGCGCCTCCGGCAAGGTTGGTGAACTGGTATTCGTCCGCCGTGCCCAGATCGTATATCGCATGTCCCCCCTCGTGAATGACGGAGTACATGCTGTCCGCCACATCCGTCGGGCAGTAATTGGTGGTGATGCGCACATCCCACTTGTTGAAGCTGTTGGTGAAGGGGTGCTCGGTTTCCGCGATGCTGCAGCGGTCGCGGGGGATGCCCATCATCCGCATCAGCTGGTCGGAGAAAACGCGCTGGGTCAGGATGGGGTATTCCTGGTGCAGGAAGGAGGTATCCGGAGCGGGCTTTTCCGCTACGGCCTTGATCACGGGGGCGAGCCTGACGCGCAGCAGGTCAAAGAAGGGATCCAGCGTAGCGGTGGAGGAGCCCTTCTCGTAGCCGTCCAGCAGCACGTCATAGGCGGGCTTGCTGGCGTCCTTGTAGGCAGCGAACTTGCGGTTATAGGTGATGATCTTTTCCAGATAGGGCGCGAAGGCGGGATAGTCGTCCTTCTCCTTGGCCTCGTGCCACACGGCGTTGGCGGTGGTCACCAGAGTGGAATACGCCATGTACTCCTCCACCGGGATGCGCACGCTGTCGTCGTAGCTCTCCTTGAACAGCTCCGCCTGGCGGAATTGCTCGGGGGTCACCTCCGCCTTGTGATCCAGGATGGTGTCCAGGGCCTCCTTGACCTCGTCGTTGATCAGCAGCTTGTAGGCCACGCCGGAGAGGTAGCCCATGGTTTCGGCGCGTCCGCGGGCAGAGCCGGAGGGGGCGGCGGTGTCGCCGTCCAGGGACAAAACGCCCATGGCGTGGTCGTAGGCATGTTGGGCGCTTTGCAGTTCATTCATGCGTTTGATGGCGGCTTCCAGGGTCATGGGGATTCCTCCTTTGACATTCGTTTACAGGGCGTGGCCCAGCTCGCCCAGCTTCTTGCGCCACCACTTCATCCGGTAGGTGAGGATGGAGAGCAGCATCGCCACCACCCAGGAGATCAGCAGGGAGGAGAACAGGGCGACGGGCTGGCCGTGGGGCCATTCAGGGGTACGGGTGAAGTAGGCGATCAGGTACGCCAGCGGCACGCGCAGCAGCACCGTGGTGATGATGGAAATGTACATGGGCACCTTGGTTTCGCCCGCGCCGCGCATGGTGCCCTGGAGCACCTGGCTGACGCTGAAGCAGATGTAGCCCACCGCCAGCGTGTTCAGCCCCTGCACGCCCAGGCGGATGGTCAGCTCGGTCTTGGTGAACATGCCGATCAGCTGGTGCCCGAAGAGCAGGATGCAGCTGACCAGGATAAAGGCGGAGATCAGCCCCAGTTTGAGCAGTGCCTTTACGCCGGGGCGGAGGCGGTCGCCCCGGTCCGCGCCGATGTTCTGGCCGATGTAGGTGGTCGCCGCTGTGCCGAAGGTGAAGTTAGGCATCATGGCGAAGCCGTCCACGCGCATTACCGCCGTGCTTGCTGCCACCATTTCGTCTCCCAGGGAGTTGGTCAGGCTCTGCACGACGATGGCGGACATTGAGAAGATCGCCTGGGTGATGCCGGCCGGCAGACCCAGCGCGCCGATCTTCCACATCAGCGGCTTATCGGGATGCAGCACATGCTGGAGCTTCACATCGCAGATATGGCGGATGCGGCACAGCCGCCACAGGCACAATAGTCCCGACAGCCCCTGGGCAATGATGGTCGCCAACGCCACGCCAGCCACGCCCATCCGGTTCACCAGGGCGAGATCCAGGACGATGTTCAGCGCGCAGGCCACGATGAGGAAGAGCAGGGGCATCATGCTGTCTCCCAGGCCGCGCAGAATGCCGGAGAGAATGTTATACATGCCGCAGCCGATGATGCCCAGGAAGAGAATCTGCAAATAGGCGGTTGCGCCCTGGCCCACCTCCGGGGAGGGCGGGTTGGTCATGGCGATCAGGGCAGGGGAGAGAAAATAGCCCACGACCATCATGAGCAGGCCCGACACCACAATCAGGAACAGCGACGCGCCGATGGTCTTGTTCAGCGTCGGACGATCCTTGGCGCCGAAAAACTGAGCGGACAGGATGGATGCGCCGGTGGAGATGCCCATGAACAGCACCAGCAGCAGATTGACAATGGGCCCCGCCAGGCCGACAGCCGCCAGCCCCTGGTCGCCCCAGGCGGACTGGCCAATGACCATCGCGTCCACGGTGTTGTACATCTGCTGGGCAAAATTACCAATCAGCAGCGGGATGGAGAACTTCAGCAGGCAGGACATGGGGGAACCGATGGTCATATCCTGCGCGCCAAACAGGGAACGCAGCTTTGGTGTGAGCGACATTTTGTATGCTCCTTCATATCAATATCATTACCATTTTACCAGCTTTTTCGCCGGATTGCAAGGCGGATTTTGCTGCGGATGGCCTGCGTGATGTATATAAAGCTTCCTCCCCGGATCGAGAAGGAAACTGCAAGCGCGATGCGCCCGGCGTTCAGAAAAACACAAAAACCGCCTGCACCGTGCTGATGCAGGCGGCATCTCAGTCTGTCAGCCTGAACTGAGCCATTCCAAGGAAGGCATCCCCCTCGAAGTCCAGCCGGACGATCCAGGGCATCAGCCGTCGGATGCCCTCAAAGCCCTCATAGCCGAAGGTCGGGTCGTAGTAGTTGAGCACCGTGGAGATGGCCGTGCCGTGTCCGCCGATGACCACACGCTTGCCCTCATATTCCCGCAGCACCCGGTGGATGCCCGCAATGTTGCGCTGCTGCACCTCGCGCAGGCACTCGCCGCCCTCCAGGTGGTAGGAAAAATCCGCCCATTGGTTGCGGCAGAAGGTATCAAAATCGTCGATCCATTCCTCGGCGATGGTGCGCTCGCGGAATTCGGGCATGTGGATGATAGGCAAGCGCACCGTGTCCGCAAAGTGGCGCACGGTGTCCACCGCGCGGGTGTAGGGGCTGGACAACACCGCGTCAATGCCCTTGTCCATCAGGAAAGCGGTCACCAGCTTGCGATCCTCCATGCCCTTGGGGGTGAGCTCGCGTTCAGCGTCGCCGCGGGGGCTGTATTGCGGCTGGGCATGGCGGACAAAATAGAGCTGCGTCACGGAAAACACCTCAAATCCTTGGTATACCGAAAGGAAACTGTGATCATTCGCGGAACTGGGCGATGCCCCGGAGCAGCTCCAGCTCGCGCACATCGCGCACGGTAGTGTACATCTTGCGCGTCAGCACCGTGCCGGAGCGGTAGAACATGCAGATGAACGGGCAATCCTTGGCAAACTGCTCCTGAATCTTGTACAGCGTGTACTGGTAGTTGGATTGTTCCATCTGCGTGCGCAGCTCGGAGCAGAGGTCGGTCATTGCGTCCGAACGGTAGCGGCAGTAGTTGCCCGTGTTGCCCTTGATGAGCATGAAGCCCGCGTCAGGGCAAGGATCCATGGCATAGCTGGCCAGGGCCAGGTCAAAGGCGCCCGCCGTCAGCTTCTTGGCGGCCTCCTCGTAGGAAACCATCTTGATGCTGATGGAGAAGCCGTAGGATTCCAGCGTGTCCTTGATGTAGTTGGCGGTCTCCAGGCGCACATCGTTTTCCGGCTCCTCGTAGACGTACAGGTCCATCTCCAGCTTCACGGAGTTGCCCTTTTCGTTGGGCTTGTCCAGGATGCCGTCGTCATTGGTGTCGCTCCAGCCATCCTCGTCCAGCAGTGCCATGGCCTTGGCCGCGTCCTGCTTGAAGTAGCTGTCCAGGTGATCGTTGTACATCCAGCTGCCAGCCACGAAGGGGGTGTTGGTGCGCTCCACCATGCCATTGTAGATCTGCTGGGCGATGTAGTCCACGTTGATGAGGTAGCGGATGGCCTCGCGCACGTTCTTGGAGTCCAGCGGGAAGGAGCTGTGGTTCATCAGCAGACATTCCAGCTGATTGGTGCGGTAGTCCAGCGCCAGGGATGAGGTGCCGGACTTGTACTGGGCGGAGGCTATCTGCCGGGTAAAGGCCGTATCAACCCGGGCGTATTCGTAGGCCTCGATCACCTCAGCCGGCTTGCTGTGCATCACGAACAGGATGCTCTTGACCTGGGGTGGATTCTGCCACCAGTTGGGATTGCTTTCCAATTCCAGCGAATTGCCGGGCAGGAAGCTCTTGACCCGGTACGGCCCGGTGCCCGGGGGATTGTCCGTATCCAGCGCCCAGGCGGGCAGCACGGGGAAGGTCATGGCGTAGAGCAGCCCGAAGTAGGAGCGATCCGCCTTGACCACCACGGTGCGGTCGTCCCTGGCGGAAATGGAGGACACGAAGTACTTCAGGTTCATGTAGTAGCCCTTGTTGGCACTCTCCGAGTCCTTGGCCTTGTTGAGGATCCAGTTGGCGGTGGCCACCACGTCGTCCGCCGTGACCGGGCTGCCGTCGGAGAATTTCAAATCCTCCCGCAGCTTGAACGTCCAGGTCTTGCCGGTGTTGGAGTAGCTCTCCGCCAGCGCGCAATCCGGCAGATAATCGTCGTTGATCACCATCAGCCCTTCATACATCAGGTTGTAGATGCTCATGAAGTCCCGCTCGAGGGGTTCCAGCGGGCGGATGGCGGTGGTTTTGGTGGATTGAATACCCACGATCAGGTCATCCGCCACATTGGAGGCATCAGCGTGCATCAGCGGCAGCAGCACCGCGATCAGCAGACACAGACTCCGTAGCGCCAAAGGCCTCATCCGGGTATAGAAGCGTCTGATAGATGCCATAGCTCTGGGTCACTCTCCCTATATATTGCTTGGTCGGGCCGTCGGGCAGATTGCCCAGGTCAAGATGCACGCCGTCGGGGGATTTCGCTTGGTCGCTCAGCCAGCTGGTGATGGTCGTCTGCCCCGCGTGGTAAGCGCCGCTGACCAGCTCTGCGTCCCCGTGGAACAGCTTGGACAGGTAGCCCAAGTACCAGCAGCCGTAGCGGATGTTGGTTTCCGCGTCGTACATGCGGTCGAAGGAATACGCCTTGTCGCCCAGCTTTCCAGCGATCCACTGGGCGGTGTCCGGCATGAGCTGCATCAGTCCGCGCGCGCCCACGCTGGATTCCGCCTCGGTGCGGAAGGAGCTTTCGTTGCGGATGATCGCCGTGACAAACGCGGGCTGCAGATTGTACTGCGCCGCGTACCGCTCGATCTCCTCCTGCCAGGTCACGCGCATGGAGCCGTCCGCCTGCTCGGTGATATGATAGTTCTCCAGCATGGCCTGATGCGCCGCGATGCGCTTGGCCTCCTCCGTGGTCAGGTAGGCCTGCATGAGCCAGTATGCCGCCAGCAGCCCCAGCAGCACCAGGAAGCAAACCGTTGTAGCGCCTGTCAGCCAAACGGGGAGCTTCTTCCTGGCGGGCCTGGCTTCATCCTGCTTGTCCTCGCGTCGGGCTGGGCTGTCCACCCTGGCAGCGTCGCGTGCCAGCTGCCGGGATGCCCGTGCATGGGGCGCTTCCCCGCGCTCCTGCGGTTGCCACCCGGTCACCGGCTGATTGTTCAGACGAGGCCGCGGTGCAGCTTGCGGCTGTGCCATCCCCTGGGGCTGCGCCTGATAGGGCGGGTAAGATTGCTGCACGGGGCGCTGCATGCCTTGCATCTGCGGATAGGTATTCGATGCCGGTCTCGCAATCTGCCCCGGCTGCTGTGCCATTTGCCGGGGCTGCAGCGGATCAAGCTGCGGCATTTGCTGCGCTGGCTGCATCGGCGGATACAACGGCTGCTGCACCTGCGGCGCTGCCCCCGAGGGCCTGTCCGTACGCCGGTTTCGCTGGCGCTGGGGGATGGGATTCGTTTCCATGGGGTACCTCCTTGTCAGTCGGCACGGCTGACCTCCTTGGCATAAAGGGCGATCACACATTCCTTAGTGTAACGGATTGGGCCGCTTGTGTCAATGACCACATCGGCGCGGGCGGCCTTTTCCGCCGTGGGGAGCTGCCCCCGCAGGCGGCTCTCCGCCTCCTCACGGGTGAAGCCGTCCCGGGCCATCAGCCGTTCCAGCTGCGTTTCCCGGGGGAGATACGCGCACCAGACCCGGTCGCAAAGCCTGTCGAGGTTTTTCTCGTACAGCAGCGGCATGTCCAGCACGCAGACCGCCGCGCCGCTGTGGCGGGCCTCCTCAATCTGCCGCAGGATCATCGTCAGCAGCAGGGGCTGCATGATGTCGTCCAGCTTCGCACGAGCCTCATCGGAGGCGAAGATCACCGCGCCCAGCGCCCGGCGGTTCAGCGTGCCATCCGGGTGGAACACCCCATCCCCGAAGGCTTGGCGGATGTCCGGCAGCGCCGCGCCGCCTGTTTCCGTCAGCGTTCGGGAGAGCACATCGCCATCCACAATAACCGCCCCCAGCTCCCGCAGCGTCAGGCTGATGGTGGATTTCCCGCAGGCAATGCCCCCGGTGAGCCCCAGTACCAGCATATGATCCCTCCTGCACAGACAACGAATGATGCGTTCAAAACCCTGCAAACACGCAAAGCGCCCGCATGGATGCCTCCTGCGGGCGACGACTCAGTTCTTCTTCCACATCTTGAACAGCCCGAAGCCCGCCAGGAGCTTGCTAAAGGTGAAGCCCTTGCGGCGGCCTCTCTTGCCGAAGATGGTGAAGAGGCAGACCAGCGTCCAGAACACCTTGCTCAGGGACAGCTTGGTGTCAACGTTGTCCTCCAGCAGCTCGTTGATCTTCTCGCCCAGCTGTGCCGCCAGGTCGGGTGTGGGCTGCACGGTGGACTGGCGCAGAAGCTGTGCGTGCAGCGAGGCGACGCTCTCCGACACGGGCTCCACGCCGAAGGCGGCAGCCATGCGGCCCCGCAGCTTGCTTTGGAGCCGTGCGTCAAAATCCGCCGCGTCGCTTTCGCAGCGCTCGATGGAACGGGCGAGGTTTACGTTTGGCTGGGTGTGCATCTCCATGCAGGAGAGCAGCAGCTTCTCCCGTTCGTCCCGGTAGCCCTTGACCGCGCCGATGCCAAACGCGCCCGCGATCAGCACCAGCACGAGCGCCCAGGTCAGGATGGTGGAAAAACGGTTCTTCATGGGCGAAAAATCCTCCGCAGGTACGAAAGTAAAAACAACGGGCGCGCCCCTTATGCGAAACGCGCCCGGACAGGGGTTCGGATTAACCCAGATTGGTTTCCAGCAGCTTCTTCTTCAGCTCGTTCTCCATGTCCTGGAGGGTGTGCTCGGCTTCGCGCCGAGCCTTGCGGCCGTTCTCCTGGATGGTCAGCACCTCGTTGATGGTGTCGATCAGGTCCTGGTTGGTCTTGACCAGGGTCTCGATGTCGATGATGCCGCGCTCGGTCTCCTTGGCGGTCTCGATGGTGCCCATTTTGAGGGTTTCGGAGTTCTTGCGCAGCAGCTCGTTGGTCATGTCTGTCACGGCCTTTTGCGCGCGCAGGGCCTCCTGGCTGTTGTGCAGGCCCAGGGCCAGCACCATCTGATTCTTCCACAGGGGCAACGTGTTGGCGATGGTGGACTGGATGCGCTCCACCAGCAGGCTGTCGTTGTTCTGGAGCAGCCGGATCTGCGGCGCGGTCTGCAAGGCCACATGGCGGGTGAGCATCAGGTCGTTGAGCTTCTTCTCAAAACGGTCGCACTGGGCAGCCAGGTCGTTGGCGGCCTGCGCGTCCATGGCGTCGCCGGACTCGGCAGCCTTCTTGTAAAGCTCGGCCAGCTCGCCCTGACGGACGCGGTCCAGCTTCTCCTGACCGGCAATGATGTAGAGCGTCAGCTGGCGGAAGTAGGCGGCGTTCTTGTCGTACATACGGTCGAACATGGCCACGTCCTTGAGCAATTGCACCTGATGGCCCTCCAGGCTGGTCTGGATGGCGTCCACGTTGACGGACACCTTGTTGTAGCTGGCCTTCATGCGCTCGATGCGGGACTGGGCGCTGGAGAATAGCTTCTTGAGGCCCTTGGGCTCCTCGGAGTCCTTCTCGAAGTCCTTGAGCTCCACAACCAGGTTTTCGAGCATTTTGCCTACCTCGCCCGTGTCCTGGCCACGCACGGCCTCCAGGGCGCTGTCGGCGAACTCGCCCAGCTGCTTCTGCGCGTCTGCGCCGAACATCAGCACATGGTCGGGATTGGTCACGTCCACCTTGGCGATGAACTCCTCAATAGCGGTTTTCTCTGCCTCGGTCAGCTGGCTCTGATCCAGCCGGACGGGCGTGCTGCTCTCCTCCTTCACAGCGGGCTGTACGGCAGTTTCCTGCACGCTCTGTACGGGCTCTGCCGCCACCGGGTCGGGAATGTCCATCGTGAGGGAAAGCATGGGGGTGTTCTGATCAGTCATGGGGAATTCCTCCTTCAACTTATATCGGTCGTCGTGATGCTTATTGCTGACGTGCTTCGTGGATCGCGTCGTCAAAGTCCGGCGCGTTGGGGGCTTGCGGCACCTGGAGCACCGGCGCGCCCTGCTGGAGTTGGCGTGCGGAGGCGGTGCTGCCGGGCACATGGAGCGTGGGGGCGGGGGTGTGCTCCGCTTCCGCTACCTGCACCTCGTAGTCCAGTGCGACGCCCTCGGGCTTGTACTGCGCCTGCAGGGGCGCGGGCTGCTGTACGGGCTTTTGCACAGGCTGCTGCACAGGCTGCTGAACAGGCTTTGAAGCCTTGTTCTGCTGCACAGGCGCGGTTGGCTTCACACTGGGCGCGGCGGAGACGGGCTGCGTCCTGGCTGCGTCGTGGGCGCTTTTGCGGAGCGCGTCGGTCAAGTCGTCCTCCTGCAGGCCATCGGATTTCAGCATCCGCTCGAACACGTCAATCTCGATGTCCATGTCCTCCAGGTCTTCCTTGACCATCGCATCCAGCTCCATGCTCAACGCCTCGTTGAGCTTATCCAGGGTGGAAAGCACATCCTCCCGGGTTTCGGACATGGTCATGTAGGAGGTGCCGTGCTGCTTAGCGCTGCGGTAGCTCTGCAAGAGCTTCAGGGCGGTGGGCAGGTAGTAGCTGTTCATCTTGCGGATGTGGTGGGCGTTTTCCGGCTGCTCGATGATCAACCGCAGCACCTTGTCCAGGGCCTCGCGGGTTTCGTCGATGCGGCGGGTGAACACGTACTCGTTGATCGCGTCCCGTTCCACCTTGAAGGCGTCGAGCATTTCCACACCGCGTTCCACCACGCCCCGGGCGTATTCGTCCTCGATGATGGTCACGTCCAGCGCGGCCTTCGACTTGGCGTGCTTGTCCAGATCCTTCATGGGGGTCGCCATGGTTTTCACGACCCAGCCTGCCAGGGCGGCCAGTCCGCCGCCGATGAGGAAGTGAATGAGCTTGTGGAAGGGGAAGATGAGTGCGTAGATCAGCAGTGTGGCGCCAAAGGCGATCAATCCGGCCTTCTTGCCGTTCTTTTTCTTGCTGCTGCGGTTTTTCTTGGCCATAGCTGGAAGCTCCTTCTTGCGACTTTTCAATGTTGCGTCATCCCATTATATCACAAACCAGTCACATAGAAAAGAAGAGAATGGTGAGAATTTGATGAAACTTCCGCAACTTAGACCCATATCACCGGTATGGATTGTATTTTCTGTGCATAACATCCCGCAGAAAGATCATCACAGGAGGGAAAGCTATGGACATGCGCCTAACGCATCTCACACTCAGCCCGGAGGTAGCCTGCGGGCAATGCCGGAATCAAATCCAGGTGGAAGGGGACGTGACGCTCCCTGGGAGTCTGCGGGAAACGACGTGCGTGCTGCACGCGTCAGCCATGGCGGTGGTGGAAACCGCTGAGGCGATGCAGGATCGCGTCACCATCGGCGGACGGGTGGTGTTCTGCGTCCTCTATGCCCAGGGGGACGCGCACCGGGTGGATTCCATCGAAGCCACAGCGGATTTCACCCACCTGTGCGACATGCCGGGCGCCGCGCCCCGGGCGGAGGTGTTCGCGCATGCCCAGGCGGAGCATGTGGACGCTACCGTCCAGAATGGCCGGATGACCATGAGGGCCACCGTGCGCCTGTGCGCCAGAGCTACCCGCTGCGATCAGGTGGAGGTGCTCAGCGGCATCGAGTTGCCCAGTGCGCAGGTGCGCACGGCGCAGATGAGCATGCAGCGCACTGTTGGGCGGGGGAGCGGCGAAGCGCTGCTCCGGGAGGAATTCGATTTGCCCGCGGACCTGGCCATCCATGACACCCTGGGCGCGTGGGCGACGGTGGGCCCTGTGGATACCGCCGGGGGACAGGGACGTGTGGGCATGTCGGGGGAGATCACCCTGACGGCGCTCCATGCTTCCGATTTGCCCGGCAAGCCGCTGGTGATGACCAGGCATACCGTGCCGGTCAGCCAGTCGGTGGAGCTGGGCGGCGAAGGTGGCGAGCTGCTGGACGGGCGCATGGTGGTCAAGGATGTGGCGGTCGCCAGCCAGGACATGGGCGACGGCGAACGCACGTTGCGGGCCGAGGTGCTGCTGGGCCTTTCCGCTTGGGCGGAGAAGCAGGAGGAGGCCACCCTCCTGACCGATGCCTACACCACCTCCGGCGATGATCTGCGCCTGAACCGCACGCCCATGACCATACGAACCGGGACGCATCGCATGCATGCGGCAGAATCCGGCAAGGCGGCGCTGCTGCTGCCGGAGGGGGCCGCTCCTGTGCGCACCATGCTGGCAGCCTTTGCCACGCCGGTGCTGACGAATTTCACCCAGCAGGGCAACCGCCTGCTCGCCGAGGGTACGCTGGATGTGACGCTCCTCTACATGACCCCTGGCAGCGACGCGCCGGTGTCCGTCCACATGGAAGCGCCCTTGCGCGCGGCCTTTGCAGGCAGCGCCTCCCCAGAGGACATGGTGTTCCTGACCGCTGCGGACGTGGAGGCCGTGCCCATCACCTCCGACCGGGTGGAAATGCGCTATGTCCTGCACGCCCAGGTGGAGGGGATGGCGTCCGCGCAGGTCATGGTGGTCACCGATGCCGCCCCCATCCCCGCTGACCCCGGGACGAGGGACATCGTGCTCTACTTCACCCAGCCCGGGGATACCACCTGGGACATCGCCCGGCGCTACCGCATCCCGGAGGACGCGCTGCGCCGCCTCAACCCCGACCTGAGCGGCGATCCCCAAACCGGCCAGGGTGTGGTGATTTGGCGCAGGCAGAGTGATTGACAAACCGGGCGAAAATTTCCCGAAATGTCAAAAAACCACTTGACGAATCTGTCAAGGGGGTATATACTGAATGCGTTGTGAACATCACAAATCTTGCAGAAAGGAGGCCGAATCCATGTTCAACATCAACCTTGCAGCAACCATGAACCTGATGACGGCTCCTTCTGCCTTTGTGCGCCTGCGGTAACAGGGGATCATCCTGCCTGACAACCGCATAAGATGCATTTGTGCAGCACCGGCCGTCCGATGAGATGGCACGGTGCTTTTTTGTGCCTTCATGCACTGCGCAGGCACGCACAGAGGCGGAAGCAGCCACTCTACCAACCCTGCGACGCTCCCCGGGATCGGGGAAAAGGAGACTCCCATGCAGCAGAAAAAAGTGAAACAGAAACCGCTCCGGGCCATGCTCGACCTGATTGGCGAGAACTGGCGCAGCTACGTCGGCGCGCTATTGGCTACGGTCATGATCGTCATCATCGGCTTTATCACCCCGCTGGTGCTGGCGGAAACCATCGACTTCGTGTTGGATACGAAGCCCTCTGCCCTGCCATCGTTCCTGCTATCTCCGCTGGAGAAGCTGGGCGGGCGGGACTTCCTGCGCGCCAATCTGTGGGTGATGGGCCTTGCGGGCGTGGTGCTCACCGTGTTCAACGGCCTGTTCACCTATGTGAAGGGCCGCTTGTCCGCCGTGGCAAGCGAGAACATCGCCCAGTCCTTGCGCGAGCGCCTTTATGCGCACCTGCAGCGCTTGCCCTTTTCCTACCATGTCAAGGCGGAAACCGGCGACCTCATCCAGCGCTGCACCTCCGACGTGGATACCATCCGCCGCTTCCTCTCCGTGCAGGTGATGGAGGTGGTCAACTCCCTGCTGATGATCATCATCGCCCTGGTCATACTGCTCCAGCGCAACGTGGAAATCACGCTGATCTCCATGATCCTCGTGCCGCCGCTGTTCGCCTTTGCCACCTGGTTCTTCAAGATGGTGCACAAGTCCTTCAAGGTGGCGGACGAGGCGGAGGGTGCGATGTCCGCCACCTTGCAGGAAAACCTCTCCGGCGTGCGCGTGGTGCGCGCCTTCGGGCAGCAGCAGTGCGAGGTGGAGAAATTCGACCAGAAGAACCTGACGCTGCGCAAGCGCTGGCTGAAGCTGAACCTCCTGTCTGCCATCTACTGGAGCGGCGGCGACGTGCTGTCCATGCTCCAGGCGCTGATTACCCTGCTGGTCTGCGTGGTGTATGCTAGCCAGGGCAAGATCACGGCGGGGGAGATGATTATCTTCACCAGCTACATCGGCATGCTGCTCTGGCCCATCCGTTCCCTGGGGCGCACGCTGAGCGACGCGGGCAAGTCGATGGTGTCCATGGGCCGCATCCAGGAGATCCTCCATGCCGAGCCCGAACCGGACGAGCCAGACGCCATCAAGCCCGACCTCCACGGGGACATCGTCTTTGACCATGTGTCCTTCGCCTACCCGGACGACGGCGTGCCCGTCCTCAAGGACGTGAGCTTCACCATTCCCGCCGGCAGCACGGCGGCAGTGCTGGGCGGCACCGGCAGCGGTAAATCCACCATGATGTACCTGCTCCAGCGCCTGTATGAGCCCACCTCCGGGCGCATCACCATCGGCGGCGTGGACATCAAAACCATCGACCGCGCATATCTGCGCAGCCATGTGGGCTTGATTTTGCAAGAGCCCTTCCTGTACTCCAAGACCATCTATGAGAACGTGGGCATCATCGGCGGACGCGACGAGGGCGGCATCCACCATGCGGCGGATGTGGCCCGGGCCACCGGCTTTATCGCCAAGGCGGACAAGGGTTGGGAAACCCTGGTTGGTGAGCGCGGCGTGACCCTCTCCGGCGGCCAGAAGCAGCGCATCGCCATCGCCCGGACGCTGCTGAAGGACAACCATGTGCTGATCTTTGACGACTCCCTTTCCGCCGTGGATACCGAGACGGACGCGCAGATCCGCGCTGCGCTCAAGGGAGAAATGAAGGGCGTGACCACGCTGATTATTTCCCATCGCGTGACGACGCTGTCGCAGGCGGATATGATTCTGGTGCTTGAGGATGGATGCATCACCCAGCAGGGCACGCATGAGGAATTGTGTCAGCAGCAAGGTCTGTATGCGAGGATCAATGCGATTCAGAATACGCTGGAGGAGGAACTGAACCACGCCATCGCCATGGAAACCCCGAACTGACACCACGTGCAGTGAAAACGGTCAAGGGACGAAGTCCCTTGCAGGGTGGAGAGGCAGCGCCTCTGGTCGCCGGAGGCCCCCCTCAACACCCCCAAAACCGCCAAAATACAATGCCCCACCCATCCCAACCGACAAAGTAGGTGAAACGATATGCAGTCCTTTCAGGAAGAAGACTATACCAAACGATTTGACCTTTCGCTGTGGAAGAAGATCATCCACCTGGCCAAGCCCTACCATAAGAACCTGCTCTTCACCATGCTGCTGATGGCGGTCTGCGCCATCATGGACGTGCTGCTGCCCCGCATGACCGGTATCGCCATGGATACCTTCATCGCCGGGGAAACAACCGAGGGCTTGTTGCCCTTCGCGCTGGTCTACCTGGGCATGCTGGCAATCCAGTGCGTGGCGATCTTCGGCTTTCAGCTGCAAAGCGGCCGGGTCGAGACCGGCACCTGCTATACCATCCGGCAAAAGGGCTTTCAGAAGCTCCAGGAGCTGCCCTTCTCCTATTACGACCGCATGCCCGTGGGCTACCTCATGTCCCGGCTGACCAACGACACCCAGCGCCTGGGCGATACCATCGGCTGGTCGGTGCTCGATCTGTGCTGGGGCACGGTGTTCCTGGTGGCCTGTACCATTCAGATGCTGCTGCTCAACTGGCAGCTCACCCTGGTGATCCTCCTGGTGCTGCCTCCCCTGGCCGTGATCTCCTGGAAGTTCCAGAAGGGCATCCTGGAATCCTACCGCCAGGTGCGCAAGCGCAACTCGCAGATCACCGCAGGCTTCAATGAAGGCATCAACGGCGCAAAGACCACCAAAACCCTCGTGCGCGAGGAGCAGAATATCCAGGAATTCAACGCCGTTTCCGCTGACCTGAAGAAGTCCTCCGTCCGCGCGGCCACCCTGTCGGCACTGTTTTTGCCCATCGTGGTGTCCGTCGGCTCGCTGGGCACGGCCTATGCGCTGTGGCGCGGCGGTTATGCCATCGTCAACGGCGTGGAGGTCATGGGCGCGGTGATGACCATCGGCACCTTACAGGTGTTCGTCAACTACACCGTCAACTTCTTCCAGCCTGTGCGCGATATTGCCCATATCTTCGCGGAAATGCAGTCTGCCCAGGCGGCGGCGGAGCGCGTGGTGTCCCTGCTGGAAACCGAGCCGGACATCGTGGATTCCCCCGAGGTGGAGGCCGTCTTTGGCGATAACTTCCACCCGAAGAAGGAGAACTGGCCCAAGCTCATCGGTGATATTGACTTTGAGGATGTATCCTTCCGCTACAAGGATGGCGAGAAGGTGCTGGAGCACTTCAATCTCCACGTCGACCACGGGCAGACCATCGCCCTGGTGGGCGAAACCGGCAGCGGCAAAAGCACCATTGTCAACCTGATCTGCCGCTTCTACGAGCCCACGGAGGGCCGCATCCTCATCGACGGGGCGGATTACCGCACGCGCAGCCAGCTGTGGCTGCAATCCAACCTGGGGTATGTGCTGCAATCGCCCCACCTGTTCTCCGGCACGGTGGCGGACAATATCCGCTACGGCCGCCCGGACGCCACGATGGAGGAGGTGCAGCGCGCTGCCCGCATGGTGGGCGCTGAGCCCTTCATCCTCGCGATGAAGGACGGCTACCAGGCCAAGGTGGGTGAGGGCGGCAACCGTCTGTCTACCGGGCAGAAGCAGCTGGTTTCCTTCGCCCGGGCCATCCTGACCAACCCCTCCATCTTTGTGCTGGACGAAGCCACCTCTTCGGTGGACACCGAAACCGAGCAGCTGATCCAGAACG
>JAQXLU010000167.1 GCA_029012285.1 Clostridiales bacterium | reverse complement strand
GGGGTCATGGGGATATTCAACATCAATTTATGCTTTGCCTTCGGCACCGGCCCACTGGGCAGCCGCATGTGCGTGAGGCCCCTTGGGGGGTCCCGGGCCGCGGCGGCCCGGGCAGGGTACAGGGGCAGCGCCCCTGCTCCGCGCCCGCAGGCGCAAACGCACCGCGCGCCTTTCGCGAATCCACAGATTCGCGAAACAGCCAACCCAGCCCCAAAAAGGCCGGACATCGCAACACGCCCCCGCAAGCTGGATGGAGACCATATCGCACCATGACAGCTGGCACACCTTACTCCCTCGTCTGTTTATCTGTTTCCGTGTTTATCCCGCGTTCTCCCTCAGCCGCCTTCCGGCGACAGCTCCCTCTCAGCGGGCGCCTTTGTACCTGCGTTCCCAACCCCCAACAAGCCATCCCGCCAAAAGGCTCCCTCCCCGAGGGAGCTGGCTCCGCGCAGCGGAGACTGAGGGAGTATCCTCCTTCGCAAGGCCAAGACCGTCCGAACCCGATTCTACATCGCCGCATCATCACCGCCAAACAATTCCAAGGGGATGTATGAAAATCTTCCATGTGGATGATAATGTGATTGTCATCCGTTTTCTATATGGATACCCCTATCGTGACGACCCCAAGGAGGTTTTCGATGATGAAACGCCTTGTACAGCTGATATGCCTGGTACTGTGCGCAGTGCTGCTGCCGCTGGGCGGACAGGCCGCATCCCCCGAGGAGGCCGCCCCCAATGTGCGCGTGCTGCTGCGCCGCCTGGCGCTGACCGACCGTGCCGACCTCATCCTGGACGGCTTGTACACCGCTTCGGTGGACGGCAAAACGATCATGGCCTTTCCGCGCAATGCCGAGGTGACCGTAAGCATCCGCAGCGGGGCATTGTACCTGTTCTATGAGGGCATGTCGATGCAGCTGGGCGACGAGGTGGTCTTTGTCCGCAACGAAAGCGGCGATGCGCGCACCGGCATCCGCTTTGAAAAAAACGGCGGACTCTATCCCGGGGATCTGTCGCTGCGGATCGTTAGCGGCATGCTCTACCCCGTGTGCACATTGTCGGTGGAGGATTACCTGCTGGGCGTGGTGCCCTACGAGATGAGCGAGTACTTCCCCCTGGAGGCACTCAAGGCTCAGGCCGTTTGCGCCCGCACCTACGCGCTGAACAAGCTGGGCGCCGGTCAGGACTACGATGTAGTGGACACCACCAATGACCAGGTGTTCAAGGGCGTGAATTACAACTACACCAACGCGTTGCGCGCCGTCCGGGAGACGGCAGGGGTGGTGGGCACCTACAAGGGGAAGCTGGCCATCTGCTATTACAGCGCATCCAACGGCGGGCAGACCGAGCTGGTGCAGAACGTATGGAGCGGCCGGGGCGACTGGGATTATTACCAGATGACCGACGACCCCTACGATGTGGAAAACCCCGAATCCGTGGTGCGCCGGGCCCGCATCCCGAAGGACGGCAGCGTGAAGGAGGCCTTCAAGGCCATCCTGTTCTCCAATCTGCTGCCGGAGATGCTCAGCCAGGGGTACATCCCCGCGGCGGAGCACCTGCGCATCGACCAGATCACCGGCGTGAGCCTGGGGGCGCCCGCCCATGACGCGCCCAGCCGCGCCTATACCGAAATGACGCTGACCCTGCGTTGGTCGGGCCGGAAGGAGCTGCTGCCGCAAGCCCCCGAGGTGACCCCGGCTGAGGAGGAAGAGGAGGAGTATTACTTCTTTGCCACGCCGGAGCCCACAGCCACCGCGACCCCCACAACCACCCCCCTGCCCACGCCGGAGGCGACGCCAACCCTCAGCGACTTCATCCCGGCGGAGAAGGAAGCCACCATCACGGTGGACATCTTCCCCGAAGTAATCGACGTGCTGCTGCTCTCCGTGTACGGCGCGGACAACGAGATGCTGACCGTCACGGAAACGGACACCCACTTCATCATCGAGGCGCGGCGCTACGGGCACGGCGTGGGCATGAGCCAGCGCGGCGCGCAGTGGATGGCGGGGCAGTATGGCAAGACCTACACGGAGATCTTGAAATTCTACTACCCGGGCATGACGCTGTCGAAGGTGAAATCCGGCGAGCCGGTGCTGCCCACTGCCCCGGCGGAACTGGCAGCAACCCTTGCGCCGCCTGCCACCCCCACGCCCCGGCCGACCCTGATGCCCGTGTCCACCGATGGCATGCCCGAGGGCGCGTACCTCGCTGAGGTGACGGAAATCGCGGATGATTCCAGCCTGAACCTGCGCGAGGAGCCCTCCCAGGGCGCGCAGGTGCTCAGGCGGCTATACAAGCATCAGCAGCTGATCGTGCTGGAGAGCTGTGAAGACCCAGCATGGGTGAAGGTACGCACGGACGTGATCGAGGGCTACGTGATGGCGTCCTTCATCACCAGGGTGGCGGGGGAGACGCCTGCCCCACCTACGCCAACACTGACCATGACCGAAACACCCACCACGTCCATCACCCCATAAACAAAACAGCCGGTGTGGAAGCCTCCCTGACGAGGCATATCACACCGGCTTGTCGTTTTTTGTCGATTCTTTACCATTCGTATCGGAATGGCTCAATGATATGCTATAATCTGTGCAATCAAATACCTTTGAAAGAGGTGGTTACCAATGAAAACCAAAGGACGTATCTCTGGGGGCGTTTGCATGCTGTTGACTGTGTTGTATGCGCTCTACATCATCATGTACTTTTCAGAAGCTGGTAATGCGAATCTTGGAGGTGCGATTGCCACTGCTATTGTAACCCCACACATGGTTTGCGTTGCGATTGCGGCAGTCATGTCGATTGTTGGGTTCTTTGGCAAAGCGCGATGGGCATTCCTTGTTTGTGGAATACTGCTTGTTGTGGCGGCTGTGTTGTTCTTATCATATGCGATGATGGTGGTTGTTCAAGCGACGCTCGCGTTCGTCGCATATTGCCGGATGAAGAAGATCGTCGAATAAATGAAGGGAGCGTTATGTTATGAAGAAACTCATGTCAATATTCGCAACACTCGTCATGCTGTTGGCCTGCTTTTCTGCATATGCGGATGAATATGAAAAAGCTATTCTATTCCGTGGGATTCAGTGGGGAGCTACTGTTAGTGAAGTATCGGCAGGACTTCCTGAGGGGGTAGAGATGTATGGAACGAAGAATTCTGAATATTGGTACTCCATGGATAACCGTATGTATGATGAAAGCATGAATGGCGATAGCCTTAAGGCTGAGATTGGCTGTTATGACTTTGTCAGGTCCAGTTCGCTGGAGAATGTGAAGGTTGCAGGATACCAAGTTTCTGACCTGTATCTCTACTACATTTACACTCCTGGTGAAAATGGCTTATTGGTGAAGGATGATGAGCATACCGCCCTGATCTACGCGTATTATAAGCTTGAACCCAAGGATCCGGAGAGTGTATTTGCTGACCTTACAAAAAAACTCACAGGGCTGTATGGCGATGTTGATTTACATCAAAAGAGAACTCCATATATTGCGTATGAACAAAACCTTTGGTATGGGGCGGATGGCACAATGGTTTCCATTCTCAAGGAAGATTATCCCTCGGGTAGCCATTACATCTATATCAAGTATGGTTTTGCCGGAGGAGACGATCTTATGGCAAAAGCATATGATGCTGTTATTCTCGAAGAAACATTGAACGCCGCCTCAAATGTTGATGGTCTATAATGCGATTTGCTGTCGGTGACACATAAACACTGTCGGTGTGGAAGCCTCCCAGGCGAGGTATTCCACACCGACTTGTTGTCATTTTGCAGCCTTTTCCGCCGCAATCTGCCGGGCCACGCGGATCAGCTCGTCCGCCAGGTGGTCCGCCACCTTGATCGGCTCCTGTCCCTTGATGAACAGCACGCCGCCCTTCTTGCCGCCGGCCATGCCCACATCGGCCTCGCGGGCCTCGCCGGGGCCGTTGACCACGCAGCCCATCACGGCCACCTTCAGCGGCACCTGGATGTCGGAGAGCTCCTCCTCCACGCGCTTGGCGATGCCTGCCACGTCGATGCACGTCCGGCCGCAAGTGGGGCAGCTGACCAGCTGCACGCCCTGGGTGCGCAGATTCAGCGCCCGCAAAATGTCCCAGGCCGCCTTGCCCTCGGGGATGGGCGAGCCGGTCAGGCTCACGCGGATGGTGTTGCCGATGCCCTGCGCCAGCAGCGCGCCGATGCCGATGGCGCTCTTGATGGTGCCCTGCCCAGGCAGCCCGGCCTCCGTCACCCCCACGTGGAGCGGGTAGTCGCATCGGGAGGCTGCCAGCTGGTAGGTATCGATGGTCAGGCGCACGTCGGAGGCCTTCATGCTCAGCACGATGTCCTCAAAGCCAACCCTTTCCAGCATGCGGGCGTGGTTGAGGGCGCTTTCCACCAGGCCCTCGGCACAGGGGCCGCCGTATTTGGCCAGGATCTCCTTCTCGATGGAACCGGTGTTCACGCCGATGCGGATCGGGATGTGGTGCTTCTTCGCCGCTGCCGCCAGTTCCCGGACATTCGCCTCCCCCCCGATGTTACCGGGGTTGATGCGCAGCTTGTGCACGCCATTTTCCGCCGCAGCGATGGCCAGGCGATGGTTGAAGTGGATATCCGCCACGATGGGCACGGGCGAGCCGTCCACAATGGTGCGGATGGCCCGGGCGCAGTCCTCGTCGTACACGGAGCAGCGGACGATGTCGCAGCCCGCCTCCGCCAGGGCGCGAATCTGCGCAAGGGTCGCCTGCGCGTCCCGGGTGTCGGTGTTGGTCATGGATTGAACCCAGACCGGGTTCTTTCCGCCCAGGGTTATTTGGCCCAGGCGGACTTCACGGGTGGTGTACATCATTGCGCCTCCTTTGCGCTCACTGCAACAGCCGCAGCACGTCCTTAACGGTGTAGAAAATCATCAGCCCAAAGAGCAGCGCCATGCCGATGAGGTGCACCATGGCCTCGCGCTCGGGCTTGATGGGCTTGCCGCGCACCGCCTCAATCAGGTGGAACACAATGCGGCTGCCGTCCAGGCCGGGGATGGGCAGCAGATTCATCAGCCCCAGGTTGACGCTGATGAGCACCAGCAGGCTGCAGAAGGCTTCAAAGCCGTTTTCCTTCACCTGCTGACTGACCACGCTGACCGTGCCGATGGGGCCGGCCACCTGGTCGCGGACGGCGGGGTCGGTGACGAGCCCCTTGAGCGCCTTGACCACCGCCGAGCCTGCCTGCGCGCAGTAATCCCACGCATAGGCGGATGCCTTCCCCAGGGGCATGGGCAGGGTGCGGCTATCGAAGGTGATGCCGATCAAGTAGCGCCCTGCGTCCTCGTTCCATTGAGGCGTCACGACGAAGGTGAGCGGGGTCTGGCCGCGCAGCACGGTGATGTCCGCCGCCTCGCCCTTCTTGTTCAGGGCCGCCTGGATGTCTGCGGTGGTGGCGTCGGAATAATCCACGCCGTCCACGCCGGTGATGACGTCCCCCACCCGGATGCCCGCCAGGGCCGCGGGGCTACCCGCACTGACCTCCGCCACCGTGGGCAGCACCTCCAGGTAGCCGCTGGTCCAGTAGACCGCCAGCGCCACCAGGAAGGCCAGGACGAAGTTCATCATCGGGCCCATAGCGACGGTGAAGATGCGCTTCCACACCGGCTGCTTGTTGTAGGAACGTGGGTCGTCCTTGGTGATGCCCTTCGCATCGTCCTCGCCGTAGAAGGCGCAATAGCCGCCCAGGGGGATGGCCCGCAGCGAGAACTTCGTGCCGGACTTGCCCGTCCAGCCGCCCAGACGCGGGCCCATGCCGATGGAGAACTCCATCACCGCGATGCCGCACAGCCGCGCCGCGATGAAATGCCCGAACTCGTGCACCGCGATGAGGATGCCGAGCAGGAGGATACCAATCAATACATACATAGAATGAATTTACTCCTTGTGGGGGATGCGTGTTGCTTGATGGGAACGCTGCGGGGAGAACTCCCTCAGTCAGCTTGCGCTGACAGCTCCCTCAAGGAGGGAGCCTTTTGGTTGGATTCCCTGCTGTGGTTGAGAGCGTAGTATCTTAGGCTCCCTCCGGGAGGCGCGACGCGTTAAGAAAACATGCCAGTGGCATGTTTTTAGCCAAAGCGGGGAGCAATCTATGATTGCGACCGGGAATGCTGTCGCCGTCAGGCGACTGAGGGAGAACGCGGGAGCAACTCCGCCAACGACTGACAAATCACTCAAAATGCTGCGGGAACTCCCCCGCTCACGCCCTTTGCAGGCTCGGGAGTAGCGCGGCGACCGCCCGCCGGGCCTCCTGATCCGCGTGGAAGATGTCCTCCAGGGTGTCAGCGGGCATCGGGCCGAGCTGCGATAGCGCGCCTTCCACCAATCGGGCGATGCCGCCAAAGGGAATCTCGTCCGCCAGGAAGGCCGCCACGGCAGCCTCGTTCGCCCCGTTGAGGATGGTGCAGGCCGCGCCGCCCGCCGCCAGGCATTCTTTGACAATGCGCAGCGCCGGGAAGCGTCCTTCATCCCCGCGCTCAAAGGTCATTTGGCCCAGGGCGAAGAGATCAAGTGGCTTTGCCCCGGTGGGCAAACGCTCCGGGTAGGACATGGCATACTGGATGGGCACGCGCATGTCCGGCACGCCCAGCTGGGCGATGACCGCACCGTCGATGAATTCCACCGCGCTGTGGATGATCGACTGGGGATGCACCACCACCTCGATCTTCTCCGGGGCCATGTCGAAGAGCCAGCGGGCCTCGATGATCTCCAGGGCTTTGTTGAACATGGAGGCGGAGTCGATGGTGATCTTCGCGCCCATGGCCCAGTTGGGGTGGTTGAGGGCCTCCTGCTTTGTGGCGCGGTCGATGCGCTCCTTCTCCCAGGTGCGGAAGGGCCCGCCGGAGGCCGTCAGCAGCAGCTTCACGGGGGTGTTGTCCGCCGCGCCCTGCAGGCACTGGAAGATGGCGCTGTGCTCGCTGTCCACGGGCAGCAGAGGCTTGCCGATCTGCCTTGCGGCCTCCATCACCAGATGGCCGCCGGTGACCAGGGCTTCCTTGTTGGCCAAAAGCACCTGACGACCCGCATGGAGCGCGTCCATGACGCTTTGCAGCCCGGCGATGCCCACCACGCTCACCAGCACCATGTCCGCCTTCACCTCGGCTGCAGCGGAGTGCAGGGCTTCCTTGCCCATCACCCAGCGGCAAAAGCGCAGATCGGCGGGGATCTCCTCCATGGGGATGGGCTCGGTCAAGCCGGCCATCTCCGGGCGGAAGGTGCGCACCTGCTCAAAGAACAGCTCCTTGTTGCGGTGGGCCGTCATCGCGGCGACGCGGAAGCGCTCCTTGTGCAGCGCGACCAGCTGGAGCGCCTGCGTGCCGATGGAACCGGTGGAACCGAGGATGGAAATCGTCTGCATGGGAAGCCTCCTTGCATAGCATATGCGTCAAGCGGTGAAAAAACGCGGCGCGATCAGGCCTTTCGCGCCGCATGAGGGTCAGAATCCGTCTTGCGCAGCCCGATCGGGGCGCGCGGCTGCTCAGAGGACGATCAGCACGCGGTAGCAGAAAATAATCGCCGCCATGAAGATCACGCTGTCCAGGCGATCCAGCATGCCGCCGTGGCCAGGGAAGAGGTTGGAGAAATCCTTGACGCCGCAGTGGCGCTTGATGAGCGAGGCAAACAGATCGCCCACCTGGCCTGCCACGCCGCCAATGAGGCCCAGCAGCACATAATGCCCCCAGGCCGGGAGCAACTCGCGGGAGCCCACCGCCGTCAGGTAGGCGACGCACCCCACCAGGAGCGAGGCCAGCAGGCTGCCCACCAGGCCGCCGATGGCGCCGGAGATGGTCTTGTTGGGGCTGACCGCCGGGCAGAGCTTCGGCCCGCGCACGGTGGAGCCCACATACAGCGCGAAAATATCGCCCACGCAGGGGATGGTGATCATCAGGAACAGGTAGGTCAGCTGGATGGACTTGGGCTCGATGCCGGTCAGCGCCAGCATGCCCAAGCCGGGCAGCACGATGGACACAAAGGGCAGCAGGCTGTAGAAGATGTCCTCCAGCTTGGGCTCGCGGCGGAACAGCACGATGGCCGCCGTGACCAGCGCCACGCTAACGGCCAGGGGAATCAGCAGCTTTGCGCCGCCGATGGCCAGCAGCGGCACGCTCAGCGCCATGCCCGCCCAGGTGGGCCAGGCCAGCGGATGATGCCCGGCCTTGCTCAGCGCGCCGTATTCCTCATACACCGCAAAGCAGATGATGGCCACGATGGCTGCCGCCAGCACCACACCGCCAATCGCCAGCAGCGCGACGGCGGTGCAGGCCAGAATCGCGCCCGTGATGATTCTCTGCTTCATTGGCTTCACTCCTTCCGATGGAACTCGCGTCCAGCGTAGCATGCCATGTTGAACGCTGCATGAACTCACAGCCGCTTGCCGAACCTGCGCTCTCGCCCGCCATAGGCCAGCAGGGCCTCGTCGTAATCCTGCACGGTGAAATCAGGCCAGAGCACCTTGGGAAACAGGAATTCCGCATAGGCGCACTGGTAGAGCAGGAAGTTGGACAAGCGCATCTCGCCGCTGGTGCGGATCATCAAGTCCACATCCGGCTGATTGGCCGTGTAGAGCCTGTCGGAGAGGGTCTGCTCGGTCACGTCGGCCAGGGCGAGCGCACCGTCCTTCACATCCTGCGCGATGGACTTCGCTGCCCGCACCAATTCCGCCCTTCCGCCGTAGTTCAGGCAGATGTTGAGCGTCAGGCCGGTGTTTTTGCCCGTGCGGCGCTCCGCCTCGATCAGCACATCGCGCTGCTTTTCCGGGAACACATCCTTTTCGCCCAGGATGAGGATGCGCACGTTTTTCTCGTCCAGCTCGTCGATTTCGGACCTGAAGAAGTCCAGGATCAGCTGCATCAGCGCAGCAACCTCCTCCCTGGAGCGGTTCCAGTTTTCGGTGGAGAAGGCGTAGATCGTCAACGCCTCGATGCGCAGATCATCCGTGTGGCGGATGATTTCCCGCAGTGTTTCCACGCCCTGGCGGTGCCCCATGGCGACGTTCAATTTGTGCTTCTTGGCCCAGCGGCCGTTGCCGTCCATGATGATGGCCACATGCCGGGGGAGCTTGGCAAAGTCCTCCCGCGTCCTGATGGCCCGGTGGTTCCTTGGATGAAAAATGCCCATAAAACCTCGAAAGGGCAGACCGCCGCCCCTCGCGGAAGCCTACGTGTCTGCCCGGTGTATCAGTCATTTCGGGGATCCTGGTCCTGGAAGGCGCTGACCGTCAGCTCGTTTTCCCGCGCGCGAATAACGCGAAGGGAGCCTCCCTCGCTGAGGGTGCCGCCCTCGCTGAGGGGCGCGCCCTCCTCGCCCTTGCGGCGGGGCGCACGGGTCACGATCACCTGCGGCTCGCAGCCCCAGGCGCGGCAGCGTTCAACAGCCTTCTCCAGCGGAAGCCCCAGCAGGGACGCCCAATCAACCATGGAAATCAGACCTCCATGATCTCCTTTTCCTTCGCGGCGGCCACGGCGTCGATCTCCTTGATCGCCTTGTCGGTGAGCTTCTGCGCGTCCTCTTCGGCCTTGTGCTGCTCATCCTCGGTGACGAGGGAGTCCTTCTTGAGCTTCTTGACCTGCTCGATGGCGTCGCGGCGGATGGAGCGCACGGCGACCTTCGCGTCCTCAGCTTCCTTCTTGACCTGCTTGGTCAGATCCTTGCGGCGCTCAGCGTTCAGCTCGGGGAAGATCAGGCGGATCACTTCGCCGTCGTTGTTGGGGTTCAGGCCCAGATCACTGGTCTGGATGGCCTTCTCGATGGCCTTGAGCATGCTCTTTTCCCAGGGCTTGATCACCATCATGCGGGCCTCGGGCACGGTCACGTTGCCGATCTGATTCAGCGGCGTGGGGGTGCCGTAATAATCCACATTGATGCGATCCAGCAGCTTGGGGTTGGCGCGACCGGCGCGGATGGCCTGCATATTGTTCTGCAGCACAACGATGGTCTTGTCCATTTTGACCTTTGCCTGGTCGAGGATTTCCTTGCAAGACATGTGATAACCTCCTTTGTCGGGGGAAAATGCTGTCTACATTGTACCTTGTTTTTGCCGGATTGGCAAGAGGAAATCAAAAATTCAGTCCTCCTAACCAAAAGGCTCCCTCTGGGAGGGAGCTGGCGGGCTTGTCCCGCTGACTGAGGGAGTGTCCCCCGGCAACGCTTGGTGTCGGGTTATTTGCTTGCAGGTTGAGGCAGTTGCTCCCGCGTTCTCCCTCAGTCGCCTAACGGCGACAGCTCCCTCCCGGAGGGAGCCTTAGTTACTGTACCCACAACCTCAACAAGGCGGTCTGCCAAAAGGCTCCCTCTGGGAGGGAGCTGGCTCCGCGTCAGCAGAGGCTGAGGGAGTGACCCGCTCAGGGGTGCACAAACGTGCCCATGTCATCCCCCTTAAGCACCTTGACCAGGTTCTCCGGGTCATTCAGGCCAAAGACGCGCACCATGGGCACCTTGTTTTCCGCGCACAGGGCGAAGGCGGCGGCGTCCATAACCTTCAAGCCGCGCTCGAGCGCCTCCTGGTAGGTGATGTCCTTGATGAGGGTGGCGCTGGGGTCCTTGTGGGGATCGGCGGTGTACACGCCGTCGATGTTCTTGGCCATCATGATGGCGTCCGCCTGCATCTCCACGGCGCGCAGGGCCACGGCGGTGTCGGTGGAGAAGAAGGGGTTGCCCGAGCCGGCGGCGAAGAGCACCACCCGGCCCTCGCTCAGGTGGCGGCGGGCGGTGACGGCGTTGAAGGGCTCGCAGAAGCGGTTCATGTCCACCGCCGACTGCACCACGGCGTCGATGCCCTCCTTGCGCAGCGCGTCGGACATGCACAGACAGTTGATAACGGTGCCCAGCATGCCCATCTGATCAGCGATAACCGCGTCCATGTTGGCGCTGGGGCCCTGACGGCCGCGCCAGATGTTGCCCGCGCCGATCACGATGCCGACCTCAATCCCCAGATCGGTAATGCGGCGGATGATCTGCGCCGTCTGACGCACCTTGGCAAAGTCAAACAGGTTGTTTTCCGAACCCAGCGCCTCGCCGGACAGCTTGAGGATAATACGCTTGTAAGCAGACATAGCGGTGCCTCCTTTGATGAATGGCCTTGCATGGCCGATTTGCCCGATGGCCCAGAAAAGGGGAACCGCATGGATCATGCAGTTCCCCGGATGTGCAATTACTTGGCCTGCATCGCAGCGATCTCAGCGGCAAGATCGTCCTTGCGCTTCTCGATGCCCTCGCCGCGCTCGAAGCGGACGTAGCGAACCACGTCGATGGGGGAACCCACGGCCTTCGCCACCTCAGCGATCAGGCCCTTGACGGTCTTGTCGCTGTCCTTGACGAACACCTGCTCCAGCAGGCAGACTTCCTTGTAGTACTTCTCGACCTGGCCTTCCACGATCTTGTCCACGATCTTCTCGGGCTTGCCGGATTCGAGGGCCTTCACGCGGTAGATTTCCTTTTCCTTCTCCAGGTTTTCGGCGTTCACTTCCTCACGGCGCACAGCCTCGGGCTTGGCAGCGGCAATCTGCAGGCAGATGTCGTGGGCCAGCTCCTTGACGGTCTCGTTGTCGCCAGCCTCGGTAGCCAGCTCAACCAGCACGCCCACCTTGCCGCCCATGTGGATGTAGGAGGACACCAGACCGGTGGTCTCATAGCGGGCGAAACGGCGGATGGAGATCTTCTCACCGATGGCCACGGTGGCATCGGAGATCATGTCGGAG
>JAQXLU010000166.1 GCA_029012285.1 Clostridiales bacterium | reverse complement strand
TCATCCCCCGCGATCAACGACTTTAAGGTGATACGATGCTTCGACTTGACAACCTCTCCCTGCCCCTGGACTGGACGATGGCCACGCTGACCGAAGCCGTTCTGCGCAAGCTGCGCATCTCGGCGGACATGCTGCAAAGCTTGACGCTGGCGAAGAAATCCGTGGACGCGCGGGACAAGACGGACGTACATTTCGTGCTGTCCGTGGACGTGAAGGTCAAAAACGAGGACGCGGTGTGCAAACGGCTCAAGCCGGGCGTGGCGCATCGGGTGAATCCGCCGGTGATTCCGCCACTGCAAAAGGCGCGCTTCCTTCATCCGCCAGTGGTGGTGGGCGCGGGGCCGGCAGGCCTGTTCGCAGCGCTGACGCTGGCCCAGGCAGGGGCAAACCCCATCCTGATCGAGCGCGGCAGGCCCGTAGAGGATCGCACCCAGGACGTCGCTGCCATGCAAGCGCGGGGCGAGCTTGACCCGGACAGCAACGTGCAGTTCGGCGAGGGCGGCGCAGGCGCGTTCTCAGACGGCAAGCTGACCACGGGCACCAAGTCGCCCTACATCCGCACCGTGCTGCAAACCTTTGTGGACCACGGCGCGCCGGAGGATATCCTCTACCTGTCCAAGCCCCACATCGGCACAGATCGGCTCAAGGGGGTCGTCGCCTCCATGCGGCGTGAGATCATCCGCCTGGGTGGCACGGTGCTCTTTGAAACCCGCCTGACGGAGCTGATCGTCCGTGCCAGCCATGTGGAGGGCGTGCGGGTGCAGTGCCGCGGCGAGGAGCGGGAGATCCTGACCGACTGTGTCCTGCTCGCCATCGGGCACAGCGCCCGGGACACCATGCAGCGGTTGTTCCAACAGGGCGTGATGATGGTGCAGAAACCCTTCGCGATGGGCGTGCGCATCGAGCACCCACAAGCACTCATCAGCCAAAGCCAGTATGGACGCTCCTGGCAGCATCCAGCCCTGGGCGCGGCGGATTACAAGCTATCCGTCCACACCCCGGACGGACGCGGCGTGTACACCTTCTGCATGTGCCCTGGCGGCGAGGTGATCGCAGCCGCCAGTCAGGTGGAGGGGCTTTGCGTCAACGGCATGAGCTACCACGCCCGCGCGGGGCGCAACGCCAACGCGGCGCTGCTGGTGGGCGTGCATCCCGGGGACTATGGCGACGATCACCCCCTGGCTGGCTTTGTGTGGCAGCGGAGCATTGAGCAAGCCGCCTACCTCCTGGGCGGTGGAGGCTACAAGGCCCCCGTGCAACGGGTGGAGGATTTGCTGTCAGGCCGCGCAACCACGCGTTTGGGCGATGTACTGCCCACCTACCAGCCCGGTGTGACACCGGCTGATCTGCGCGACTGCCTGCCGGATTTCATCATCGAGAACCTGAAGGTCGGCATCCGCGGCATGGATGGACAGCTGCGCGGCTTCGCCCACCCGGACGCGGTGCTCACCGGCGTGGAGACCCGCTCCTCCTCCCCCGTGCGGCTGAACCGTGAACGCGCGACCCTCATGGCGGAGGGCCTGGACGGGCTCTTCCCGGTGGGTGAGGGCGCAGGCTATGCGGGCGGCATCGTCAGCGCGGCAGTGGATGGCATTGTGGCGGCGCGGGCGGCGATGGAGCGGAGTCTGATTTGATGGAGGGTCTGCATTTCACGGCGGTGAATTCAGTCTTTCTAAAACGATCATCAAAACAACGGATAAAGGAGTGTTCCCCATGACTGTGAAAGAGAAATTCCTGCGTTACGTCCAGGTCGAAACCACCAGCGAAGCTGAATGCGAAAGCTGCCCCTCCAGTCCCAACCAGATGGTGCTTGCCCACATGCTGGTGGACGAGCTCCAGGCGATGGGCGTTGCCAACGCCCGGGTGGACGAGCACGGCTACGTCTACGCCACCATCCCCGCCAAGGGCGACCATCCAGCGAAGGTCGGCCTGATTGCCCACATGGACACCTCCGACGGCGTGCGTGGCGCGACCCGGCCTGTGTGCATCCCCGACTACGACGGCGGCGCGATCACCCTTGAGAACGGCGTGGTGATCGACGGCTTCCCCTTCCTGCCCAGCCTGAAGGGACAGGAGCTGATCGTCACCAGCGGCGACAGCGTGCTGGGCGCGGACGACAAGGCCGGTGTGGCCGAAATCATGGCCCTGGCTCAGCGCCTGATGGCTCCCGACGCGCCGGAGCACTGCACGGTTTGCATCGGTTTCACCCCGGATGAGGAAATCGGCCGTGGCGCTGATCTGTTCGATGTACCCGGGTTTGGCGCGACCTACGCCTACACCGTGGACGGCGGCGCGCTGGGCGAATTGGAATACGAAAACTTCAACGCAGCCTCCTGTAAGGTGACGGTGAACGGCGTCAACATCCATCCCGGCAGCGCAAAGAATCAGATGAAGAACGCGCTGCTGATGGGCATTGAGTGGAACAGTATGCTGCCAGCGGCTGAAACCCCCGCCCATACCGAGGGCTACGAGGGGTTCTACCACCTGATGCACATGTCCGGCGACGAGGAAAAGGCCCTGCTGGGCTACATCATCCGCGACCACGACGCGGCGAAGTTCGACGCGCGCAAGGCCACCGTGCTGCGCATCACCGATTACCTCAACCAGAAATACGGCGAGGGTACCTTCATCTGCGAGGTGAAGGACAGCTACCGCAACATGAAGGAGCAGCTATCTCATTGCATGTACATCGTGGACAAGGCGGAGGCCGCCTTCCGCGATTGCGGGGTGGAGCCCATCAAAACGCCCATCCGCGGCGGCACCGACGGCGCGCGGCTGAGCTACATGGGCCTTCCCTGCCCCAATCTGTCCACCGGCGGCTACAACTTCCACGGCCGGAAGGAGCTCATCACCGTGCAGGCGATGGAGAAGATGGTCGACGTGCTGGAAAGCATCGTCCGCAACGCGTAAGAAATGGCATATCCGCGACCCACGGGCATATGCATGTAACACACAAAAAGCGAGGTGAACATGATGGTATTGCGGGCGGTCACATGGCAGGCGGTGATTCTGCGCATCATTGCTTCCTTTGTCCTGGGCGGTCTGCTGGGGCTTGAGCGCGGGCGGAAGCAGCGCCCGGCAGGCCTGCGCACCTATATGCTGGTGTGCGTGGGTGCTTGCCTGATTATGTTGACGAATGAATACGTCGTGCAGGTCTGCGGCACGGGCGATCCCGTGCGGATGGGCTCGCAGGTGGTGAGCGGCATCGGCTTCCTGGGGGCAGGTACCATCATAGTGACCAGGCACAACCAGATCAAAGGCCTGACCACGGCTGCCGGGCTGTGGGCCGCTGCGGCAGTCGGCCTGGCGACGGGGATCGGCTTCCACGAGGCTGCCATCACCGGGGCATTGGTGATCTTCCTCACCCTGTCCGTACTGTCCAACCTGGATGGGCGCATGCACCGCAAATCCGATCACTTCGAGGTCTACGCAGAGCTGCCGCCCACGGTGAGTCTGGGCATGCTGATGGATGCGCTGGACCTGCGTGACTTCACCATCGACGACATCCAACTGGACACCCGGCTGGAGCTATCCGACGGCGGCCGCTGCTTCCTGATGTCCGTCTACGCGAAAAAGCGGATGGATCGCGCCGCGATGCTGGACGAGATCACGCTGGCTACCCAGGCGGCGGACATTGCGCTGACCAAATGCCGGATCATCTGACTGAACGCAAAAACAGGACTGCTGCACTGAAAATGCGGCAGTCCTGTTCGTTTTTGGGATCATGCTTCTACTGAGAAGCCGTAGTCGAGGATCACGCGCCCATCCGCGTCCGGCGTGGTGAATCGCGGACAGTTGTAGCGCTCAAAGCACCAGCCATCCTCCACGCGCGTCCAGCTATGACGGGTCAGCTCATCCAGGCAGAGCCGGTAGACTTCCATGCTGAAGAGCTTGCCATTGCTTCGTCGCCCTTGAGCCATAGGACGGCATACCGTTGCGGGCTGATTTCACGGCTTCGTACCCCTCGGGGGCTGCTGTGTCCGCTGGGTAGAAGAAGCCAATCCAGTATTCCAGCGCGCGGCTATCCATGCGCATCGCCGCCACGGTGCTGTCCCCCACCAGGGGCATGTGGGGCGTAGCTTCCAGCGGCGCGAAATATTTGTTCTGCCACCACTCGCCCCATTTGTGGCCGTAGCCCCCATTGATACTGTCCGCGCTCGTATAGCGCTTGCCGATGAAGCGGCAAACCGCGCTTTCCTCCATGGTCGCGCCCATGATTTCCTACGCCATGGCTTACCTTCCCATTCAGAAAGGGAGAGGCGCGTGACCTCTCCCTGTGATTGTGGGGATTATTCCTCTTCGTCCTCGATCTTGTCCGCGGCGGCAATGACCTTCTTGGCCACGTCCGCAGGCACTTCCTCATAACGCTCGAAGGTCATGGTGAAGGAGCCGCGCGCCTGGGTCATGGAGCGCAGATCGGTGGCATACTTGAACATTTCCGCCTGGGGGCACTCGGCGACGACCTGCTGCATGCCGCCCACCTGCTCCATGCCGATGATGCGGCCACGGCGCTTGTTCATATCGCCCATGATGTCGCCCATGTACTCGTCGGGCACCAGAACCTCCACGTGCATCACCGGCTCCAGCAGCACAGGAGACGCATCCGCGCAGCCCTTCTTGTAGGCGATACGGGCAGCGGTCTTGAACGCCATTTCGGAAGAGTCAACAGGGTGGTAGGAGCCATCGTAGAGCTTGGCCTTGATGGACACCATCGGATAGCCCGCCAGCACGCCGTGGGTCATGCACTCGCGCAGGCCCTTCTCGACGGAGGGGATGAAGTTGCGCGGCACCACGCCGCCGACCACGGCATCCTCGAACACCATGTCGGTGGAGCCGTCCAGCACGGGAGAGAACTCGATCCACACATCACCGAACTGGCCATGACCGCCGGTCTGCTTCTTGTGGCGGCCCTGCACCTTCACGGCCTTGCGGATGGTCTCGCGGTAGGGAATCTTGGGATCCTGGAGGATCGCGTTGGCGCCGAACTTGGTCAGCAGGCGGTTCTTGATAACCTCCAGGTGCATTTCGCCCTGACCGGACAGCCAGGTTTCGGTGGTGTCGGGGTTCTTCTGAATGACGATGGAGGGATCTTCTTCCATCAGGCGGTTCAGACCGGAGAAGATCTTGTCCTCCTCACCCTGCTTGGCGGCATACACAGCCTTGGACATGCAGGGCGTGGGGTACACCATGCTGGGGTACTGGATGGGGTTGTTGTAATCCGCCAGGGTATCGCCAGTGGAGGTGTACTGGAGCTTAGCCAGGGCACCCAGATCGCCGGCGTGCAGCGTCTGCTTGGCAACCTGTTTCTTGCCGCGCATGATATACAAACCGGAGGACTTTTCCGTCTTGTCCTTGTTGACGTTGTACAGGATGGTCTGGGGCGTAATGACGCCGGAGAAGATGCGGAACAGGCTCAGCTTGCCCACGAAGGGGTCAGCCACGGTCTTGTACACGAAAGCGGAGAAGGGCTCGTCGTCCTTGCAGACGCGCACCTGATGCTCGCCCGTGCGGGGGTTGAAGCCATCATGCTCAATGCCCTGGTGCGCAGGAGAGGGCAGGTACTTGGCCATCAGATCCATCGTGCGAGCGATGCCCACGCCGGTCAGCGCGGAGAGCGCCACCACAGGCACGATGGAGCCGTCCTTCATGCCCTTGTGGAAGCCGACCATGATGTCCTCGTAGCTCAGCTCCTCGCCCTCGAGGTACTTCATCATCAGTTCCTCGTCGGCAGCGGCAGCCTGCTCGGTCAGGTACTCAAAGGCCTTGTCTACCTTGTCCTTCATATTCTCGGGCACGGGCACTTCCGTGCTCTTGCTGTACGCGCCCTCGTAAGCCTTCTTCTCCAGCACGTTCACCACGCCGCGGAAATCAGCGCCCTCGCCGATGGGCATCAGCACGGGCACGACGCAGGAGCCATGGCGCTCACGCAGCTGCTGGATCACCTTGTCGAAGGAAGCATGCTCGCGGTCCATCTGGTTGATGATGAACATACGGCCCACCTGGTGCTTGATGGCGTTGGTGAAGGCCTTTTCCGCGCCGACGGACAGACCGGTCATGGCGGACACCACGATACCGACGGTTTCCACCACGCACAGCGGACCGACCTGCTCGCCGATAAAGTCGAAATAGCCAGGCACGTCGATGACGTTGAGCATCTTGCCGTTCCAGTCGATGGGGGCGGTGGCGGCGCTCAAGGAGCAGCCGCGCTTGATTTCCTCGGCCTCGAAGTCAGTGGTGGTGGTGCCGTCCTCCACCTTGCCCTGACGATCGATGATGCCAGCGGCGAAAAGCATGGCCTCCGTAAGGGTGGTCTTGCCCTCGCCGCCATGTCCCATGAGGGCGATGTTACGGATATTTGTCGTGATGTACTCAGCAGCCATGGATGATTCCTCCTTGATATTGTTTTCATTCTCGTCTGCCTGACGCTATTGACAGGATATGCAAGCCAAACAGACAACATCTCACACAATGTTGAAAAGAGTATATCATACATTTTGCAAAAAAGAAAGGGGTGATTTTTCGTCAAAAACTATCTTTAGTTATTTTATATAAATACGGCGTCCGTATTTTGGCATGGCGAAGGGCAGAACCCGCCATGCCAGAGGGCACAAAAAAGCCCCCTCCGGAAAGCGGAGAGGGAGGGCCGCATCATATGGCAATCCACCAGCACACGCCGTAGCGGTCGATCACCGTGGCGTTGCAGCGATTCCAGGGTAGCGCGCCGATGGGGTGAACCACCACGCCGCCATCGCGTAACACGTCAAAGGCGTGCTGCACCGCTTCTTCGCTGCCCATTTCAAACACGTTGAAGGTCATTGTTTCCCATTTCATGCGGTGCAGGAGGCTGACATCGCAGGGGTTCGCCGCCTCAGCCAGGGCCAGGAAGCCCTCGCCGTTCACCGACAGCTCGCAATGCTCGTAGGCCGTTTTGTCCTCGTTCAGGAACGCCCGGGTGATCTGTGCGCCAAACGCATGGCAGTAGTGCTGCGCAGCTTCGATGCTGTTCTTCACATAGACCTGCGTGTAGTTTTTCATGGATGAGCTCCCTTCTTCGTCGGGTACAAACCCTGCTCCCGCAGCCAGGCCTTGAGGCGCACGACGTTCTTTGCCACCACACATGTGCCGTCAAGCCGTAGCACCGGGATGGGCAATGTGCTTAGCCATTTCGTGGTGTGATCCTCGGGGCGGGCGCAGATCTTCGCGTAAAAGCGCTGCTCCTGCTCGTAGAGGTCGCCGCCGGGCAGGGCACGGCTGCCGGAGCGCTCCAGCGTCCGATCGGTAACGCGGCGCAGCCGGATATCACGGGGCGTATCCAGCAGCACCGCGCCCTCAAAGCGCGAGGTGATCTCCGGGGCATGATCAGCCTTCACCGCCGCGTAGACGAAGCCATCGTCGTGGGCAAGCGCCTGCGTCAGCAGCACAAGGAACCGCTCCTGCGTGCACGGATGGGCGAATTTGTTATCCGCCGCCGCATCCGGGAAGTAGAGCTCCTCGTTGTCGATGAAACGCCAGCCCGGTCCATCTGCCAGGGCGCAGCCCAGGGTGCTTTTTCCGCTGCCGTTCAATCCGCAGATGATGATGCCCATGCTACGCCCTCCCCAGCAATCGCTGCATCACCGGCAGAACAATCGCCGGGTTGCCGCTGGTTTCCAGCTGTACGCTCCCCTGCCCGTCCGAGAGCAGGTCATGAGCCGCCAATACCCGCCGCAGCTGGCGCGCCGTGCCGTCGTTGCCATCCAGCACGGCCACGCTGTCCGGCAGGATCTGGCGCAGGATGGGCCGCAGGAACACATAATGCGTGCAGCCCAGCACCACCGCGTCCACCTTCGTCAGGTCGTAGGGGGCGAAGAGCGAAAGCAGGTAGCGGCGGGCTTCCTCGTCCGCCTCGCGCTCCACCAATTCCATCAATCCCGGGCAGGGCAGCGGGATGGCGCCCTCGCCGTAGCGTTCGTACAGGGCGCGGAACTTCTCCAACTTGAGCGTCATGGGGGTCGCCAGCACCAGGATGCTGCCCTCGCGGCGCATCTCGTGGGCGGGTTTGAGCGCTGGCTCGATACCGATGATAGGCAGCTCGTACCGCGCGCGCAGCTCTGCCGCCGCCACCGCCGTGGCTGTGTTGCAGGCAATGACTACCGCCTTCACGTCCTGGGCCAGGAGATGCTCCATCACCCGGCTGACGCAGGCCATGACCTCGTCCCGGGTTTTGGTGCCATAGGGTGCATTGGCGGTATCGCCATAGAAGAGGAAGCGCTCCCGGGGCAGCTCCCGCCGCAGGGCCGCGAGCGTACCAATGCCGCCCACGCCGGAATCAAACACGCCGACGGGGCTGTTCCTGTCCGCCATGCTCGCGCCTCCTTTTTGCTCATGTCATTGCGGCCTTGCGCGCTTTACCAGCGCATCAGGCGGCGAATCTCCGCCGATAGCTTCTGTGCAGCCTTGCGGTGCGTGGCCTCTGTAGGATGGCTGTCCGCAGCATAGCCGTCCTCCACCAGCTGGGGCATGAAGGGCATGCAGGCGATCTGCTGATCGCCCGTTTCCGCGCGGTAGGCCGCGACAGCCTTTTCCACGTAAGGATACAGCCGGTCGCCCATCATCCCCAGCGTACACAGGAGCATCGCGCCCGGGTTATGGGCGTGAACCGTGTACAGGAAGCGGGTGTAAGCCGCGCAATACTGCGCCTGACGGTCAGCATGGTCAAGGCAATAGCTGTCGTCGTTGGTGCCCAGGTTGATGACAATCACATCTGGCTGGCGGGTGGTGAAATCCCATGCCACGTCGGCAGGGGTGACGCCGCCATACGCGCCCTCGGAGTAGCCCAGCTTCTCATAATAGTCGGGAAGCAGCTGCGAGGTGACGGGCACTTCCGCCGTGTCGGTATAGCCGGATATGATGCCGTAACCGCTGATGGACACCAGGCTGTAATCCACATCCAGCAGCGTTGCTGTTTTGTAGGCGTAAGCGCGGGTCGCGTCCTCGGTGCGGGTGGTGAAATGATGCTCCGCCACCTCATCGTCCACGCCGTAGCCACAGGTGATGGAATCGCCCACGAATTCCACCAGATGCTCCTTGCGGGGCGTGGGGCGAATCTCATCCGCATCCACCGCAATGGCCGTGATGGCACAGATGGACATGGCAGTTTCGGACAGCTTGACAATGCGCACCACATGCGGGGCAGCCGTGTCCGCCTTCAGGACGGTGCAGGTCTTTTCCGCCGTATCGAGCATTGTATCCACCACCCGCTGACCATCCAGGTCAATGGCGACCCGGGCATAGCCGTCCGCGCGGTCAGCATCGCCGGCGTGATTGTCGCCAGCGAGGGTCACCTCGCAGCAGCAGCCGGTGAAGGCGAACTCCGCGCCAGTGGCGGAGAAGGCCAGCACCAGGGAATCAGCGGTCTGCATCGTGCGGCCAAGGGGCTTGACATGTTGCCAGGTGGGCAGAAATGTATGCATCATGTACCTCTCCAATCATGGTTTCACTGTGCCCCATCATACCACAGAATGGCCAGGATGGCAACCATCTTGCGAAATTCCCGAAGGCGCGGTATAATAAGCAGAAAAATGTCGTAAGGAGGCATTCCCATGGTGGACACCAGCCAGGAGATTCGCATCGGCGATGTCATCCAGACCCGCAAGCCCCATCCCTGCGGCTCCAGCGAATGGACGGTGACCCGCACCGGCGCGGACATCAAGATCAAGTGCGCCGGATGTGGCCGCATCGTCATGCTGGATCGCGAAACCTTCCTCAAGCGCCGCAAGAAGGTGCTTGCCCAGGGCCCGAAGGTGACAGAATGAGGGAGCTGCTGGAACTGCTCTGCTGCCTGGCGCTGGCCCTTTTGCTGCGGCTGTATGTGGTCAGCTTTATGCGCGTGCGAGGTTCAAGCATGCGCAGCACGCTGCACAACGGGGATTTCGGGCTGGTGTGGCGGCTCCCCTACCTCCTGGGCAAGCCGCGCCGGGGCGACGTGGTGATCTGCCATTATCCCGGGCGGCGGATGCGCCGCATCAAATGGCTGCCCCAGGCCTTCGTGAAGCGGGTGATCGGACTGCCCGGGGAAACCGTCGAAATCATCGAGGGCGTGGTGCACATTGATGGCGCTCCCCTTCAGGAGCCCTACCTTGACCCGGATTGCTGCCGCTATGCCCGTTCCTCCCCGGCCCGGATACTGGACAAAGATGAATACTTCGTGCTGGGCGACAACCGCGATCACTCCAACGACAGCAGGTATGTGGGGCCCATCCGCCGCAGGGCCGTCCGCGGGCGGGTGGTATGCATCCTTTGGCCCCTCAGGCATGGTAGGCGGGTGCGGTAGGCTGCGCCAATTTGTTACAAAGGTTTCTTGCGTCCCCCTGTGAAGTATGCTATAATGAATCTGAAATACTCTGCTTTCATCAATATGTGAAGGTTGGTGACCCCTATGCGGAAGTACCTGATTTCCCTGCTTACGCTGCTGTGCATGCTTCTGCCTGCCGCAGCGCTGGCGGATACCTTTAGCTTTGCCGAGCAGGGCGCGTCCTGCACCATCCCCGACGGCAAGTATACCATCATCACGCCCGATAACGTGGCCACCCAGACCGCCTGGCTGGAAAAGGCAGGCAAGACCGCCGAGGCGGTGCTGGCGGACTTCACCGAGCGCGGCGTGCTGCTCCAGGCCTGGTCCATCGCCGATGACGTCTGCCTGGAGATCAGCGCCGTGCAGGATCAGTATGCCTCCCAATACTATGACGTGAACCAGTGCACTGAGAATCAGCGCAAGGACTACCGCCTGGGGCATTCCTCCGACAAAACCGGCGAATGGCGCGCCCAGGGCTATGACTACACCTCTGCAGTGTGGAAGAATTACAAGAACGCCAAGCGCTTTCTGCAGCTGGAGTACGTCCGCACCGTCAACGGCATGACCTATCGCGGCTATGCCCGCAAGACGGTTCGCAACGGCTGGCATGTTCACGTGGATTACCAGGTCTATGGCCGCACGCTGAAAAACAGCGACAAGACCGCCCTGGAAACCATCATGAACACATGGCAGTTTGTGGATCTGGGCAAGCGCCCCGCCGCATCCACCGGGAGCGGCGCTGGCACAGGCGCTGATGCCGCCACCGCCAGCCGGGTGATCTTCGCCTCCACCCCGCCCCAGGAAACCAATACGGGCAAGTTCACCGTGTCCGGCAGCGGCACCTCCGGCTTGCGGGTGATCGGCGTAGTGATGCGCATGTCCTCCTCCGACGTGCACCGCTTTGAAACGGAGATCGACAGCAAGGGCAAGTTCTCCATGGATGTGGTGCTCCCCAAGCAGGGACTGTGGACCATGACCTACACCGTCTTTGACGGCGAGGATGTGGTGGAGGAGGGCGCCTTTGACGCCATCACCTATGACGATACCCTGCTGCTGGTCCGCCTGAACGCCAGCCTCCCCGCCGAAATGCAGCTCACCGGCAAGAGCCTGACCATCTCCGGCACCACCATGAAGCAGACCAAGGTGCAGTGCATCGTCGACGGCCGGTATGAGAAGTCCATCACCACCAACAACTCCGGCGCATTCTCCTTCACCTTCGATACCAGCGAGGAAGGCATCTACAACATCACCCTGGCGTTTGAAAAGAAGGGCTATGCTGCGCGCCGTTTCCGCTGCGTCGCCACGCGCGAGTACACCGAGGAGGATCGCAAGCAAGTCATCAGGGACGAAGCCGTGAAGCCCTCCTACGCCAACCTTAAGACGAAGAACGCCAGCTATCGTGGCCGCTACATGGTCTATACCCTGAACATCCGCGAAGTCATTCAAACCTCCACCGGCTACATGACCTTTGCGGGCATGAGCAAGACGAAGGCCGGCGTGTACAAGGACATCGTGGCCATTCGCACCACGGAGGAGCCCGTCTGGCGCGAGGGCACGGCAGTGCACATGTACCTCAAGTGCCTGGGCATGTATGATGTGGTGAGCGAGGACGGCACCAACAGCTACCCCTACTTCGACCTGCAATTTGTGGAGTAATCTGTCAATCAATTCGCCCCGGCAGCTGTCCATCAGCCACCGGGGCGTTTTCGTATTCACCGGGATTCATAACCGGGCGCTGCTTCATGCTCGGGCTTGCCTTTGCCGTTCCCGTTCGGCCTTGCAGAGCTCACGCAGCGTGCACTCGCTGCACAGGGGGCGCTGCGCCTTGCACACCCGCCGCCCATGGAAGATGATGCGGTGGTGCATATCCAGCCAGTCCTTCTTCGGGATGGCCTTTTGCAGCTGCAATTCGGTGTGGAGCACATCGCCCGCGTCGGCCAGGCCCAGGCGGTTGCTCACACGGAACACATGGGTGTCCACCGCGATGGCGGGCACGCCAAATGCGTTGGACATCACCACATTGGCGGTCTTCCGGCCCACACCGGGCAGGGCGGTGAGCTCCTCCATCGTGCGGGGGACTTCACCGCCGTGGCGCAGCATCAGCAGCTTGCAGCTCTCGATGATGTTTGTCGCCTTTGACTTGAATCCACAGGCCTTGACCATGGGGTAGAGCTCTTCCACCGTGGCGGCAGCCATGCTCGCTACGTCCGGGTAGCGCGCAAACACCGCCGGGGTCACCTTGTTGACCATCTTGTCCGTGCACTGGGCGGAGAGCATCACGGCCACCAGCGTTTCGTAGGGGTTGGTGAAATGCAGCTCCGGGCCTGCGTCAGGGTACAGGCGGGTCAGTTCATCCAGGATGGCCTTCTTGGAGAAGCGGGGCATGGGGTGGACTCCTTCCTTCACACGCGAATGACGGAGCGGGGCAGACGCTTCAGCCCGCGCAGCATCAGATACAGCATCACAACGTTGACAGGATAAACGACGACTTGCTTGATGAAGCGGTTGCACACGCTGATCCAGGCTGGCAGCCTCGCGCCCTCGCCATAGATCGGCATCACCAGCTGGCGGAAGAAGGCCGGCCAATCCGTGCCGTCCGACACGGCGGTGAAGCCTGCCTGCGCCAGGAAATATGTGTTGAGCAGAAAGTGGCACACCAGGGACACCACCGCCAGGCAGAGCATGGTACGCCACACGGTAACGGGCCGCTGGTACAGGCACAAGCCGTAGAAGAAGCCGCCCAGCGCCGCCGTCAGGGAGAGCCCCGGGTTGATGGCCTGCCCGGTCAGGATGGTCCCCAGCGCGTCGCTCACCCAGGCGACCAGCACACCGCCCACAGGACCCAGCAGATACCCGGCGATGGCGTTGGGCAAAAAACCGAAGCTGACGCGCAGCCAGTTGCCCATGGTGATGGCGGTGATGCGGCTGAGGATGATCTGGAGGGCCACCAGCACGCCCATGACGCACAGCTTATAGGTGGTCAGACGGGTACAGGTACGCCAATAGGGCGCACGAAAAACAGATTGGGGCATCAAAAAACGCCTCCTGTCGATTTCTGATTCGCAGGAGGCAGCTTGCACCGAAGCAGCGGGATGCGCCGCTGGCACCGCGTGGGTTCATCCCCTCCTCCACAGTCTGCGGAGAAGGCAGGATAAAGTCCCCCTTCGTTTCATGACAACTCCCCGTTCATGAACACTTGACGCGCCAGCAGCTACTCTGCCTGATCCGAATCATCCTCATTGTACTCGCTTTTGCGACAAATTTCAATATGCATACGCAAGAAAAACAGCCGCCGGGCTTCCCCAGCGGCTGCATGCTTACAGCGCGATGATGATGATTTCCAGGATGGCCTCCACGATCAGGGAGATGGCCACGAAGGTCCATACGGCCAGCGCAGCACCGAAGGGGTTAATCAGGATAACCGCCGCCAGGATGGCTGCCAGCACCGCGGAGATGCCCGGCATGTACCAGTGGGGCATGTCAAGGCGGCGCAAATCAGCCATCTTTTGCAGCTTTGCCGCCGCCAGGATGAGCATGGCGGCGGCGTAGAGCACCGTCAGCAGCGGGAAGGCGGAGAGGAACCAGCTGTACTGGGTGACGCACACCACGCCCGCCATCACCGCCAGCAGTCCCTTGAAGAGCAGCTGCTTCTGGGCCGCCAGGACAGGCTCGGCCATGAAGTAGCGAACGATGGTCACAATGCCTGAGAGCACCATGAGCACGCCCACGCCGATGATGATGCCGCTGGTAAAGCCCACCGGGTTGATGAGCAGCAGCACGCCGACGACGATCTCCAGAATACAAGTCACCAGGCTACCGGATTTGCCATGTAAAAACTGCGTGATCTTCATTGTGATTTACCAACCTTTCGTACTGTCAACATTCGCCTAAAATAGCCATGAATTCATCACCGGTGATGGTTTCCTTCTCATACAGGTGCTTTGCCAGCTGGTCAAGCACCGCACGGTTCGCCTTCAGGATGCCTTCCGCCTTATCGTACTGCTTCTTCACCAGCTCGACCACCAGGGCGTCGATCTTCGCCTGGGTTTCCGCAGAGCAGCTCAGGGACGCATCGCCGCCCAAGTAGGCATTCTCGACGCTCTCCATCGCCACCATGCCGAATTCATCCGACATGCCGTAGCGGGTGATCATCGCCCGGGCCAGCTTGGTGGCCTGCTCGATGTCGTTGGACGCGCCGGTGGTCACGCTGCCAAAGACGATGGCTTCCGCCGCGCGGCCCGCAGTGAAAGTAGCAATCTTGTTCTCGATTTCCTCGCGGGTCATCAGGTAATGGTTGCCTTCGTCCACCTGCATGGTGTAGCCCAGCGCACCGGAGGTACGCGGCACGATGGTGATTTTCTGCACCGGCGCGGAATGATCCTGCATGGCGGCAACCAGGGCATGGCCGATCTCATGGTAGGCCACGATGGACTTCTCCCGGTCGGTCAGGATGGCGTTCTTCTTTTCGTAGCCCGCAATCACGACCTCGATGGATGCCTCCAGGTCCTCCTGGGTGGCCTCGTTGCGGCCGTTGCGGACGGCACGCAGGGCTGCCTCGTTGATGATATTAGCCAGCTCCGCGCCGGAAGCGCCGCTTGCCATGCGGGCGATGCGGGTATAGTCAATCTCGCCAGCGATCTTGATCTTCTTCGCGTGGACGCGCAGGATCGCCTCGCGGCCCTTCAAATCAGGCAGCTCCACGGGCACACGGCGGTCGAAGCGGCCGGGGCGGGTCAGGGCGGGGTCAAGGGATTCGGGGCGGTTGGTAGCCGCCAGGATAATCACGCCGCCGGAGGACTCAAAGCCATCCATCTCGGTCAGCAGCTGGTTGAGGGTCTGCTCGCGCTCGTCATTGCCACCCATCTTGCCGCCATCGCGCTTCTTGCCGATGGCGTCGATTTCGTCGATAAAGACGATACAGGGGGCCTTTTCCTTGGCCTGCTTGAACAGATCTCGCACCTTGCTGGCGCCCATGCCCACGAACATTTCCACAAATTCAGAGCCGGAGATGGAGAAGAAGGGCACCTCAGCCTCACCGGCCACAGCCTTGGCCAGCATGGTTTTGCCCGTGCCGGGAGGGCCGACGAGCAGCACGCCCTTGGGCATCTTCGCGCCGATGTCACGATACTTGGAGGGATCGTGGAGGTAATCGACAATCTCCTGGAGGCTTTCCTCGGCCTCGTCCACGCCCTCCACATCATCAAACTTGATGCCGTCGGAGGCCTTTACATACACCTTCGCGTTGGACTTGCCCATGCCGAAGGACATCGAGCCCGCCCGCTTGTTCATCTGACGCATCAGAATCTGCGCGATCAGCGTGAACAGCAGGATGGGCATCACCCAGCTGAGGAAGAAGGTCAGCAAGGGCGAGGATTCCTCAACAATCTGGTTGGTGAACTTCGCGCCGCTGTCGTATAATCGCTGCGTCAGCCCCGGATCGTCCGCCACACCGGTGCGGTAGATGATTTTCTCTTCCTTGTCCGTAAAGACGATCTGATTCTCCTGGATGCTCACCAGGCCAATCTGCTTGTCGAGGGTCATTTTCATGAACTCGTCGTAGGTCGCCTCGACAATGCGGTTGTTGCTGATCAGCGGCATCACCAGCGCGTTGAACAGGAACACCGCCAGCAGGACAATGACATAGTAGTAAATCAATGGCTTTCGTGGATTCTTGATTTCTTTCATCTGTATTCCCTCCCTACATGCACATGCTACCACCCTATTTTGAACTGAATGTCAATTAAATATCAACTGAATATGAACTTTGGACATTAGGAATACAGCAGTCGCTCAGATGTTGCTTGGAAGATCGCAAAACTGGAACCATATTGAACACAATCGTCATTCATATTTTGCCACGAATTCCGATTTGTCGGTATTCTGGTATCCTATTATCACTTAGCAGAATCAAATACAAAAACAGCCACAGCAGCGCAAACCACTGTGACTGTCAATACCCCTATGATGCCGCCTTTCGGTCGGCTATCATTGGTGATTACAGCTTCCCGACCACGTCGTCCATGCTGTAAAGACCGGGCTTCTGCCCAACGAGGAATTCCGCCGCCTTGAGCGCGCCCGCCGCAAAGACGCTGCGGTTTTCCGCGCTGTGGCTGATCTTCACCCGCTCGGAGGTGCCCAGGAAGAGCACCTCATGCTCACCGGTGACCGTACCGCCGCGCAGGGCATGCACGCCGATCTCCTGCTTGCGGCGCTTACAGTCCCGACCATGACGGCCAAAGACAGCTTCCCGCTCGGATTCGCAGCCCTCGCGAACCGCGTCCACCAACATCAGCGCCGTGCCGGAGGGGGCGTCAGCCTTGCGGTTGTGGTGCGCCTCAACGATTTCAATATCGAAGCTTTCCCCCAACACGGAGGCAGCCTTCCTCGCCAGGGTGCGAAGAAGCGCGATGCCCAGGCTCATGTTACCACTGCGGAAGATGGGAATCACCTTCGCCGCCTCGTCGATGGCTGCAAGCTGCTCCTCGGAAAGGCCGGTGGTGGCAATCACCGCGGGAATGCGGTGGCGCAGCGCGTAGGTCAGCACATCCGCGCCGGGCTTCCAGGTGGAAAAGTCGACAATCACATCCACCGCCGGACACTGCTCAAACGTGGTATACAGGGGGAATTCAGCCGTACCGGGGGCAATATCCACCCCGCAGACGATTTCATGTCCCAGCGTCTTCGCCTGGGCGGCGACCTCCCGGCCCATGTAGCCCAGCGCGCCGCTGATGAGTAGCTTCATTGGCGTAACCTCCTCATCAGATCATGCCCAGGTCGCGCATGATGGCGTACATCTTGTCCCGGGGCGCTTTAGTCATGGGGACGAGGGGCAAGCGCAGCTCGTCCTCCAGCATGCCCACCTTGGCCATCGCGGCCTTGATCGGGATGGGGCTGGTTTCGCTGAACAGCGCGTTGATGAAGGGCAGCAGCCGCAGCTGAATCTCGGCAGCCTCCTTGCAGCGGCCTTCCAGCGCCAAGTTGGCCATACGGGAGGTTTCTGCCGGCAGCACGTTGGACAAGACGGAAATCACGCCCTTGAAGCCGATGGAGATGGTTGGCACGATCAGATCGTCGTTGCCACAGTAGAAGTCCACCTTGTCGCCACACAGGCGCATCTTTTCCATCGCCTGGGCCACATCGGGAGAGGCCTCCTTGACGGCAATGACGTTCTCGTGCTCACAGATCTTCGCCAGGGCCTCCGGGCCGATGTTCAGCCCCGTTCGGCTGGGCACGTTGTAGACAATCACCGGGAGCGTGGCAGCATCCGCGATGGCGTTGAAATGCGCCACCAGGCCCGCCTGGCTGGTCTTGTTGTAATAGGGGGTGACGACCAGCTGCGCGTCCGCGCCGAAGTCGGCGGCATGCTTGGCGGCATACACCGCCTCGGACGTGGCGTTGGAGCCGGTGCCTGCAATCACAGGGACGCGGTGATCCACCTTTTCCACCACGCGGCGGATCACCGCCAGGTGCTCGTCCCAGCTCATGGTGGAAGGCTCGCCAGTGGTGCCCACGGCAATCAGCGCGGTCACGCCATTGGCGAGCTGATCCTCCACCAGCCGGTCGAGGGCGTCGTAATCCACCTCGCCGTTCCTGAAGGGGGTGACAAGGGCTGTGCCGCAGCCGGTGAACAAGGGCTTGCGCATATTTCATTCCTCCTGAATGGTCGATCAAGCCTGACGGGTGATGTAGCCCTTGGCGCAGAGCAGCTCTGCGGTCAGGATCGCGCCGCCGGCTGCGCCGCGCACGGTGTTGTGGGACAGGCAGACAAAGCGGTAATCGAACAGCTTATCCCCGCGCAGACGGCCAATGGTCACGCCAAAGCCGTTCTGGAAGTCGCGATCCAGCCGGGTCTGGGGACGATCGGGCTCTTCAAAGTACTGCAGGAAGGGCTTGGGCGCGGAGGGCAGGTTCAGACGCTGGGCCTCGGTCTCGTAATTCGCCCAGCGCTCCTTGATCTGCTCGATGGTGGGCTTGTTCCTGAAGGACACGGACACCGCCGCCATGTGGCCGTCAGCCACGGGCACGCGCAGGCACTGGGCGCTGATCACGGGCTCGGTGGCATCCACGATACGGCCGTTCTCCACATGGCCCCAGAGCTTCAGGGGCTCGTTCTCGCTCTTCTCGTCCTCGCCGCCGATGTAGGGGATCACGTTGTCCACCATTTCAGGCCAGGTCTTGAAGGTCTTGCCCGCGCCGGAGATGGCCTGGTAGGTGCACACGCTGATCTTCTCCGGGCCAAAGTCCAGCAGGGGGGTGATGGCAGGCACATAGCTCTGGATAGAGCAGTTGGGCTTGACGGCGATAAAGCCGCGCTTGGTGCCCAGGCGCTTGCGCTGCGCCTCAATGACCGCCAGGTGCGCCGCGTTGATTTCCGGCACGACCATGGGCACGTCCTCCACGCCACGGCAGGCGGAGTTGTTGGACACCACCGGCACCTCGTGCTTCGCATAGGCTTCCTCAAGGGCGCGAATTTCATCCTTCTTCATGTCCACGGCGCAGAAAACGAAATCGACCTGAGCCGCCACCGCGTCGATGTCGGACGCGTCGACGACGGTCATCTCCGCCACATCCGCGGGGATGGGCCAGTCAAACGCCCAGCGATCGCCCACGGATTCGGCATACTTCTTTCCCGCAGAGCGGGCAGACGCAGCCACGCAGGTCACCTGAAACCAGGGATGATCCTTCAAAAGGGAAACGAAACGCTGGCCCACCATGCCAGTGGCGCCCACCACACCTACACGAAACTTCTCCATCTTCTTCTACCTCCAAATGTTCAGGATACAAAAAGACCCGCAGGGCTCTCCTGCGGTACGCAGAGGACAGGGGAAAGCAGCATGCTCCCCATCCCTGAATCAGCGCTCCGCCAGGCAAAGGCCTGATGACAGCCGCAGACCTGTCCGGCCTGCGCCCAAGCACAGGGTCGTCGGCTCCTCCCCTGCCTTTCGGCGCAGCGTGCCTTCATGCGGCCTCTGCGGAAGCCTGTCCTCCGCCGCATTACCCTCGCTGCGCACCTCTGATCTCCTATTGAATTCCGGATACCAGTGTCATTTTATCACGGATGCCGCGCGATGTCAACCGGCAAAATCAAAGCTCACAGAAAAGACAGGACGCTGCCCGGTTCTGCCCGGATTGGCAGCGTCCCGCGCCGCCATCATGTGCGCCGTCTGATTGCGAAACGCCGCACAATGCCGCCGATACACCTTGGCAAACGGATGCACACCATCCTCACGCGCATGCTTTCACCTCCTGCAAGTGTTGAGCAACGCCCAGCCGGCGCTCACCAGCGCTGCGCCCGCAATCGCCGCCCAGGCCCAGCCCGGGATGCACAACAGCAACAGCAGCAGCCCTGCGCAAATGAACGTCCAGCCCACAAACCGCCAGCAGCCATCGTCCGGGGGACGCCTGCGCCCTGGCGGATGCTGACAGGACTGATACTGTACCTTCCGCATGATGATCCCCCCGATTCACTGGCAGACTATGCGCTTCCCCGGGGAAAGATGTGGGACGCTGGTTGGAAAAAATCGGAGCGCGTCACAAAAGTGTTACATTCATCGTTTACAAGCAGGCTGAAATGATGTAAAATAGGTATGTCTACGCACATATGCACCTGCGCTTTGCGATCCCATCGATCCACAGGAGGACGCTATGCCTACGATTTCATCCTTCCCCGCCGGCCTGATGAACAACCTGGTCGACATTCTTGTGTACGCCGCCATTGCCATCGTGACGCTCATCGGCGTGGGCAAATGCCTGCTGCCCCTGACCGTCACCACCCGCGCGCTGAGAAGAGCCATCCGCCGCATGCAGCAGGATGCGGGCACCCGCCAGGGTACGCCGGTGTGGCAGGAGAAGCGCTTTATGGGCAACCGGCTCAAGGGCTCATGGCTGCGCTTTTTGCAAAACGCGGAGCAGCTGGACCGCCGCGGCCTCCCCTGCAACGTGGAGGACTACATCAACGATGACACCGTTGCCCATGGCCCGGGCAACGCGCCCCTGGCGGAGCTGATCCCCAGTCTGCTGACCTCCCTGGGTATCCTGGGCACGTTCATGGGCATGATGCGGGGTCTGAGCGGCCTTGACTTTTCCAATGCAGACGCGATCATCGAGGGCATCCCGGTGCTGCTCTCCGGCATGCGCTTTGCCTTTGGCACCTCCGTGGCGGGCGTGTGCTGCTCCATCGTGTTCAACATGCTCAACCGCATCCTCCAGGGCAGCGCCTACCGCGCCATCGACGATTTTGTGGAGTGCTTCACCTCGCTGGCGATGCAGCGCCCGCTGGACAACGATGTGCAGCTGATCTGCCAGAACCAGGATTCCAACCACATGCTTTCCAGCCTGACGGAGATTCTCCCCGGCCAGCTGGCCTCCGCGATGGAGGGCAGCGTCGCCCGGGCGATGTCCCCGGTGGCCAAGGCGATGGACAACTTCCTCGTAGGTGCGACCAGGGCGCAGGTGGACGGCGTGGGACGCATCGTCGGCGCGTTCGTGCAGCAGATGAACCTGTCCCTGAGCGACCAGTTCGTGCAACTGGGCCGCACAATGACGGAGATCAATCAGAATCAGCAGCTGACGATGGAGCACATCCGCCAGTCCATGGCAGCGGCGAACACCATTGTGGCGGATGTGAAGCAGCTCCACGCGGTGAGCAACGACGTGATTTCCCACTTTGAGCAGTACGTCCGGGAGCTGGGCGACGCGCGTCACCGGGACGAAACCTTCGAGCAGTCCGCCGCGTCCCTGCTGGAGAAGATGCAGCAGATGAGCGCTGAGCAGACCCGGGTGCTCCAGCAGGTCAGCAGCAGCAACAACGCGCTGCTGAGCAGCATCAACGCCTTCTCCGCAGAGAACGAAAAGGCCCTGACCCGTTTGCAGCACAACACCTCCGTCACCGGCGAGCATCTGGACAAGGTTGCCATCAGCATGGATACCGCCGGGCAGGAGCTCTCCCAAAGCTGCCAGAGCTTCGTGCAGAACGTGGTGAGCGGTCTCAGCCAGGCCATGGGGCTGTTCGATCAGAACATGACGACCCTGGTCGCGACCCTGACGGCGCAGATCGACCGTCTGAATGCGGATGGCACCTCCGAGGCGACCGCCGCCGCCACCGCCGAGATGCAAAAGCTCCTGACCGAGCTCAAGCAGCACATCCCCGCAAAGGAGGTGTGACGCCATGTCCCGCCAACGCATCCACAACAGCCGCGCAGGACGCGGCAGCGGCAACTCCGGCGCCAGCTGGATCAGCTATTCGGACATGATGGCGGCGCTGGTGCTGGTGTTCGTGCTGATCCTGTCGATGAGCCTGCACCAGTACTTCATCATGCTGGAAAGCAAGACGAAGGAGCTGGATCAGCAAAAGCTGCTGATCACCAACCAGCAGCTCAAGCTGGATGAGCAGACGCTGCAAATCGCCGCTCAGCAGGTCACGATGGATCATCAGAACGCGCAGATCGCCGTCATCATGACCCAACTGGACGAGAAGCAGACTGCCCTGGAGGAAGCCTATATCGTGCTGGGCGAAAACCAGGCCCAGTTGGAGGAGGCGCAAAAGACCCTCGCGGGCAAGGAAGCGCAGCTCATCATCCTCCAGCAGGAGCTGGCGAACAAGGAATCCGCACTGAATGCGGCCATCCAGGTGCTCAACAGCAAGACGGACAAGATTGAGGACATGGTCGGCATGAAGGCGGAGATCATCGCCGAGCTGTCCTCGTCCCTCTCCCGGGCCAACCTATCCGCCGCGGTGGACAAGAACACCGGCGACATCGTGCTGGACAGCGCGGTGCTGTTCAAGACCAATTCCTCCGACATCATGTCAGACGGAAAGGCGCTGCTCAACCGCTTCATCCCCGTGTACCTGGAGGTGCTGCTGCGCCCCGAATACGCCGACTATTTGGGGCAGATCGTTATCGAGGGCCACACGGATGATTCCGGCTCCTATGAGCACAACATGAAGCTCTCCCAGGAGCGCGCGTATGAGGTGATGATGTACGTCTTGGGCATGTACAGCGAGGGCAGCCAGGAGCGCGAGCTGCTGCAGAAGCTCCTCACCGCCACTGGGCGCAGCAAATCCGACCTGATCTACTACGAGGGCACCAACATCGTCAACCAGGCAGCCTCCCGTCGCGTGGAATTCAAGTTCAGCCTCAAGGACGCGGAGATGATTGAGGAAATGAACCGGCTGCTGCAAGCGCAATAAACAAAATAAGGAAATCAACACATGAAGTATTTTGCCATCCTGACCGTTCTCATCCTCATTGTGGCGCTGGTGGGCGTGGGCTACATGTACATGACCGCCACCATTGCTGTGGAAGCCGTAGGCGTGGTCGCCACGGACGCGCCCAGCCAAATTATCCTCTTTGAAGAGCTCCGGGAGCAGCTGCGCCTGGGCGCTGTCCTTGGTACGCCCTATGTCACCGCGCAGGAGCTGTCCGACGCGGAAAACTACCAGTTCTACACCTACACCGTCCGGCTACGCAACAACTGCGCGGTGTCCGCAGACATGGTGGAATTGCAGGTCACGCCCATGGCGGGCGATATATTGCAAATCGGCGCCTTCGATGATGTGAAGCTCCCCGCCAAGCAGACAGCCGACGTCAGCGCCACCATCCTCACCGACAAGAATATGCACCCCATCCGCGAGGTCACCATCACCTACTACATTTGGGGCGCACCCTTCACCTTGAAAACGACCGTTAAGTAATGAAAAAGCAGCGATGAGCCTGCATCTTGCATCTCATCGCTGCTTTTTGCTTGCAGAACGCTTTTCCCCGCGGGGCAGCACATAGTTACTTTAGGCCATTCAGGAATTGATTCATCATGTAACCCGTTTTGCCGTTGTACTGAATCTGCGACCAGGTGGCCCCAGGCACCAGCACGGTCACCCGGGCGTTGTGGGGCACCTGCATCAGCACCGTTCCAGTGGTTTTGGAGGGCGCATTGCGCATATTCACGAAGGTGCCGTTGGGGTGCTTCACATAGGCGATAGCCACACCGTTCAGTCCGTGGAATTTCAGGTATTCGGTCATCATGTAACCGGTTGTCCCGTTGACGCGCACCTTGCACCAGGTATTGCCCTGATCCAGCACGGTCACATAGGTGCCACGCGGGAAGAGCCCCAGGCTCTTGGAGGCCTTCGACGCGGCGGAACGCAGGTAGAGGTTGCCGGTATTGACCGTTGCATAGCCCTCCGCGCTGCTGCCGGAGCCAGGGCTGCCCGAACCGGTGTTGCCCGATGTACCCGTCGTTTGGCCAACGATGCCATCCTTGAGGTAGCTGCTGTCCATAAAGCCCACATAGCCGTTGACGGAGATCTTCCACCAGCCATTGCCCTGCTGGAGGATCATGGCGTAGCTGCCGTTCTTGATGGACTTGATGATGCCGTAGCTCGTGCCCGGGCCCTTGCGCAGATTGACCGCGCCCCCCTTGGGGTTGACCACCGTCGCCACATCCGGGGAGTAGGTGGTGTACTTCCGGGTGAGATAATCGGCGTGAAAGAAGCCCTTCTTGCCATCCACAGACACATAGTACCAGTCGCCCGTCTGCTGGAGCAATATGCAGGGCACACCGCTGGAATAGACGCCGATGGACTTGCCGGAGGCGTTGGCGGTGGCGCGCAGGTTGAGGCCGCTGGCCGCATCCACGATGCCGATCACGCCCTTGGCGGTCGCAGAAATCTGGATGTACTCCTTCATCATATAGCCGGACTTGCCGTCCGGGCCGGTGACATGGCACCACTCGCCATACTGCCCGTTGATGCGCAGCCAGGTGCCCCGGGTATAGGAGCCGACCTTCTGCGTATTCTTGGACGCACCGTAGCGCAGATTGACCGAATTGCCATTCCGCACCGTGCCGAAGCTGAGCGTCTCAGCCAGGGCCACGGTGGACAGCAGCATCCACAGCATCATCGCCGCAAGCAGAAGCAGCAGCTTGTTTCGCCATTTCATCGGGGTGCCTCCTTACCGAATGTCATCTTTTCCGGGATATTCCGTTGGCAGTGCTTTGCAGCCATGGACAGGCGCTCAGTCCTCGCAGACATGCTCCATTCCCTGGCGCAACAGCGTGGCCACATGATCGTCCGCCAGGGAATAGAACACCGTCTTGCCATCGCGCCGGGACTTGATGAGCATGGCCTGCTTGAGGATGCGCAGCTGGTGGCTCACCGCGGACTGCGTCATGCCCAGCAAGCGCGCCAGGTCGCACACGCACACCTCCGCCTGGAGCAGCACGTAGAGGATGCGGATGCGCGTGCCATCGCCGAAGGTTTTGAACAGGTCTGCCAGGCGGAGCAGCTGGCCTTCCTCCGGCAGATGCTTTTGCACCCGTGCCACCACTTCCTCATGAACGCAGAGGAAGGAACAGGATTCGATGTTGCGTTCGGACATGGCAGCTGCCTCCTTCTTTCGTCCATCTATTATAGCAGACATTTTGCAGAAACGCAAACAAAAAGGGCAGAGAACTTCCCTGCCCTGAATGAATGCTGCAAATCAGCCGGAAACCTTGAGCGTGCCCACATCCACGGAGGGGCTGCCGATGCTGCTGCCGGAGAAGCTCAGATCGCTGCCGACGGCCACGATGTCCTTGAGCACCTGGTAGAAGTTACCCGCCACCGTAATCTGTTCCACCGCGCGTCCGCGCTTGCCACCTTCAATGGTGTAGCCCTTGGAGAGGAGCGAGAAGTCGCCGGAGGTGGGGTTCGCGCCCGAATGCAAGCCGGACAGATCGGTAATGACCAGCCCCTCGCCCACATCTGCCATCAGCGCGGCGAGGTCCTTTTCACCGGGCTTGAAGAAGAAGTTGGTGGGCGCAACACGAATCGCGCCATTGGCACGGTGCGCGTTACCGGTGGAAGCCACGCCCTGTTTGCGGGCGGTCTTGCGGGAGTGGAGCAGCGTGGTCAGCACGCCGCCGTCAATCACGGCCTTGGTTCGGCTGGCGCTGCCCTCCCCGTCAAAGCGCTGGGTGGCAAAGCCGCCGGGAAGCAGCGGGTCGTCCATGAGGGTGACCGCGTCGCTGGCGATCTTCTGTCCCTCCTTGCCACCCAGCAGGGACAGGTTCTGCTGCGTGTTCTCGGCGGAGAAGATGCCCGCAAAGGTTTGCAGCAGGGACTGCATGGCGTCGTAGCGCATGATGATGCGGTACTCGCCGCCGGGCACGGGCTTGCCACCCAGTTGGCTGAGGGTTTCCTCAACGGCCTTTTGGGCGATGGCAGCTGCGTCCAGCTTGGCGAATTCAGTGCCCGCATCCAGGAAGAAGCCGTTGACCGTCTTATCCTCAGTCTTGACGATGGGCTCGGCGTAGGCCACGCAATAGCTGCCCTCCTCGGTGAGGTCAAGGCCAAAGCTGTTCTTCATACGGACGCTGCTGCTGCCGGTCGCCACGGTGCTTTCGACCTTCCACACGCGCTTGTCAGCGGCCTTTGCAGCCTTTTCCACCTCCAGGCAGAGGGCCAGCTTGGCTTCCGCCGATGTTTCCTTGATGTCAGTGGGCGTTTCGGGCAACTCGGGATAGGCTGGGTCGCCCGCGAAGATTTCGTCCTGCTCGTCGGTTTCGATCAACGCGGCAGATTCCTTCACGCCCTCCACCATCTGCTGGATGGCCGCATCATCAAAGGCCTGGGTGGAGCATGTGCCCATCTTGCCATTCACCGTGCCGCGCAGGCTCAAATTGGCGCTGGCGGACACCTGGTACTGGTAGATTTCGCCCTCCAGGGCGGCTGCGCGGAAGTT
>JAQXLU010000165.1 GCA_029012285.1 Clostridiales bacterium | reverse complement strand
CGCCAAAACCGCACCCCGTTTTCTGCGAGCGGGCGGCACCCTCCTGATGGAGGTCGGCTACGGTCAGGCCGAGGGCGTAATGGCCCTGTGCCAGGCCGCCAATTTGACCCCCGTTGCCATACACGAGGATTATCAGCATATCCCAAGAATCGTCGAAGCGAGGCTGTGATGTTTGACAAGTTTGAGTGGATCAAATCCCGATACGAGGAGCTGAGCGAGGCCATCGTCCAGCCAGAGGTGATTGGGGACACGGCGCGGTATCAGGCCTGTCTGAAGGAGCGCGCCGCCCTCGAATTGCAATACGAGGCCTGGATGCGGTATCAGGCGCTGCTTGCCCGCATCGCCCAGGCGGAGGAGATGCTCACCGACAGCGACCTGGCCGAGCTGGCCCGGGAGGAGCTGGACGAGCTGCGTCCGCAAAGGGCCGGGATGGAGCAGGAGCTGCGCATCCTCCTGCTGCCCCGCGACCCGGACGACGAGCACAACGTCATCCTGGAGGTGCGCGGCGGCGCGGGGGGCGAGGAAAGCTGCCTGTTTGCCGCAGAGCTGGTGCGCATGTACAGCCGCTACGCCGAGCGGCGCGGCTTCCGAGTGGAGCCCATTTACACCCAGGACACTGAGCTTGGCGGCGTGAAGGAGTGCTGCTTCTCCATCGTGGGCAGGGGCGCCTTTGCCCGGATGAAGTACGAAAGTGGCGTGCATCGGGTGCAGCGCATCCCCGTGACCGACGCCAACGGCAAACGCCAGACCTCCACCTGCACCGTGGCGGTGCTCCCCGAGGCCGAGGACGTCGAGATGGACATCGACCCCAAGGATCTGCGCATCGACGTGTACCGCTCCACCGGGCACGGCGGGCAGTGCGTCAACACCACTGACAGCGCCGTGCGCATCACCCACCTGCCCACAGGAACGGTGGTGACCTGCCAGGATCAGAAAAGCCAGTTGAAGAACCGCGACAAGGCCATGCAGGTGCTGCGCGCACGGCTGATGGAGCAAAAGCGCGCCGAGGCGGACGCGGCCTACGCCGAGAACCGCCGCATCCAGGTGGGCACCGGCGACCGCTCCGAGCGCATCCGCACCTACAATTTCCACGAGGGACGCGTGACCGACCATCGCATCGGGCTGACCCTGTATGCCATCGACGACATCATGGACGGTGACCTCGACCCCATCATCGACGCGCTTCAGGCGGAGGAACAAGCCGCCCGGCTGCGCAACCTCACATGAAGAAGGAATCCTTATGAAAACCCAGCTACTCCCCGCCACCGAAAGCTCCCTGGCCCTGGCCTCGCGCCTGCTGTCAGAGGGGCAGCTGGTGGCCTTCCCCACCGAAACGGTGTACGGCCTGGGCGCGTATGCCCTCAACCGGGACGCGGTGCTGCGCATCTTCGCCGCGAAGGGTCGCCCGGCGGACAATCCCCTGATCGTCCACATTCACGACCGCAGCGAGCTGGACGGCATCTGCGAGGTGAACGACCTAGCCCTGCGGCTGATGGACGCATTCTGGCCCGGCCCGCTGACCATCATCCTCCCCCGGAAGGCAGCCGTCCCGGACGAGGTGACCGCCAAGCTGGACACGGTAGCGGTGCGCATGCCCTCCCATCCGGTGGCGATGGCGCTCCTTCGCGCCTGCAAGCTGCCCATTGCTGCCCCCAGCGCGAACCGCTCCGGCAAGCCCAGCCCCACCACTGCCCAGCATGTGCTGGAGGACATGGACGGGCGGATTCCGCTGATCCTGGACGGCGGCGAGAGCGACGTGGGGCTGGAATCCACCGTGATCTCCCTGGTGGGGGAAAAGCCCTGCATCCTGCGCCCCGGCGGGGTGACAAGGGCCATGCTGGAGGACGTCATCGGCGAGGTATCGCTGGCGGGCAGCATTCTTCGCCCATTGCAAAAGGGAGAGAAGGCCCTCTCCCCCGGCATGATGTACAAGCATTACGCCCCCGACGGGCAGGTGACGCTCATCGAGGGCGAGGAGGCGGATGTGGTGGAAGCGATGCGCCGCCTGTACGCCCACGCGGCAGAACAGGGACACCGCGCCTGCGTGATGTGCTTCACCGAGCATATCGAGGCGCTGCGCGACTGCCATCCCCATGATATCGGCGCTCAGAGTAACCCCAGCGAGGTCGCACACCGGCTCTTTGCAACGCTGCGCGGCCTGGACGAGGAGAGGATGGACGTGATCTTCTCCGAGGTGGTGCCGCCCGAGGGTGTGGGCCTGGCCATCATGAACCGACTGGGACGGGCCGCAGCCTTCCGAAGCGTTCAGGCGAAGGATGTTTTGTAGCTTTTCCTGCATTTGCCCCCTTGACGAACGCTGTCGAATGTGCTATGATGCATTTCGCAAATTGAATACCTTATCACGAGTGGCAGAGGGATGGGCCCGATGAAGCCACGGCAACCGGCGTACGCTTGGTGCCAATTCCCACAGAGGACGCACACCTCGCCCCCATGAAGGAGCGAAGTCCTTTGGCAGATAAGGAAGATCAGGAAGATCACCCGGACTGTTTTGTGTGCAAGACTGTCCGGGTTTTGCTATACACGGGCGCAAACGCGCCTTGCTGCCGACCATGAAAGGAGTCCCCCATGCGCAAGCTCTTTACCTCTGAATCCGTCACCGAAGGCCATCCCGACAAGCTGTGCGACCAGGTGTCCGACGCGGTGCTGGACGCCATCCTCGCCCAGGACCCCATGTCCCGCGTGGCCTGCGAAACCTGCGCCACCACCGGCATGGTGATGGTCATGGGCGAAATCACCACCACCGCCAAGGTGGATATTCCCGCCATCGTCCGCGATGTTGTGCTGGACATCGGCTACAACTCCAGCGAACTGTGCTTTGACGGCAACACCTGCGCGGTGCTGACCTCCGTGCATGCCCAAAGCCCCGATATCGCCATGGGCGTGGACGCCTCCCTCGAAAGCCGCGACACCGACGTGAACGACACCGGCGCGGGCGACCAGGGCATGATGTTCGGCTATGCCTGCGACGAAACCCCCGAGCTGATGCCCACCGCCATCGCCTACGCCCACCGCTTGACCCGCCGATTGACCGAGGTGCGCAAGAACGGCACGCTGCCCTGGCTGAGGCCCGACGGCAAGTCCCAGGTGACCATCGCCTATGAGGACGGCAAGCCCGTCGCGGTGGATACCATCGTTATCTCCACCCAGCACGACGAAACGGTGACGCAGGAGGAGATTCGCGCGGCCCTGCTGGAAAACGTGATCAAGCCCGTCATTCCTGCGGACATGCTGACGGCGGAGACCCGCTACCTCATCAACCCCACCGGGCGCTTCGTGATCGGCGGCCCTGCGGGTGACTCCGGATTGACCGGGCGCAAGATCATCGTGGACACCTACGGCGGCTATGCGCCCCATGGCGGCGGCGCGTTCTCCGGCAAGGACCCCACGAAGGTGGATCGTTCCGCTGCCTACGCGGCCCGTCATGTGGCGAAAAACATCGTCGCCGCCGGTTTGGCCCGCCAGTGCGAGATTCAGCTGGCCTATGCCATCGGCGTGGCCCAGCCCGTCTCGCTGTGCGTGGACACCAAGGGCACCGGCGTGGTGGCGGATGATGTGCTGGCTGACGCCGTCCGCCAGGTCTTTGATCTGCGGCCCAACGCCATCATTGATCGGTTGATGCTGCGCCGCCCCATCTACCGCGCCAACTGCAACTACGGCCATTTTGGCAAGGCTAACATGCCCTGGGAGCAGCTGGATTATGTCGACGCCCTCAAGGCAGCGCTCAAGAAGTGATTCCCAAGGAGGACGCATCCCGGAGGTTGCGTCCTCCTTTTTGCCGGAAAATGCGGGTTTTTGGCTTATCGACGGGGGAATCCCTTGACAGCGCTGCTGTTTTGTATTATGATTGTATCCAAAGTGCAAACAAAGTGCACTTTGGCATTCCCCTGCCCTGATTTTCAACACCAAAGGAGCATCCTTGATGAATACCATTTCCTTTCAGCCCATGATGGAAAGCCGCCCGATCCGCGAGATCGCTTATGAGGTGCTCAAGCACGCAATCATCACCGGGGAGATTCCCGCTGGCGAGCGCATCGTCGAAACCGATTACGCCGATCGCCTGCACATCAGCCGCACGCCCCTGCGCGAGGCCCTGCGCAAGCTGGAGCGCGACGGGCTGGTGGAATATGTGCTGCGCCGCGGCGTGGTCGTGCGGGCATTCACCATCGCCGATGTGGAGGAAATCTACACCATCCGCAACGCCCTGGAAATGCTGACGCTGCCTGCCATCATCGAAAAGGCCACAGCGGAGGACATCGCCTCCTTGCGCAGCCAGCTCCACGAGATGGACAACCTGATCGCCGTCAAGGACTTCGACACGCTCTCCCCCGTCACCCGCGCGTTCCACCGCCAGCTCACCGCCATCTGCGGGCAGAACCGCATCCTTCGGGTCATCGAGGGGCAGGACGAGTTCATCACCCGCTTCTCCGCCATGGCCATCCGCCAGGAGGATCGCTTGCTGGAGGCCCACCGGGAGCACTACGCGCTGGTGGATTACGTCGAGAAGCGGGATCTGGCCAGCTTCCAGGACCTGATGGAGCGCCACATCAACCGCTCCAAGGAAATGTGCCTGGCCGCGCTGGAGGAGCAGCGCAAGCATCAAAACTTTTAAGCAAACGAGATGATTTTGCATGAAGCACAACTTCCATACCCACACCACCCGCTGCAAGCATGCCGTGGGAACGGATGAACAGTACGTCAAGGCCGCTCTCCGGAGCGGCTTTGACGTGCTTGGTTTTTCAGATCATGCCCCCTGGGCCTTTGAGACGGATTATGTGAGCCATTGCCGCATGCTCCCGACCCAGTGGGCGGACTACAAGCAGTCCGTGCTGACGCTGAAAGAAAAGTACGCAGGCCGCATCGACATCCGCCTCGGGCTGGAATGCGAGTACTACCCCAAGTATCTCGACCAGCTGCGGCGCTTGCAGGACGACGGCTGCGAGTACATGATCCTGGGCAATCACTTTCTCTACACCGAGGAGCAGTTCCCCTACACCGGCCATTCCTGCATGAAGGACGCTGGCGTGATGGAGTATGCCGAGCAGGCCGTCGAAGGCATGCGCACCGGGCTGTACCGCTACATCGCCCATCCTGATTTGTACATGATGTACCGCGACGAGTTCACCCCCGTCTGCATGGAGGCGGCGGACATGATCTGTCAGGCCGCCAAGGAGGCCCACATGCCCATCGAGTACAACCTGCTGGGCCTGGAGGGCGAATTGACCGGCGCAAGCCGTGGATATCCCAATCAGGATTTCTGGCAGTACGTCCGCAAGTGGGACAACGACGTGATCATCGGCGTGGATGCCCACGATCCCGATGCGCTGCGGAAATCCCGCGTGTGGGACACCGCGCTGCAGCGTCTGAACGACATGGGCCACCGCGTGGTGGATATGATTTGATAAGGAGTGATCGAGATGAACGATACCTGGGATCTTTCCTTCCTGTACAAGAGCTTTGAGGACGAAGCCTTCCTGGCGGACGTGGCCCGCTTGCCAGAGGCCATCGCCGGGGAAAAGGCCATCCTGGACAGCGCACTGCCCACGCAGGAGAAGCTGGAGCAGCTCATGGCTGCGGACGAGGCCCTCTCCATGCTGATGGAACGCCTGTTCAGCTTCACCGAGCTGACCCTGGCTGCGGATGCCAACAACGGCGTCGCCCAGCAGTACGAGGACAAGCTGAACGTCATCGCCAATGATGCGTCCCTGGTCAACAGCGGCATCACCCGCTTTGTGGGCAGCATCGACAACCTGGAGGACATCATCGCTGCGTCCGAAAAGCTGCAGCCCGTCGCCTTCATCCTGCGGGAAATGAAGCAGTCCGCAGCCCACACCATTCCGGCGGAAATCGAGCCCTGGATGCTGCAGATGCGCTTATCCGGCGGCAGCGCCTTCTCCCAGCTGCGGGATAAGCTGGATTCCACCCACACGGTGGAATACCGCGGACAATCCCTGCCCCTGCCCGCCGTGCGCGGCATGGCGTATGACGGTGACGCCGCCGTCCGCAAGGACGCCTACGAGGCCGAAATCGCTTCCTACAAGAAGATTGAGCTGCCCATGTCCTACTGCCTGAATTCCATCAAGATGGAAGCCCGCACCATGGCCAAGGCCAAGGGCTTTGACTCCGTGCTGGACATGACCCTCGACCAGAACCGCATGGACCGCCAGACCCTGGAGGCCATGCTGACCGCCATCCGCGAGTACCTGCCCCACTTCCGCCGCTATCTGCGGGCCAAGGCGGCTTACCTGGGCCACAAGGACGGTTTGCCCTTCTACGACCTGTTCGCCCCCGTGGGCAAGGCCAGCAAGGCCTACACCATCGAGGAGGCCCGCGAGGTGCTTTTGCAGGAGATGGGCAAGTTCACCCCGGAAATGGCCCGGTTTATGAACAACGCCTTTGCGCAGCGCTGGATCGACCTGTATCCCCGCGAGGGCAAGACCGGCGGCGCATTCTGCTCCGGTGCGCACCAGTTCGACCGCAGCCTGGTGCTGACCAACTTCCAGGGCTCCTTCTCCGATATTTCCACCATCGCCCATGAGCTGGGCCACGCCTGGCACAACCGCTGCATGGCCGGTCTCCCCTACTGCCTGACCGACACCCCCATGCCCCTGGCGGAAACCGCGTCCATCTTCAACGAGACCATGCTGGCCCATCAGGTGCTGAAGAACGCCTCCCAGGAGGAGCAGTTCACCCTGCTGGAATCCTCGCTGATGGAAGTGACCCAGACCTGCGTGGACATCCTCAGCCGCTACCTGTTTGAGACCGAGGTGATCGACACCCGCGCCGACCACGCCATGACCGTGGACGAGCTCAAGGACGCGATGCTCCGCGCCCAGGACGCAACCTATGGTGACGGCCTGGATAAGAACATCCGCCACCCCTACATGTGGGCCTGCAAGAGCCACTATTACTCCAGCGGGCTGAATTTCTACAACTTCCCCTATGCCTTTGGCGAGCTGTTCGGCAAGGGCGTGTTCGCCCAGTACCTCAAGGAGGGCGAGGCCTTCGTGCCCAAGTACAACCAGCTGCTGCGCTCCTGCGGCTCCGGCACCATTGCGGAGGTCGCCGCCAGCGTGGGCATCGACGTGCGCAGCGCCGACTTCTGGCGCGCTTCCCTGGAGGTCGTGAAGGGCGACATCGACACCTTCTGCGCCCTGTGCAACAAGTAATGCAACAAACAGTGCCGCCCGGACAGCACCAAGGCTGCCCGGGCGGCTTTGTGTTCCGTGTCAGACGGGAAGAGGTTCCGGGGTTGGAAGGGTATTCGGCACCGCATCCACATGCTCGTTCAGATGCGTGCTGACCTGAAGATTCTCCGGCAGCGCGTCCACGCTGTTGTAGGGCACGCCGCTGACCTGAATCATTTCCGGCAGCGCGTCCACGTTGATCATG
>JAQXLU010000164.1 GCA_029012285.1 Clostridiales bacterium | reverse complement strand
TGCACCCCGCAAGGGGCATCACGCAGATGCGGCTGCCCAGTGGGCAGTTGCCGAAGGCAAAGCATCAAGTGATGTTGAATAGCCCCTTGACCCGTTTTTGCGCCTGCGGGTGCGGAGCAGGGGCGCTGCCCCTGTACCCTGCCAGGGCCTCCGCGGCCCTGGACCCTGCAAGGGGCATCACGCAGATGCGGCTGCCCAGTGGGCAGTTGCCGAAGGCAAAGCATCAAGTGATGTTGAATAGCCCCTTGACCCGTTTTTGGTGTTGGGGGTTAGAGGGCTTTGATGGCCGCGATGAACTGATCCACATATTCCTCTGGCGTACACCAGGAGGTACACACGCGCAATACCACATGCTCCTCATCCAAACGGCTGGAGAACTCCAGTACAAACCCGGCATCCTCCAGCTGCTCCCATTGCGCATCGGTGAATACCGGAAAGAGCTGATTGGTTGGCGCATCCACCTGAAGCGTAAACCCAGCCTCCAGCAGCGCCGCGCGGATGCGCATGGCCTGCTCCACAGCCTTCCGGCCAGTCTTGAAGTACAAATCGTCCTCCATCAGGGCCAGAAATTGCAGCCCCAACAGGCGGCCCTTGGCCAGCATGCCGCCCTTTTGCTTGATCATGTAGCGGAAGCGCACGTTTAACTCCGGATTGTTGATCACCACCGCCTCACCAAAGAGCGCGCCCATCTTGGTGCCGCCCACGGTGAACACGTCGGAGAACTTGGCGATGTCCGCCGGGGTTATGTCACTGCCAGGGGCGGCAAGCGCATAGCCCAGGCGTGCGCCGTCGATAAACAGGTACAGCCCCAGCTGCTTGCAGGTGTAGTAAAGATCCTTGAGCTGGCTGCGGTTGTACACCGTGCCCAGCTCGGTGGACATGGAGATATACACCATGCCGGGGCGGACGGTGTGCTCGTCGTCCGCCTGGGTGGCGGCGGCCACGGCCACCTGGCTGGCGGAAATCAGTCCATCCTTGTGGGGGAGGGCCAGGCACTTGTGCCCGGTGGATTCAATCGCGCCGGTCTCGTGCACGTTAATGTGCCCCGTCTGGGCGCAAAGCACGCCCTCATAGGGGCGCAGCGCCGCGGCAATGACGGTCATGTTGGCCTGGGTGCCGCCCACCAGGAAGTGCACCGCGCTCTCCCGGCAGGAGAAGGCGTTGCGGATGGCGTCCGCAGCCTCCTTGCAGTAGTGGTCGGTGCCGTAGCCAGGGGTCTGCTCCAGGTTGGTGTCGGTCAGCTTTTTCAGGATGGAGGGATGGCAGCCCTCCAGGTAGTCGCAATTCAGACGAATCATACGGGATGTGTCCTTTCCTATCATGCTCAATTATTCGACAGCATGTTCATTATAACGTTTTCGGAAGGTTGCGTCAATGGGGAGTTCGTCCGTTGATGGCGCAGCAGGGATGAAATCCTCCCCCCTGGGCAGGATTTCCCCTCCCCGGGGTCGAATATTCCTGCTGAATACTGTCGTCAGGAGCGTACATCCATGGAATACACAAGCTATCTCAAGCAGATCAAGGCTGCGCTGGCGCCCTCCACCGGCTGCACCGAGCCTGCGGCCATCGCGCTCAACGCCGCCACCGCCAGGGCCCATGTGAAGGGGGAAATCAGGCGCGTTGTGGCGCGGCTGGATGCGTATCTGTTCAAGAACGCCATGGGCGTGGGTATCCCCGGGGCGGACGAGCGCGGCGTGAGCCTTTGCGTGGCCCTGGGCATTACCGCGGGCGACCCGGCCGCGGGCATGAACGCGCTGCATACCGTCCGCGCCGAGCAGCTGGCGGAGGCCAAGCTGCTGCGGGAGCTGGTCACGGTGGAGATTGCCGAGGAAGCCCGGGGGCTATACATCGAGACCGTCATCACCACGAGGGAGGATGAGGTGCGCGTGATCACCAGCGGCGAGCATGACTGCATCGCCCGCATCGAGCATGCGCCCTTTACGCCCTTCACCGTGGAGGAAACGGCGGCGGCCGAGGCCACCCGGGAGGGTTCCCTGGGGGAATTCGTGGCCTTTGCCCGCACCTGCCCCCTGGAGGAACTGACCTTCCTGCGCGACGCGCTGAACATGAACCGCGTCGTCTATTACCGCGCCATGGAGGAGGGACTGGCCCAGCATGTGCTGCCCACGATGCTTTTGCAATCCGGCTCGCTCTACGCCCAGGCCAAGAAAATGGCGGGCGCGGCCAGCTATGCGCGCATGCATGGCATACCGCTGCCGGTCATGACCGCCACGGGCAGCGGCAATCAGGGGCTGACGCTGTTCCTCACGGTGGATGCGGCGGCCCGTACCTTCAATGTGTCCGAGGAGCGACTGCTGCGGGCGCTGGCCCTGGCCAATCTGGCCAATGTGTACATCAAGAGCTTCATCGGGCCTCTGTCCAGCGTGTGTGCCTGCGGGGTCGCGGCGGGGCTGAGCGCGGCCATCGGCGTGGTATTCCTGATGGGCGGCGGCGAAAAGGAGATGCTCCAAGCGGCGCGGAACATCCTGGGCAGCGTGTCGGGCATGATCTGCGACGGCGCGAAGGAGGGTTGCGCGTCCAAGGTGGCGCTGTCAGCGGGGCTGGCGGTGGAGGCGGCCTGCCTGGCCATGGAGGGCGGCGGCATCCACGCCCAGGACGGCATTCTGGATGATGGCTTCGACAGCCTGATTGAGCACTTGGGCGAATTGGTCTGCATCGGCATGGGCCAGACGAACGATACCATCGTCCACATCATGAAGGACGAGAAGGTCAGGCGGCCCAACTGCTAAGGATCTAAACAGCAAAAGAACAATCCGCGCCCTTGACAGTTGCAAAAAGCGGCGCTATAATGACGCTCACAAGGAGGAAAACGGTCATGCTGAATGCGGTGTACTTTACGTTTACGTTCCCGGCCGATGAAATCGTCCGGGTTAAAAACGTTGCGTAAAGTCAGCTGATGCATGCCTGTTTCCCTGAGGCAGAAATTGTGCGCGGAAGCTCCCTTTGCGGAACTTCCGCGCTTTTTTGCCGCAATCGTAGCTTGCAGGAGGTAACATTCGATGATTATTGTGATGAAGCAGGGCGCAAGCCGCCAGGAAATCGACCATGTGGCGGATTTTATCACCGCCATGGGCAATATCACCGTCAATCCCATGTACGGCAGCGATCTGACCATCCTGGGCCTGATTGGCGATACCAGCCGCATCGACCCGGCGCAGCTGGAATCCTTCCGCTGCGTGGAGCGCATCATGAAGGTGGCCGAGCCCTTCAAGAAGGCCAACCGCATGTTCCATCCCACCCCCAGCGAGGTGAAGGTGGGCGATACGGTGGTGGGCGGCAGGAAGCTGAGCGTGATGGCGGGCCCCTGCTCGGTGGAATCCAACGCGCAGATCGAGGAGGTTGCCAAGGCGGTGAAGGCTGCGGGTGCAACCGTGCTGCGCGGCGGCGCGTTCAAGCCCCGCACCAGCCCCTACTCCTTCCAGGGCCTGGAATACAAGGGCCTGGACATGCTCTGCCACGCCCGCGAGGTCACCGGGCTGCCCATCGTGACCGAGCTGATGAGCCCTTATGACATCGACAGGTTTGAGGATCAGGTGGACTGTATCCAGGTGGGCGCGCGCAATATGCAGAACTTCGACCTGCTCAAGCGCCTGGGCAAGACCCGCAAGCCCATTTTGCTCAAGCGCGGCATGTCCGCTACCATCGAGGAGTGGATCATGTCCGCCGAGTACATCATGGCCGGCGGCAACGAGAACGTGATCCTCTGCGAGCGGGGCATCCGCACCTTTGAGACCTACACCCGCAACACCACCGATTTGTCCGCCGTGTGCGCGGTCAAGCAGCTCTCCCATCTGCCGGTGATTGTCGATCCCAGCCATGCCACGGGCAAGTACTGGATGGTGCAGCCCCTGGCCCGCGCCGCCATCGCTGTGGGGGCGGACGGATTGATGATCGAGGTGCACAACGATCCCGCCCACGCCCTGTGCGACGGCGCGCAGTCCATCAAGCCCGACACCTTCGTGAAGGTGATGGAGGACATCCGCAACATCGCCCGCGCTGTGGGCAGAGAGATATAAGCGGAGGAGATCATGATGAGAAGCATCACCGTTCCGCTGGGGGAGCGCACATACCCGATTCACATTGGCAGCGGGCTGCTGGATGCGCTGGGCAGCCATGTCCGCGATGCGCTGGGGGAGGTCTGCGTGGCGGTGGTCACGGACGACAACGTGGCCCCGCTGTACCTGGCGCGGGCCGTGGCCTCGCTGGAACAGGCCGGCTTGCGGGTGAGCAGCATCACCCTGCCCCACGGCGAAAAGACCAAGTGCCTTGCCCGCTTGGAGGAATTATACACCTTCCTGTGCCAGAGCCATATCACCCGCAGGGACGCGGTGATCGCCCTGGGCGGCGGCGTGATCGGCGATTTGACCGGCCTGGCCGCGGCGACCTTCCTGCGGGGGGTGCATTTCATTCAGGTGCCAACCACGCTGCTGGCCCAGGTGGATTCCTCCGTGGGCGGCAAGGTCGCGGTGGATCTGCCCCAGGGCAAGAACCTGGTGGGCGCGTTCTATCAGCCGGATTTCGTGCTGGTGGACCCTGACACGCTGCATACTCTCACGGATGAATACTGGCGGGACGGCTTGGGCGAGGTGGTCAAGTACGGCTGCATCGGCGACGCGGCGCTCTTCGCCCTGCTGGAAAAATGCGCCCCCGGCGGACGCGCGGCCCTGATGGGGGAGATCGACACCATCCTGGAGCGGTGCATCCAGGCCAAGGCGGATGTGGTGGCCCAGGATGAGCGGGACACCGGCCTTCGCATGACGCTGAACTTCGGCCACACCATCGCCCATGCGGTGGAAACCTGCCAGCACTACACCGGGCTGCGCCACGGCGAGGCGGTGGCCCTGGGCATGCATCACATGACCCGGTGGACGGAAGGGAAGGGTATGACCCAGCCCGGTACTGCGGCCCGGCTGGAGGCGCTGCTCCGCCTTCTGGATATGCCCCTGGTGCTGCCCGGCATCCCCGAGAGCGAGCTGATTGCCGCCATGGGGATGGACAAGAAATCCGCTGGGAAAACCCTGCGCGTGATCATCCTGCGCTGCATCGGGGAATGCTATGTGCACCCCACGGACGCGTCGTTCTTCACAGGAATCACG
>JAQXLU010000163.1 GCA_029012285.1 Clostridiales bacterium | reverse complement strand
CCATCTTCTCACCGATGATTTCTATCTACAGCGTGAAGCACATGGACAAGCTCTACACCAACACGCCGCCCTTCGTGCGCAGCGTGGCGGAGAAGGGCATCGGTATCCTGGATGGCGGCATCACCCGGGACAGCCAGAACGACGCTTCCATGGACTACTGGCGCGGCATCGCCCAGGAGACCGGCATGGACCCCGTCATCCGGATTATGAGCGACACGGTCAAGACTGTAAAGCAGCGCGGCAAGATGACCGAAACCCACACCTATGTGTTGCGCAACAACAAGTACTATGAAACCGGTAACATCTACCTGACCCTGAGCTATGACGAGTTTGACCAGATTCAGGCCTGGCAGAATGAAACCGGCATTCAGGTGATCTACCCTTGGGTGGAAACCAAGGACATTCAGGGCATCACCAACAATCCCAATTTGTGGTACCAGGTCAAGAGCGCCAAGGGCGACGCCGTGAAGGATGCGAACGGCAACTTTATCCCCGCCTACTCCACCAACAAGGAGATTGAGGGGCGTCCCTACAACTCCCTGCGCATCGCCGGGGACGACGGCAGCTACATTTACAGCGCCCGCAAGTCCGGCGCTGTGCAGTGCCGCGTCAATTACTTCAACTACTACACCTATGTCAACGGGCATGAGCCGATGTACTACTTCGGCACCAACGCCAAGGGCCAGGACCTGTTCTGCGCTATTGGCCAGGGCGCTCGTTTCTCGTTGGTGTTCGCGGTCATCGTGTCCGCCATCAACCTGACCATCGGCGCGATCTACGGCGCCATCCAGGGCTACTATGGCGGCATGATCGACATGATCATGGACCGTATCGCGGATATTCTCTACGACATCCCCTTCACTGTGGTGGCGATTCTCTTCCAGCTGCATCTGGCGCACAAGGTCGGTATGGTGCCATCCTTCCTCTTCGCGTTTGTCATGACGGGCTGGATTGGCATGGCAGCCCTGACCCGCAAGCAGTTCTACCGCTTCAAGGGCCAGGAGTACGTGCTGGCGGCCCGCACCCTGGGCGCGTCCGACTGGCGGCTGATGTTCCGCCATATCTTCCCTAACTCCCTGGGCACGATCGTGACCAGCTGCGCCATGGTTATCCCCGGCGTGATCGGCACGGAGACGCAGATGACCTACCTGGGCATCGTCAATCTGTCCGAATTTGTCGGCACCAGCATCGGTGAACTGATGAGCCAGGGCCAGACGGCCATGACCACCGCGCCCCATGCGATGCTGTTCCCTGCGCTATTCTTCTCGCTGCTGATGATTTCCTTCAACCTCTTTGGCAACGGTCTGCGCGATGCATTCAACCCCACCACGAGAGGAGAGGACTAATATGGAAACGAAACTGCAAGTGAGGGATCTGAAGATCTCCTTCCGCACCTCCAACGGGAAGGTGCAGGCGGTGCGCAACATCAGCTTTGACCTGGCCAAGGGCGAAACCATCGCCATCGTGGGCGAGTCCGGCTCCGGCAAGTCCGTCACCTCCAAGGCGATTCTGGGAATCCTGGCCAACAACTCCATCATCGAGAGCGGCGAGATCCTCTATGACGGCAAGGATCTGCTCAAGATCAGCGAGGACGAGTTCCACAAGATTCGCGGCGACAAGATTGCCATGATCTTCCAGGACCCCATGTCCAGCCTGAACCCCATTGTGAAGATCGGCCGCCAGCTGACCGAGGCCATGCTGCTCAAGGGCAAGGCCCGCCAGAAGGAAAGCCGCGCCATCTTCAATTCCTTCCTGAAGATGATTCAGGCGCGGATAATTTCCGCCAAGGGGGCGGATTCCGCCGCCGAGGTGAAGGCGAAGTGCCAGAAATTCGATCAGTTTGAGCGCAAGCACCTGGAGTTGGAGGGACTGTACAACAATGCCTTCGACGCGGCCACCGAGGCCCTGGGTGACGCGGACGCGCTGGTGTTTGAACTCAGCCACGGCAGCGAGCGCGACGTGAAGTACCGCGTCAAGCGCATCGCGGAATTGTCCATCAAGTCCGTGCAGACCTATGTGGTGCATGACAAGGCGCAGGAGCTGCTGGGCCTGGCCAAGCAGCTGCATCGCCGCCAAAGCAACGAGGAGCGCGTGGAAACGCTGCGCCGCATGGCGGACATCCTGCGGGAGGCCGTGGCCTTCGTCAAGCCCAACTTCTTCGCCATGGGCTATTACCTGACCTTCGTCAAGGAGCCACTGCCGGAGATGAATGTGTCCGAATTGAACGCCTTCCTGCTGGAAAAGCTGGATGAGGACTTCATGCAGGATTTCCTGGCCGACGTGGAGCAGGGCCTGTGCTACAGCGCCAACGCCGCCTACGACAAGAAGACCGAGGCTGTGCAGGTGCTCAAGGAGCATCGCCACGTCTTTGAGGCGGCGGAGCTCAAGGAGCACGACTGCATGGCTGCCTACAAGACTATGGTGGCTGCGGTCGAAGCGGGCATTGACCGCATGGAATACGTCAAGGACAGCCGGGGCTACACCTTCTCCTCCGTGCTGAAGAACAACATTGACCGCTACTTTGGCGGCATCAAGAAGAACGCGGCAGAGGAAAAGCGCTACGCTAAGCAGCGCGAGCGCTACGATTCGCTGGTCAAACGCGGCAAAACCCCTGAGTGGCAGGTGGTGCCCAAGTCCCTGATCGACCTGGACAAGGCCAAGGCGGATACCCTGCGCGCGGTGGACGACATGATCGCCCACTACCAGGCCAAGGTGGCTGACCGCGACAATCGTTCCTACCAGCAGGAGGCCGTGGCCCTGGTGGACTTCCTCAAGGAGAATGCCTCCGGCGTGGTCAACAAGGTCACCAAGGGCTTGGCCAAGGAGCGCGCCATCAAGCTGATGGAGGAGGTCGGCATTGCCGACGCCCGCAAGCGCTACAACCAGTACCCCTTCGAGTTCTCCGGCGGCATGCGCCAGCGCATCGTTATCGCCATCGCTCTGGCTGCCAACCCGGACATCCTCATCTGCGATGAGCCCACCACAGCCCTGGACGTGACCATCCAGGCGCAGATCCTGGAACTGATCCAGAACCTGAAGAAGAAGCGCAACCTGTCCGTCATCTTCATCACCCATGACCTGGGCGTGGTGGCCAACATGGCTGACCGCATCGCGGTAATGTACGCGGGCAAGATTGTGGAATGCGGCACGGCGGAGGAGGTCTTCTATTCCCCCGCCCACCCCTACACCTGGGCGCTGCTGTCCTCCATGCCCGATTTGGACTCCAAGGACAAGCTGGAGGCCATCCCCGGCACCCCGCCGGACATGATTTATCCCCCCGTGGGCGATGCGTTTGCCGAGCGTAACCGCTATGCGATGAAGATCGACTTCGAGCAGCAGCCGCCGGCGTTCAAGATCACCGATACCCACTGGGCCGCCACCTGGCTGCTGCATCCCGACGCGCCCAAGGTGGAGCCGCCCAAAACCGTGACCGACCGCATTGCCAAGATGAAGCAGCGCATGGCAGAAATGGAGGGAAACACCAATGGCTGAGCAGGAAGTTTTGCTGAAGGTGGAGCACCTCTGCCAGTATTTCAAGACCAACAAGGCTGTGGATGATGTTTCCTTCGACATCAAGAAGGGCGAGGTGTTCGGCCTGGTGGGCGAGTCCGGCTGCGGCAAGACCACGACCGGGCGCTCCATCATCAAGCTCTACGACATCACCTCCGGCAGCATCTACTTCAGCGGCAAGCGCATCGCCGCCGGTACGGGCTCCTACCGCAACGCTATCAACGAGGCCCGCGCGGAGATGAAAACCGCCTCCCCCGAGCGCAAGGCAGAGCTCAAGGCGCTGATTGCCCAGCAGAAGCAGCTGATCAAGGAGGCCAAGCGGGATCATTTCGCGAAGGAAAACCGCTCCGTCACCCAGATTCAGATGATCTTCCAGGACCCCATCGCCTCCCTGGACCCCCGCATGACGGTGTATGAAACCATCGCCGAGGGCCTCAAAATACGCGGCGAGAAGAACAAGGAGATCATCGACAAGAAGGTGTTCAAGGTGCTGGAGCGCGTGGGCCTGGTTCGCGAGCATGCCAGCCGCTACCCCCACGAGTTCTCCGGCGGCCAGCGCCAGCGCATCGGCGTGGCCCGCGCGGTCATCATGGAGCCGGAGCTCATCATCGCCGACGAGCCCGTCTCCGCCCTGGACGTGTCCATCCAGGCCCAGGTGATCAACCTGCTCAACGATCTGCGCCATGAGCTGGGCCTGACCATCCTGTTCATTGCCCACGACCTGTCCGTGGTCAAGTACTTCTCCGACCGCATCGGCGTGATGTACTTTGGCAAGATGGTGGAGCTGGCCACCTCGGATGAGCTCTTCGCCCATCCGCTCCACCCCTACACCAAGGCGCTTTTGTCGGCCATCCCCCTGCCCGACCCTGCCTACGAAAAGAACCGCAAGCGCATCACCTACAACCCGCTGGCCTCCCACGATTATTCCGTGGACAAGCCCAGCATGCGGGAGGTCGCGCCCGGGCATTTCGTGCAGTGCAACGACAAGGAGTTTGCTGAGTATCAGCGCGAATTGCAGGGCTGATTCCTCCGTGCAACCATGGTTTTCGCTGTGGTTGCACTTTTCGATTCAGCCCGGCTGGAGGACGCAAGGAGGAACCCATGGCTTCCAAACACAAAAAGCGCTTCAGGCTGCTGATTCAGCTGGGCGTGGCGGCTCTCATCGCCCTGGCGGTGGCTCTGATTCAGGGGCTCTCGCTGCGTGACCCGGTGGTGGAAAGCTGCCGCCACCTCTGCGACGGCTTCTTCATCACCTCGGTGATCTACATCAGCCTGGGCGGGCTGGTCTTTATCTCCACCACCGGCTTCTTTGACATGTTCAGCTACGGCGTGAAGAGCCTGGCCGCCTATTTCACCCAGCGGGATAAGGATTTCCCCCATTTCTACGACTTCAAGTGCGAGCAGGACGCCAAACGGCAGGACAAGCCCGCCTCCTACACCGTGTTGTATGTGGGATTGATTTGCCTGGCGCTGAGCTTCCTCCTCCTGGCGCTGTTCAACCATTTGTCCCCATGAAAGGAGTTTTCGCCATGAACAAGATTCTCAACACCCCCAACGCACCCGCCGCCATTGGCCCGTACAGCCAGGGCGTGCAGTGCGGCAATCTCGTTTTTGTGTCCGGCCAGCTGCCCTTTGTGCCCGCGACGGGTGAATTGCTGAGCGGTTCCGTGGGCGATATGACCCGCCAGAGCCTGAAGAACATCGAGGCCATCCTGGTGGAAGCCGGCTGCACCCTGGCGGATGTGGTCAAGACGACCATCTTCCTCAAGGATCTGAACGACTTTGCCGAGGTGAATGCCGCCTACGCCACCTTCTTCCCGGAGAACGCCCCGGCCCGCGCCTGCGTGCAGGTTGCCAAACTCCCCCGGGATGCCAGGGTGGAGATTGAGGCCATCGCCTGCAAGTAAGCCCGCGGGAGAAAGGAGGGCGCCCATGGCCAAGCGCATTCTGCTCGTTCAGGACATGACCGGCTATGGCAAGGTAGCCCTGGCGGCCATCATGCCGGTGCTCAGCCACATGGGGCACCACATCTACACGCTGCCCACCGCCATCGTCAGCAACACGCTGGACTATGGTCAGTTTGAACTCGTCGAGATGACCGACTACATGCGCAAAACGCTGCGGGTGTGGAAGAACCTCGGCTTCTCCTTCGACGCGATCAGCACGGGCTTCATCGTGTCCGAAAAGCAGGCCGAGCTGGTGGCGGAATTGTGCCGGGAATCTGCCAAGAAGGGCTGCACCGTGTTTGTTGACCCCGTGATGGGGGACGAGGGCAAGCTCTACAACGGGGTCACGGAGGCCACCGTGGGCCACATGCGGGCCATGACCGCCGTGGCGGATTACGTCATGCCCAATTACACCGAGGCGGCGTACCTCGCCGGACAGCCCATCCAGGACGACCTTACCCGGGACGAGGCCTGCACGCTGGTAGATGCGCTGCGAGCCCTGGGCGCTAAGTCCGTGCTGGTCACCAGTGCCAAGGTGGAAGGGCAGTATTGCGTGACCGGCTACGACCACCTCCGGGGCGAGTACTTCCTCTTGCCCTTTGAGATGGTGCCTGTGTTCTTCTCCGGCACGGGGGATCTGTTCTCCGGCATCCTGACCGGGCGTGTGCTCGACGGTATGCCATTGCAGCAGGCGGCCCGCCAGGCCATGGACGCCATCCGGGTGATGATCCTGCGCAACCGGGACAATGTGGATCACTATGTGGGCATCCCCATTGAAACCTGCCTGGATGTGCTGGACTGACCAGCAGCATGACGGATTGTGCTTTCAGGAAGAGGATGGCTTTAATTTGCTATTTCTGCCAAAAAGGCTTTGCTTTTTCATCCTGCTTCGTGTATAATAGAGAGGAAGAACCTGCTGAAAGGAGGGGGCAAGGATGGATCAGTTCAACACCACCAAGCTCAAGCCCCTGATGGAAACCGGCAACGAGGCGCACGACATTTTGCTCTATGTCTACCATGCCCTCCAGGCCAAGGGGTATGACCCCATCACCCAGATTGTGGGTTACCTCATTTCCGGCGACCCGACCTATATCACCAGCTACAATTCCGCCCGCAGCATGATCTGCCGCCTGGAGCGCGACGAAATCATGGAGGAGCTGGTGCGGTTCTACGTCAGCGGCAACACGGCCAAGGGGTGAAAAGGCGCCCTGGGCGAAGCATCGCCTGCCTTTGCCCCTTTTGGCGGATGCGCCAGTTCGATGATGCTTCACAGCAGACCTGCAAGGGTCTGCTTTTTTCGTGCATGCAAAACCGGCCCCCTACATCGGGAGCCGGTTACAGCGTGGGGTACCGTTGTGTGGGCTATTCATTCACCCACTTGTAGACCCGCCTGCGGCCCGCGGCATCCACCGTGGACACGGCGACATCGCCCTCCCCCGGGGGAAGCAGACAGAACACGGGCAGCTCAGGCGTGTGTGGCGTTCGGCGGAAGGTCTCGGCAGCCACGAAGACGTCGCCCACCAACCGCCCGGCAGACCAGGATTCCAGCACGTCCAGGGCCTGCTCGGCCTTGGGGAAGGCGGGGTGGGTGGCGTTGAAGCCGGTGATGAGCAGCATCCCGCCATCGCCGGTGTAGATGCCCTCCAGGCGGGTATCGTCCATCGTGCAGGGACAGATGAGCGTCTGATCCTGGCTGTTGACCCGGTGGGCGGTGGTCAGGATGGCCTCGGGGCTCAGATCCACGCCGACGCAGCGGCAGTTGAGCGCCAGGGCGGCCTCCATGGCCGTGCCGGAGCCACAGCACAGGTCGATGACCAGATCGCCGTCCTGCACCACGGGCCGCAGGATGCGATCCAGGAGCTTCAGCGGCTTTTGGGTTGCATAGCCGGTGCGCTCCGGGTCGCGCTGTTGCAGGTGGGAGATGTCCGTCCACACGTCGCCAGGATAGACGGGCGCATCGTCGTAGTAGCGGTACACCTTGCCGCCGGTCCTGATCTCGGAGTAGGCGCGGCCGTCCTCGTCCACGCGGCGGCGCATGTGATTCTTGCGGTGCTCGGTGCGCTCCAGCGGCACGCGCTGCAGATCGAAGCGGTAATTCTTCGTCCGGGCGTAGAGCAGGATGGTGTCGTGCTTGCGGGAGAAGAACTTCCGCGCACGGCCGCCGCTCTCATAGGCCCAGATGATCTCGTTGAGGAAGGCGTTCTCCCCGAAGATTTCGTCCAGGAGCAGCCGCCCGTAGGCGCTGGTGTGCCAATCCAGGTGGAGGGCCAGCACACCGGTGGGGCGCAGCAGCGCGTGGGCGTTTTCCAGCAGATGGCGCAGGAAGGTAAGGTAGCTTTCCCGGCTGTCATAGGCGTCCGTAAAGGCGGGGTATTCCGGGGTGGGGCGTCCGGATTTCCAGCCGGACTGGCCGAAGCGGCGGCGACGGGTGAAGCTCTCGCCCGTCATGAAGGGCGGGTCGATGTAGACGCACTGGGCCTGCCCAGCGTATTCCGCCAGGAGGCCGGACAGCGGCGCGCTGCCATCGGCGCACAAGAACAGATTCCGCCCCTGGCCGCGTTGCTCCCTGACGACATTGACCGCCTCAAACATGGGTACCCCTCCTGAACTGTGCTCTGAGCGCCTTGAGCTCATCCTGCTGCCGGGTCAGCTGGAGCAGGAAGGCCCGCGTGGCCTCGTCCTGCGTGAGCAGCTGCCCGACCTGGCGCACGGCTTCAACGAATTCCGCCGCGAGGGCTGCCTTGCCCTGCTGGGACAGGGGGCATACTGCCTTGGCTCGCAGGTCGGTGGCGACCTTGACCCCATCCGCGCGCAGCAGGGGCAGCAGCGGGAACAGCCGGCAGCTCAGCGGCCTGTCCGCCCGGTCACAGCGTCCGGCGCAGAGCAGCAGCGTGCCCGTCCCGGTGGGAAGCATGCGGTAGCCCGGCTTGTTTTCATAATACGCTTCCTCCCCGGGGAAAAGCAGCATGCCGGTGCTTTCGCCCTCCAGGGGACGGCAGCACGCGCCGCCGCAGATCAAGCCGCAGTCGCTGCACAGCGGTGTGACGTTTTCCAGCAAAGCGCGGCTGCGCACCAGGACTTCCGGCAGCATGAGCGTCCCTCCGTGATTCGTGGCATTTGCTCTATTTTATCATGCCCGGGCGGTCTTTGGGAAGAGGATTTTGTGCTTTTTCTATCATGCGGCCCACTTTTTTCCGGCAGGGGGTTGACAAGACTGTATTGACTGTATATAATGCGCATATACAGATGAGGAGGTGGGGCTATGCATATCCTGATCGACAACAAGAGCGGTGCGCCGATTTACGACCAGATCTATGCGCAGATCAAGGGGCAGATCATCAGCGGGGAATTGAAGGAACATGAGCTGCTGCCCTCCATCCGGGGGCTGGCGAAGGACCTGCGCATCAGCTTCATCACTACCAAGCGCGCCTATGAGGAGCTGGAAAGGGAGGGCTTTATCTATACCCTCCCGGCCAAGGGCTGCTATGTGGCCCCGAAGAACGTCGAGCTGCTCCGGGAGGAAACGCTCAAGCAGGTGGAAGCCCATGTGGAGGAGGCGCTGCGCTTGGCGGCCTCCTGCGGGCTGAACCGGGAGGACATATTGGACATGGTGAAATTCATTCTGGAGGAAGAAAAATGAACGCGCTGGAAATCAAGAACCTGACAAAAACCTTCCCCGGCTTTGCGCTGGGGCCCGTATCGCTCACCCTGCCCAGCGGGTGCATCCTGGGGCTGATTGGTGAAAATGGCGCGGGCAAGAGCACCACCATCCGGCTGATCCTGGACATCCTGCACAAGGACGGCGGCAGCGTCACCATCCTGGGGCGCGATCACACCGCAGACCTCCGCCTGACCAAGGAGGAGGTGGGTGTGGTCATGGACGAGGCAGGCATCCCCGAATGCCTGACCACCGCCCAGGTGGGCCGGATCATGCAGCACACCTTCCGCCAATGGGATGGCGCGGAGTACGAGCGGCTCCTGAGGGCGCTCTCCCTGCCGGACAACAAGCCCTTCAAGGATTTCTCCCGGGGCATGAAGATGAAGCTGGGCATTGCCATTGCCATGTCCCACCATGCCAAGCTGCTGATTCTGGACGAGGCTACCTCCGGCCTTGACCCGGTCGTCCGGGACGAGGTGGTGGAGATGTTTGGCGAGTTCACCTGTGACGAGCAGCATGCCATCCTCATTTCCTCCCACATCGTCAGCGACCTGGAGAAGCTCTGCGACTATGTAGCCTTCCTGCATCAGGGCAAGCTGCTGCTGTGCGAGGAGAAGGACGCGCTGCTGGCGCAATACGGCATCCTGCACTGCACCGCCGAGCAGCTGGCGGCGCTGGATCCGCTGTGCATCCGGCATAAAAAGGAAACGCCCTATGGCGTGGAGGCCCTGGTGCTGCGTAGCGCCGTGCCAGCGCAGATGCACCTGAGCCCCGTCACCATCGAGGAGCTGTTCATCACCATGGTCAAGGAGGTCAAGTGAGATGAAGGGTCTGCTGCTCAAGGATTTCTACATGATGCTGAAGTATTGCAGGTCGTATGTATTGATGGCGGTGGTTTTCATTGCCATCTCCTATGCCGACAGTGAAAACATGTTCTTCGTTTTCTACCCTTGCCTGCTCTGCGGGATGATCCCCGCCAGCCTCCTGTCCTATGATGAAAGGAGCCATTGGCTGCAATACAGCGGCACGCTGCCCTATACCAAGGCGCAGCTGGTGTCGGCCAAGTACCTCATCGGCCTGATGACGCAGCTCGTGGTGCTGCTGCTCACCGCAGTGGTTCAGGGGCTGCGGATGGCCCATGACGGCAGCTTCACCGCCGCTGGCTTTGCGTCCATGCTGGCGCTCATCCTGCTTTTGTCCATGCTGGCCTCCGCCATCAGCCTGCCCTTCATGTTCAAGCTGGGGGTGGAAAAGGGGCGCGCGGCCTACTATGTGATGATCGGCGTGATCTGCGCGGGCGGCGCGATGGGCTCGGCGCTGCTGCGGGAGACGGCGCTGCTCACCGGTGGCATGCAGCTGGTCTTGCCCCTGCTGTGCGTGGCGGGCGCGGGCATCTATGTGCTGTCCTGGGTTTGGTCGGTCAAGCTGTTTGAGCGGCGCGAGGTCGTATAAAGGGATTTCATCAATGAAAGCGTGCCGGAATCGGGAAAGCCCCGTTTCCGGCACGCTTTGTGGATTCAGGCGTCAGTTGACGCCCACATAGCCGGCCGCCTCAACAATCCACTGTCCCTGCCCGGACTGGCACCAGCTGAGGAAACGCTGGAGCAGCGGATTGCTTTCCTCCGGCGCGCGCTCCCCGATGGGCGATGCGGTCACGGCGTAGAAGTAGCTGGCAATGGGGTAGCTGCCGTCCCGGATGGTGTCCTTGGTGGGCGCGACGCCGCTCAGGGCCAGGAGGCGGATCTGGTTGTTGCCCACCATCTCGTTGGCGTAGAAGCGGAAGGTGAAGCCCAGCGCGCCGTCGAAGTTGCGGTAGGTGGCGACCTGCTCGATGATGCCGCCCATGCCATCGACGATTTCCTCGCGGGCGGGCGCCATCAGCGGGAGACCCGCCATCAGGTTTTGCAGCGCGGTCTGGCTGCCGCTGCCCTCGTCCCGCTGGTAGGGGAGAATCTTCTTGTTTTTGCCGCCCACCTCCTGCCAGTTCGTGATTTCCCCGGTGTAGATGCGCTGAAGCTGCTCCACCGTCAGCCCGGTCACCGGGTTTTTCACGTTGACGAAGAACACGAAGGCCTCCCGCCCGATGGCCGTCAGGTGGAGCTGCACGCCCGCGTCCTCGGCAGCCTGGAGCTGCGCCTGGGAGGGCTGGGCGCAGAAGATCACGTCGGTCTCTCCGTCAATGAGCCGGCGATAGGCCTGGGTCGTGCCGGAACATTCCAGGGTGGGCTCATGGCCATCCTGCCAGGTGTAGTAGATCTCCGACGGGGCGAAGGTGTTGCGGGCAAAGCTGGCATACACGGGGTAGAGGGCCGTCGCGCCGTCGATGCGCAGGGAGGCAGCCTCCTCCTGGCTGAGCCGCAGGGTGGATTCGCCGGGCAATGTCACGGCCTTGGTGTCCGCCGCGAAGGGGTCGTACTCGTGGAGCATCAAGCCGCGGTCGCTCACGGTGGGGACGGCCTCCCGGGCGTAGTTCACCCCCAGGAGAATGCCAAAGCCCACGACCAGCACGCCCCACAGGGCCACAAAAGCCTTGCACCATTTCCTCTTCCACTGCCCGTTGACGAGTAGGAGCAGCACGGCGATGGTGGTCGGGTAGAGCGCCAGGAAGGCGATGCGCTCATCGCGGCGGGCGAAGATGGTGGCCAACAGCGCCCAGAACCCTGCATAAACGCTGGCAAGGACAATCAATGTGTTCAGGATGGTGCGGAGTCCTTTCTTCCCTCTGGATGGTTTTTCGGACATGGGATGCTTCCTCCAATACATTTCGTCATTTATGTAACGCATGATGGCTGGAAAATCTTTCACACGCGCTGAAAAGTGGTGTCCGCCTTGCAATTCCTCCTCCGGGATAGTATAATGATTTGGATGAATCTGTAACGTGAGGGTGACTGCCTTGAAACGTTTCTTTGCGCTGCTGCTGACGCTGCTTCTCCTGCCCCTGGCCTGCCACGCGGAGGCGCCTGATTGGAAGGCGCAGATGGATGACTATGTGGCCAAACGCTTTGCCGCGCGGAAAATCGTTGGCGGTGCGGTGGTGATTGCCCGGGATGGCCAGGTGCTGTATCGCTACGCATACGGCCACAAGACCCAAAGCCGCAGGGAACAGGTGACGGCGGACACCTGCTACCGCATTGCGTCGGTGACCAAGCTGGTCAGCGCGGTGGGGCTGATGCAGCTGCTGACCGAAAAGAACATCCCCCTGGACACCCCGGTGTCGGACATCGTGGGGTATCCGGTGGTCAATCCCGCCTTCCCGGGGGAGAGAATCACCATCCGCCAGGTGATGAGCCATACCTCCTCCCTCGTGCAGACCCAGTATTATCACCCCAACTGGGAAACGCTCAAGGTGAATAACAAGTATTTCTCCCAAAAGGTCGCGCCCGGCACGGCCTATGCCTACTCCAACCTGAACGGCGGGTTGATGGGCGCGATGATCGAGGCCCTTTCCGGGCAGAGCGTCAACACCTATATGCAAGCGCATGTCTTTGGGCCGCTGGGCATTAACGCGGCGTATCACATGGGGCTGCTGAAAGACCAGTCGGATATGGCGCCCCAGCTGGCTAAGGACGGTACCATTGCCGAGGGCTTGTCCGTGATGCTGGCCAGCTTGCCGGAATACAACGACACCTGCGATCCCCGGGCGAACACCAGCCACACCTCGGGGGATCTGTGCATCAGCGCCAACGGGCTGATCCGCGTGATCGCCATGCTGGAGCAGGGCGGCGAGCTGGACGGCGTGCGCATCCTGCCGAAGGAGGCCGTGCAGCTCATGATGCAGGATCAGCAGACGATCCCCAGCAGCTCCGTCCACTGCGACAGCGAGTATGGCCTGGCCATAGCCCGGGTGGAGGGCATGCCCGGCGGCACCTGGTACGGGCATCAGGGCCGGAAGCACGGGCTGTCGTCGAATGTGTACTTCCAGCCGGACACGGGGCTTTCCATCGCGGTGATCGCCAATGGCTACGAGGCGCATGCGGAGGACAATGTGGTGACCATCGCCCGGGCGATGATGAAGAAGGCGCAGGAATTTGTTCAAGAATGAAATCAGGAAACAGGCGGCTTCCAGCGATGGAAACCGCCTGTTTTGATGGATTATTGTTTTGCAAACTCGTCCAGCACGACCACCTGGCCGCCATGGGTGCGGGATTCCTCCGCCGCCAGGGCAACGTAGTGGCTCTCCACGCTGCGGGCAATGGTGGTCAGTGCGGGGGACATCGGCTTGCCCTCCAGCAGGTCGAGCAGGTCTGCTACCATCCGCCCGTCGCCGCCGCCGTGGCCGGAAAAATCATCCGTCAGCTTGCGCACGTCGATCTCTACCGGGGCTTTGCCAAATTCCATCACCCGGATGAGATTGCGCTCCATGTCTGCGAAGATTTCGCCTGCTGTGCCGCAGATGCGCATCACCCGGCCGCCGGTGGCTGTGAAGGCCGTCATGGTGAAGGCCACGGTCACGTCGTCTGACAGCTGCAAATTGACCACCTGATGGTCCACCACGTCGTTGTTCATGCGGTAGACGCAGCGGCCGTAGTCGCAGCCGGCCTCGTTCGTGCCTGCGGACAGCGCCGCGCGGAGCTTCTCCTCCGTGGGTTCGGGCGCAACCACGTTGACAGGCCAGCTGTCGCCGCTCTTGCGGAAGCGCTCCAGGTAGAAACGCTCGGCGTTGTACACGCAGGTATCCGCCACAGGGCAGGCGCCGGAACAGCGCTCGGGTGCGCCCGCAGGCGCGTTTTCGGCTGTGAAGTGGGACAGGTGCCCGAAGGAGGTCACCCGCTCGCATTTTTTGCCGGTCAGCCAGAGCAGCATGTCCATGTCGTGGCAGCACTTGGCGAGGATCATGGGTGTGGTGTCCGCCGCGATGTGCCAGTTGCCCCGCACAAAGGAGTGGGCCTGGTGCCAGTAGCACACCCGCTCGATGCCCTCCACGTTCATGATCTGTCCGACCTTGCCCTCCTCCAGCAGCTGCTTGATGGTCTGGTAGAACACCGTGTAGCGCAGCACATGGCAAACGATGACGTGCAGCCCCTTTTCCTCCGCCAGCTGGGCGATGTGGCGGCACTGCGCGACGCTGCGGGCCGCCGGCTTTTCCAGCAGCAGGTGATAGCCGAGGTTCAGCGCGTCGATGGCGGGCTGATAGTGCACCTGATCCGGCGTGCAGATGAAGAGCACATCCGCCAGGCGGGGCGCTTTGAGCAGGCTTTCCACGCTGTCAAAGCAATGGTCTGCCGGGATGTGGTAGCGCTGTGCCGCCACGGTCACGCGGTCGGGGCGGATGTCCGCCACAGCGATGAGCTCCGCGCGGTCGGGATATTTTTCCAGGCAGCGGGCATAGGTGTCAAGGCCGCGGGAGCCCAGGCCCGCGATGGCCACGGTGATCTTCTTCATCGGTGTGCGCTTCCTTTCAAATGGGGTTGATACATCATTCGCCGTCCAGGGCGGCATCCCTGCTATCAGCCGCCCAAAAACGGAAAAACCGCAAAAGTGCAGCCGCGCCCTTGCAAATGCGCGCCCGCAGGCCTATAATGAATAGAAGCCCGCCACGGCGGATGATATGAGTCAAAGGAGCTGTTATCATGAGCAAAAACATTGATTGGTCCAGCCTCGGCTTTGGATATATTCAGACGGATTATCGCTATGTGTGCCGCTATCAGGACGGGCAGTGGGACGAGGGCGGCATTGAGTCCGACGCGAATATCACCCTGAACGAGTGCGCCTGCGTGTTCCAGTATTGCCAGGCCTGCTTTGAGGGCCTCAAGGCCTATTACACCCAGGATGGCCGCATCGTGACCTTCCGCCCCGACCTCAATGCCCAGCGCATGGCCGATACCTGCAAGCGCCTGGAGATGCCGCCCTTCCCGGTGGAGAAGTTCCTGGAGGCGGTGAAGATGGTCGTCGCCGCCAATGCGGATTACGTCCCGCCCTACGGCACGGGCGCGTCGCTGTACCTGCGGCCCTTCATGATCGGCACCAACCCGGTCATTGGCGTGAAGCCCGCCAGCGAGTTTGAGTTCCGCATCTTCGTGACCCCCGTCGGCCCCTACTTCAAGGGCGGCGTGAAGCCCATCAACCTCAAAATTTCCGACTTTGACCGCGCTGCCCCCCACGGCACCGGCGCCATCAAAGCGGGCCTCAACTACGCCATGTCCCTGCACCCCATCATGGAGGCGCACCGCGAGGGCTATGCGGAAAACATGTACCTGGACGCGGCCACCCGCACCAAGGTGGAGGAGACCGGCGGCGCGAATTTCATCTTCATCACCAAGGATGGCAAGCTGGTCACGCCCAAGTCCGACTCCATCCTGCCCTCCATCACCCGCCGCAGCATCATGGTGGTCGCGGAGAAGTACCTGGGCATGCCGGTGGAGCATCGCGAGGTATACCTGTCCGAGGTGCCCGAATTTGCCGAATGTGGCTTGTGCGGCACTGCGGCGGTGATCAGCCCGGTGGGCTCCATCAATGACCATGGGAAGGAGATCGTGTTCCCCTCCGGCAAGGACGAGATGGGCCCGGTGCTGACCAAGCTGTACAACACATTGCGCGGCATCCAGATGGGCGAAATCGAAGCGCCCGAGGGCTGGATTGTGACCGTGAAGTAAGCGGCTTGCACCCTGAAAACGGCGTGTGCCCGGAAACGGTACGCACCATTGGGCGCTATGGAAAAAATGTTGGCGGTCTGTCTTGCGCAGACCGCTTTTTCGTGGTATGATGAACAATCCGGGTGTTCGAGGTGGCACGACAACGCCCGGTGACAGGAGGCTTTATGCAAAAGCAACCCAACCTGGGCAGCGAGCCGATTGGCAAGCTGCTCTTCAAGCTGGCGGTGCCCACCATCACCGCACAGCTGGTCAACATGCTCTATAACATGGTGGATCGCATTTACCTGGGGCATATCGAGGGCATCGGGACGCAGGCGCTGACCGGCGTGGGCGTGTGCATGCCGCTGATTATCATCATCTCCGCCTTTGCGGCCCTGGCGGCGATGGGCGGCGCGCCGATGGCGTCCATCGCTCTGGGTCGCGGCGACAGGGAGAAAGCGGAGCGCATCCTCGGGGCGTGCACGGCGCTGCTGGGCTGCATCGCTCTGCTGCTGACGGCGGTCATGTGCATCTGGCACCGGCCGCTCCTGACAGCCTTCGGCGCAACCGAGGATACCATCTACTACGCCGCGCGGTACATGTCGGTGTACAGCCTGGGCACGATCTTTGTGCAGCTGGCGCTGGGGCTGAACGCCTTCATCACCGCCCAGGGTTTCTCCCGGGTGAGCATGCTGACGGTGCTCATCGGCGCGGGGCTCAACGCGCTGCTGGACCCGCTGTTCATCTTCGTGCTGAAGATGGACGTGCAGGGCGCGGCGCTGGCGACGGTCATCTCCCAGGCGGTGAGCGCGGCCTTTGTGTTGCGCTTCCTGACGGGGCGGAAAACCAACCTTCGCTTGCGTTTGCCCCATATGCGCTTGGATTGGAAGCTCCTTGGCCCCTGTGTGGCGCTGGGGCTTTCCCCCTTCATCATGCAGAGCACGGAGAGCCTCATCGCCGTGTGCTTCAACACCTCCCTGCGCACCTACGGCGGCACGCTGGCGGTGAGCACCATGACGCTGTGCACTTCCATCATGCAGCTGGCGATGCTCCCCCTGCAGGGGCTGAGCCAGGGCGCGCAGCCCATCATCAGCTACAACTACGGCGCGGGGAATGCTGCCCGCGTGCGTCAGGGCTTCATGCTGCTGCTGCGGTGCTGCCTGGTCTTTTCCGTAACGATGGGCGTGCTGGTGCTCGCCTTCCCCCAGGTGTTTGTGGGCATCTTCACCCCGGACAAGGCGCTGATTGAATACGCCATCCCCTATGTGCGGGTGTACATGGCGGGCACGGTGATCTTTGGTATCCAGCTGGCCTGCCAGCAGACCTTCGTGGCCCTGGGCAATGCCAAATGCAGCCTGTTCCTGGCCTGCCTGCGCAAGCTGATCCTGCTGATCCCGCTGGTGTATATCCTGCCGGCCTTCATCGGGGACAAGGTGCTGGCGGTGTTCCTGGCTGAGCCCGTGGCGGACATCCTGGCGGTGTGCTCCACGGCGACGCTGTTCTTCGTGGTGTTCCGCAAAACGATGGCGAAGCTCAGTGCTCCCGCCGAGATGGACAAGAACGCATAAGCAAGCGGCCTTGCACCTGCGCTGGACAGGGGCAAGGCCGCTTTGCGACTTGGGGCAGCCAGGAGGCAAGACCCCCGATCAAAAGGCTCCCTCCTTGAGGGATATGGCTTCACGTCAGCGGAGACTGAGGGAGTGCCCCGCGGGGAAATGCATTGACAGAAGCCGGGACATCCTGTACAATGACAGCGAGCAAATGAACGCAACAGGAGGCTGCTTGAATGCGGAAGCTGATGGGATGGCTGCTGGTAATGCTGCTGGCGGTGGGCTGTGGGAGCGCGGAAGGGCGCGTGCTGACCGATGCGGAACCCTTTGCGGAGGGGACGCCGCTGCTGGAGCTGTTCGTCTGCCCCCTGCTGGGCGCGGACTCGATGGTGCTCCGCCAGGGGGAGCATGCCATGCTGATTGATATGGGCAAGAAGAATGATCTGCCCAAGATCCGTGGCGTCCTGGATGATTTGGGACTGACCCACTTCGACTACGCCTTCAACACGCATCCCCATACGGACCATCTTGGTGCTATGGCTGCGCTGGCGGAAGCTTACCGCTTTGACCGGTTCGTTACCGGCTTTGATGAGAACGTAACGGGCAAGGATGTCATTCAACGTTCCACCATCCAGGCGCTGCGCGATGCGGGCATCGAGATCGTCCATATGGATGGCGGAGATACCTTCATGCTGGGCGACGCCCGATTGACCGTGGTGCGGCAGGCGACGAACAAGGGCTTCAACGCCCAGTCGATGATGCTGCTGGTGGAATACGGGGCGTGCCGGATGCTGCTGGGCGCTGATGTGACCGGGCAGGCCCAGGACAATATTGCCAGGGAGTATGATGTGCGCGCAGACATCCTCAAATATCCACACCATGGCATCAACAAGCTGACTGACAGTTTCCTGGAAGAGGTGAACCCGTCCTATGCGATCCTGACCCATGGCAGCGTGAACACCCAGCCCGCCCAGCAGGTGCTGGACAAGGCTGGCGTCCCCTATGGCTTTGCGACCTGGGGCGTGCTTCATCTATCCACGGATGGGCAGGTCTGGCATGTGGAGCAGGACATTTTGCCGGATATGCAGGACTATGTGGAACGGTTCCTGAAACAGAAAAACGGAACGCTCTGAAATCACGCAGCGTGCAGATGGCGGTGAGTTTGCCATCTGCACGCTGTTTTGATGAATCGGAGCGTTCCGGGACGGGGTTAGTCCTCGTAGGGGCAGGGAGGCAGCACACGGTCACTCATGGCCACCAGCTCGCTGATGGTCACAAACTCCAAGCCCAGCTCCTCCCGGTAGTACTTGACGGCGTCGGGGAGAGCTTCCCTGCTGTGGAAGCCATCCAAATGGAAGAGAATGATCGTACCAGGGCCGACGTCCTTGGTGATGCGCTTGTAGATCTTTTCCGCTGTGTAGAAGGATTCCCAGTCGTGGGAGTCGATGGTCCACATGCAGACCTCCATACCCTCGGCGCGGGCCGGTGCGGAGACGGTCACGTCAAACTCGCCAAAGGGCGGGCGGAACAACCGGGGGTTGACCCCCAGCATGTCCCGGATGACCTGAGCGCTGTGGCGCACCTGGTAGAAGCGGGAGTCGAGGCTCTTCTCCAGCATATGGGGATGGGACTGGCTGTGGCAACCGATCTCATGGCCTGCGTCGCGAATCTTCTTGGCCTCCTCAGGGAAGGTCTCCACGAATTCGCCGGTCATGAAGAAGGTGGCGCGGATGTTCATCTCATCCAGCAAAGCGAGCAATTCGTCCGTAGGCGAAGCCACATAAGCGCAGTCGAAGGAGAGGGCCATGTAGGGCTGATCGGTCGTTAAGGTCTGGATGGCCTTGCGGTGCCTGTCCGTCACGGCGATATAGGCGGAATTGCTGCTCACCTGGGTGTCGCCGCACCAGACGGTCAGATCGTAGCCGCCCTCGTGGGATGCATCCAGGGGGATTTTGAAGGTCAACGTGCCGCTCTTGTAGGATTTTTCGCACCACACGCGGCCATTTTGATCCCGCAGCTCCAGCGTGATGGGATTGGATAGTTTGCCGGAAGAAGTGACCTTCATCTGAATGGTACATTGATAGTCGATGTAGCCCACATAGTTTTTGGCAGGGAAGGAAACCCGGGGCAGCTTCTCCTCGGCATGGCTGCAAACGGGCAGCAGCAGGCAAATCAACAGCAGCAGGGACAGCAGTTTTTTCATGGTCAGATCCTCATTTCCTCGTCGTTTGTGGGGGGGAACGGATTTTTCCCTTTTATTATAGCGCAGAATGCGACTGGAAACAAGCCCCGGGCCATGTCATATCTGACCATAAAAACAATATAAAAACAAATGAAATGGCTTGACAAGCGGCTATATCCGTGTTACACTGTGCTAAACCGTTGAGGCGGAGATCAAACCGGCAGCGCACGCACAGAGATTCGGGCCCAGGCTGAAAGCCCGATCGCAGCGAACTGGCAAATGGACCGTCGAGGGCGTGCGGAAAGTGGGCGCGTGATGCCCCCATCAGTATGGCACGACGCAGAGCCAGCGTTAGCGGGCTTCGGGTGTGTCGGCACTCGTATGAGGTGGGCGGAGCTTTCCGTCAAACAAGGTGGTACCGCAGATGTTTTTTACCGCATCTGTCCTTGTAAAGGGGACGGGTGCGTTTTTGTTTGCACCTTTCCCTCCCGTCACTATCTCCTGCCGACAGGGAGTCGCCTCATTTTGACAGCCGAAACGGCGGAAAGGAAAAAACCATGAAAAAGACCATCGCAATGCTCCTGACCCTCATCCTCACCCTGACTGCTTCCCTGGCCCTGGCCGACGGCGCGACCAAGGTCGGCATCATCCAGATGGCGGACAACGGCGCCTTCACCGACATGCGCGAGGGCTTCATCGCCCGCATGCGCGAGCTGGGCTACACGGAGGACAAGATGGAATTCCCCTACTACAACGCCTATGGCGATATGACCCAGCTGGTGGCCCAGTGCCAGGCGGCCATCGACTTGGGCATTGATGTGGCGGTGACCATCGCCACCCCGCCCACCCAGGCCTTCGTGAACCTGGAAAGCGGCGTGCCGCTGTTCTTCATCAGCGTGTCCAACCCCGTGGGCGCGGGCGTTATCACCGACATGGCAAAGCCGGACAAGAACGCCACCGGTACCTCCAACGCCATCCCTGTGAGCGAAATGTTCAAGCTGGCGGATCAGCTAACCCCTGGCTGCAAGACCTACGGCTTGATCTACTGCCAGAGCGAAATCAACTCCGTGACCACCATCAACCAGGCCAAGGCCTACATGGACGAGAACGGCTTGCAGTATGTGGAAAAGTCCGTCACCAATGTGTCCGAGGTTCAGGGCGTGATGGATACGTTGCTGGAGAAGGTGGATGCGATCTTCGTGCCCAATGACTCCGTGATCCAGTCCGCCATGACCGTCGTGGCCAACAGCGCTGCGGATGCGGGCGTGCCGGTGTACGGCTCCTCCGCCGTGATGGTGCAGTCCGGCGCGTTTGCCACCATTTCCATCAGCGATCGGGAGATCGGCGCGGTCACCGCTGATATGCTCCACGCCTATCTGACCGGTACCCCCATCGAGGAGATCCCCTCCGTGGTGGTGGATGAGTTCACCATGGTGATCAACAAGACCACGGCGGAATTGATCGGCGTGGAGCTGCCCGAAGAGGCGCTGGCGAACGCTGTGGTGATTGAGTAACCCGCAGGAGGCTCCGGCGGGCGGCGCACAGCGCGCTGCCCGCTGGGCTTGTGCTGTAAACTGACGACAAGGGGTGTCCCATATGTCTCTGACCATGTTTCTTGGCGGTGTGCAGGAGGGCTTCTTCTACGCTCTGCTGGCGATGGGCGTGTTCATCAGCTTCCGCATCCTCAATACGCCCGACCTGACTACGGAGGGCTCCTACACGCTGGGCGTGGCGGTTTCCGCCGTGCTGACGGTGGCGGGGCATCCAGTGCTGGGGATTCTGTGCGCGTTCCTCGTGGGATTGCTGGCGGGCAGCGTCACCGGCATCTTGCAGACCAAGGTGGGCATCCACCCCATCCTGGCGGGCATCCTGACCATGAGCGGCCTGTATACCATCAACACCGCCGTCATGGGCGGCAGGCCCGATGTGACGCTGAGCCAGCCCACCGTGTTCCAGAAGCTGTATGAGCTGCTGCACCTTACATCGCCCAAGCTCAGCGATTTCAGCGGCAATCGGGACGCCTGGATGCTGGCCAAGGATACCGTCAATCTGAACAGGGAGCTGGTCGTGCTGACTGTGGGCGCGGCGCTGGTGCTGCTGGTGCTGCTGGCGCTGATCTGGTTCTTCCGCACCCATGTGGGGTTGTGCATCCGCGCCACCGGCAACAATGAGGCCATGGTGCGCTCCTCCTCCATCAACGCGGGGGGGATGAAGATCCTCGGCCTGGCCCTCGCCAACGGCTGCACCGCCCTCGCCGGCGGTGTAATGACCCAGTCCGCCGGGTTTGCCACCATTTCCAACGGCTCGGGCGTGCTGGTGGTGGGCCTGGCGTCGGTCATCATTGGCGAGGCGCTTGTGGGCAGGCGCAGCGTGACCATCGGGCTGCTGAGCGTCATCCTGGGCTCGGTGGTGTACCAGTGCCTCATCCGATTGGCGACGAGCCTGAATTTCTTCCCGGCCTACTATTTGAAGCTGGTATCCGCCGTGATCGTTGCCGTCGCCCTGGCGCTGCCGATGATCCGTGAGGGCATCGCCCGTTTCCAGCGGAAGGGAGGCATCCGCCATGCTTGAGTTGCGCCATGTGACCAAAACCTTCGCCAAGGGCACGGTGAATGAGCACACGGCCCTGCGTGACGTCTGCCTGACGGTGCAGGATGATGATTTCATCACCATCCTGGGCTCCAACGGCGCGGGTAAATCGACCCTCTTCGGGGCGATTGCGGGCACCTTCCTGGTGGACGAGGGCGAGATCCGCCTGAACGGCAAGCGAATTGACGAGCAGCCCGAGCACAAGCGCGCCCGGGTGGTGGGCACGCTCTTCCAGGACCCGATGAAGGGCACTGCGCCCGACCTGACCATTGAGGAAAACTTGGCCCTGGCCTGCAACCAGACGCGGCGCTTCCCGCTGGCCCGGGCGGTGCAAAGGCGCGATCTGCGCTTTTACCGCGAGCAGCTGTCGTCCTTCGGCATGGGGCTGGAGGATCGGATGAAGATGAAGGTGGGTTTGCTCTCCGGCGGACAGCGCCAGGCGCTGACGCTGCTGATGGCGACCATCGCCCGTCCCCAGCTCCTGCTGCTGGACGAGCACACCGCCGCCCTTGACCCCGCCACGGCACAGAAGGTGATGGAGATCACTGTCCGGATTGTGGAGGAGCAGCGGATTCCCACGATGATGATTACCCACAACATGGGTCAGGCGCTGAGCGTGGGCAACCGCACCATCATGATGGACGCGGGGCAGATTATTCTGGACATCGCGGGGCTGGAGCGGCAGGCAATGACCGTGCCCAAGCTGATGACGATGTACTCCGGCGCGCGGGGCAAGGCGCTGGACAATGACCGCATGCTGCTGAGCGAGTAATGGGTTCAGGCTTGCGCCACAGGAAAAGGCAATACCGCGGGAAAGATGCGGTATTGCCTTTTGTGTTATTCGGCGATTTCAAGGCCTTCGGCTTCGCAGGCCCGGAGGGCTTCGTCGTGGGCCACGACGCAGACGGCGCCGCTTTGGGCCATGTGCTCCAGCAGCTGGCACCATCTCAGGAGCTTTTGTGCGTCTGTGGCGAGGATGGCGGCGCGGTCACGGCGCTGCATTTCTTCGGTTCTGCCGGAGAACCAGTCGCCGTCGGCGCGGGCGCCCTCGTCCCGGGCGGGGAGGAGGGGCTCGGTCGCCGCGATGGTGGAGATGATGAACTTGCCGATCGGCTCGCCGGACTGGACGAATTCCCGCAGGAAGCTGGCCGCGCCACGGTACATGTCCAGACTGCGCCCCGGGGTGGGGTCACGGTAGGAATAGGCCACCGCCATTTTCCGGCCGATGTTAAAGCCGCAGCCATACGCGCCGCCCTGCACGCGGATAACGTTCCACAGGTAGCTCAGGCTGAGGATATTCGCCGCCACCAGCGCGGAACCATCCCATTCACCCTCCAGATCGGAGGATAGCACGCCATAGCCGATCTGCGCGGGGATGCGGATGCCGAGCTTCAGGGGCAGCTGGATGGCATAGGCCGCATCTGGCGCACAGGCCTCGCCCATGGGCAGCGCGGCAAGCAGCGCCGACACATCCGTGTCCACGTTGGCCGTCACCGACAGGGTCAATCGGGCGCGGCATGCCGCCTTCGCCAGCTTGTCCCGGAGCAGCGCCACATGGGCGCCAATCTGCTCATCAAAGTGCGCCACCAGATTGTGCAGCCACTGCACGCCGGTATAGCCGCGCAGCACCTCGTTCACCGCGCAGGCGGCGCTGTAATGCGCCTGAGCGGCCGTCATGGCCAGCACATGGCCCGCCATGATGCACATCTGCTTGGTTTGCTCATCCACCTGCAGGGCGATCTCCCGGATGCGCGCGGTATCGGTGAAGTCCGTGGCGGTCAGGATCTCGCAGATCAGCTCGCGGGCAAGCTCAAGCTGAGTGGCCATGACGGAGCAGTTCACCCGCAGCACGGGGGTGCACCGCTGGGTGCAGCCGAGCTTCTCCTTCGCCTCCAGGGAGAAGCTCAGGCGGCCCAAATGCGTTTTCACCGCCTTTTGCAACGCTGGCGCGCTGTATTTCGCCGTGGGCAGCACGCCCAGCAGACGGCTGAGCATGTTCAACACGCAGAGCTCCTCCAGGGTGCAGTCGCTCAGGTTGAAATACAAATTCAGGTGGACGATGCCGTTGGTGGCGGCCCTGTGGGTCAGCACGGTCACGCCGCCGACGGTGGCCTCCTCGGTGTGGAGCAGCGCCGGGTCGGGGCTGACCTCCCGGATGTCGAGCATGGGCAGCGTGCGCAGCTGCTCGGGGGTATCGGGGGTTTGCTGCCAGGCGTGGAGCTGCTCGTTCATCTCCAGGATGGCGGCCTTCTCCTGCGCCGTCCACCTGGCGGAAATCTCGGATAGTCGGGCAGCTTCCTCGGCGCGCATCTCCTCGCCCAGGGTGGTAGAGGGCAGGGTGTGCATCACCAGCAGCCCGTCCTCATCCACCAGCAGCTCGTGCAGGAGCTGCTCGAAGCCGCCGTTTTCGGCCATCGCGCGCAGCTCCAGGAAGGCGTCGTCGTAGATGAGCGCAGTCAGCGGGTCGCCGCCGTAGAGCCAGGTGTTCAGCGCCATGATGTTGCGCATCAGCCCGGCGGGCTCGCTGGGCTCGCGCAAGCGGAACTCGTAGCGGTTGATGGAGGCCAGCAGCTCATCCTTGCCGATGCCCTTCTCGCACAGCTCCGCGCAGATTTTGCGGATGAGCGCCCGGATGGCTGGAGCGTTTTCCGGGTCGATGTTCTTGACGGTCAGCACCATGACGGACTGGGCAGAGTCGCCAATCCCGGTCATGTCCATGTCCTGGCAGAGCCCGGAGGAGAGCAGCGCCCGCTTGAGGGGCGCTTCATTGCTGCCGGTGAGGGCGTCGGAGAGGATATCCACCGCGTAGGTGCGATGCACGTCCTGCCACGTGCCGACGATCTTGCCCAGGCTCAGCATGGCCTTGTTCTGGGTGCCGTCTGCCGCAGACACCTCGTAGAACTGCGTCCTTTCGCAGGTGACGGGGGTCTGCAACGCGATGTCGTGCCTTTCCTCCGAGCGCTCAAAGCGGCTCAGGTAGCCGTCGATGAGCGTTAGCACCCGATCAAGCGGCACTGCGCCGTCCAGCCAGATCAGGCTGTTGGAGGGATGGTAGTAGCGGCGGTACATATTCAGGAACTGCTCATAGGTCAGCGTGGGGATGACGCGGGGGTCGCCGCCGGAGTTGAAGCCATAGCAGGTGTCGGGGAACATTGCCCCCCGCATGCCCTGCTCGATCACACCGCCCACGGAGGACAGCGCGCCCTTCATCTCGTTGAACACCACGCCCTTGTAGGTAGGGGTGCTGTCGGGGCTGTCCAGCTCGATGTGCCAGCCTTCCTGGTAGAAGATGTTGCGGTTATGCAGGATGGCCGGGGCGAACACCGCATCCAGGTACACCTCGGTCAGGTTCATGAAATCCTGCTCGTTGCGGGAGGACACGGGGTACATGGTCTTATCCGGGAAGGTCATGGCGTTGAGGAAGGTGTTCATGGAGGACTTGAGCAGCTCGACAAAGGGCTCCTTCACCGGGAACTTGTCGCTGCCGCACAGCAGCGAGTGCTCCAGGATGTGGAACACGCCGGTGGAATCCTCCGGCAATGTCTTGAAGGCGATGGAAAAGAGCTTGTTGGTTTCACCGTTGTCCACCCATACCAGCTTTGCGCCGGTTTTGTCATGGGACATCTCCACCAGGCTGGCGGAAAGCTCCGCGACCTGGCGGACGCGGTCCACGGTGAAGCCGTGCAGATGTTCTCCTGCATGCAGGGACATAGAAGGTCACTCCCTTTCGTTCAACTGGTCGAAAAATGCGATAATCTGTCATATTCGATTTGCCGCGGGTGGATTCCTGCTTTGGCGAAGATTAAAAAAGGGAGCAGCGCACCCTCTGGGGGAGTACGCTGCTCCGGGGGATTCGTTTACATCACCACGGTGATCTGGCAACCGTCGGTCAGCACGTCGTCGGTCAGCACGCCGGCAACCTCCGCACCGTTCACCAGCACCTTCTGCACGCCACCCTCATGATGGGCGCTGTTGTCCACCACGATGTGCAGCCGCTTGCCACGGAAGGTCTTGTCCATGGTGAAGCCGTCCCACTTAGCGGGGATGGCGGGGCTGATGACCAGGCCCTCGGGGGTGGGGCGCAGGCCGCAGATGCCCTCCACGCAGCCCACCATCACGGTGGAGGCCGTGCCGGTCAGCCAATGCACATGGGCGCGACCGGGCTGGGGGGACTCATGCCCCTCGATGAACTGGCTGTGCACATAGGGCTCCACCTCGCGCAGCTCGGCGCGGTCGTTGTAGGCAGCCGGGCAGGACTCGGTGAAGTACTCAAACGCGCGTCCGCCGTGGCCCAGCAGGGACTCGGCCAGGATCGCCCAGCCCTGGGGCTGGCAGAAGATGCCGCCGTTCTCCTTGGTGGTGGGGTTGAACAGCTTCATCAGCGCGCCGTCGAAGTAGTGTTCCTTGTAGCAGGGGCCCATGACCTCCACGCCCCAGGGGGTGTTGAGCTGGTCATAGACGGTCTGCATGGACTTTTCTGCCTGCTCGGGGGTGGACAGGCGGGAAATCACGCCCCAGCACTGGGGGTTCATCCACATGGAGGCCTCGAGGTCGTGCTTGGAGCCGATGATCGCGCCCTCCTCGGAGTAGCCCCGGCGGAAGCGGTCGTCCTCCCAGAAATGCTGGTTGATGAGCGCCTTTTGCTCCTTGGCCTTCTCGTGCAGGTACTGGCGGTACTCGGCGTTCTCGGGGGTGTCGGGCATCAATTCGTCCAGCACGTTGATGGCGTAGTACAGCTGCATGGCGACGAAGGAGGATTCGCCCGCAGCGCCCAGGCGCAGGCAGTCGTTCCAGTCGGCATGGAGGCCGGCGGGCATGCCGTGCGCGCCCAGGTGGTTCATGGAGAAGTCGATGGCCCGCTTGAGGTGATCCAGCACGGTGCCTTCGTCCTTGTCGGCGTAGGGGATCACCTCATCCAGGAAGGCCTTGTTGCCGGTTTCCGCCACATACTTGTACACGGTGGGGAAGAGCCACAGCGCGTCGTCGGCGCGGTAGTGGGGATGCCCGGTGGCGCGGACGTAGCTGTCGTCCTCGGGGGTATCCTCGTGGCCCGCGTTGTGGTCGAACTTCACCAGTGGCAAGCCGCCGCCGTGGTGCACCTGGGCGCTGAGCATGAACACCAAGCGCTCCTTGGCCATTTCGGGGTCAAGGTGGATGATGCCCTGGATGTCCTGCACGGTGTCGCGGTAGCCCAGGCCGTTGCGCTGGCCGCAGTAGATCAGGCTGGCGGCGCGGCTCCACACAAAGGTGGTGAAGCACTGGAAGGCGTTCCAGGTGTTGAGCATGGTGTTGAAGTTAGCATCGGGGGTGTTGACCACCAGCGCGGACAGCTTGCCGTGCCAGTAGGCGATGAGCTCCTTCAATTCGCCCTCGACGGTCTTTTCCACATCCGCATAGCGGGCAATGACCTCACGGGCGGCGGAGGGGGCCTTTTGCATCAGCAGAAAGGCGATGGTCCGGCTCTCACCGGGCTCAAGCACCAGCTGGGCATGGAGCGAGCCGCAGGGGTTGCCGTTGAAGTTGAGCTGATTGCCCAGATCGCCGTCGATCACCGCCTGGGGGTTGCGGAAGCGGTTCACGCCCAGGAACCTTTCGCGGCGGCCGCAGTAGCTCTTCACCGGCGCGCCAGCCAGGGCAAAGACGCGCTCCCGGCCGTTTTCGCCTTGTTCGTTCACCCCGCAGAAGCGGTTGATGTGCTCCACCAGGCAGTCGCCCTCAAAGGTGGTGTTGGTGATGAACTGGGTATACTGCAAATTGACCAGATCCTGCTCGTAATTGCTCTCGGTGGTCAATTCGCAGTAGGACATGGCGGAGATGGTACGCACCCTGTCGGAGGTGTTGGTGACCTTTACGCGCCAGACCTCGTGGGTGGCGTTCAGGGGCACATAGTAGAGCACGGCGGACTTGATGCCCGCGTATTCGCTCTCGATCTCCGTGTAGGAGGTGCCGTGGCGGGTGATGGTTTTATACTGGTCGAGGGGCTTTTCCACCGGCCGCCAGGAGGCGGACCAGTAATCGCCGCTTTCGTCGTCCCGCAGGTAGACATAGCGGCCGGGCTCGTCAAACTGGTTGAAGGTGTAGCGCAGGATGCGGCCGTTTGCGCCGGACTTCACAAAGGAATAGCCGCCGGCATTCTGGGTGACGATTGCGCCGTAGTCGGGGCTGCCCAGGTAGTTCGCCCAGGCCATGGGCGTGCGGGGGTCGGTGATGACGTACTCCCGCGCCTGATCGTTGAAATAGCCATACTGCATGTTCGTGTTCCTCCTTTGAATGGGGGTCTAAAACGATTTCGGAAAGCGACACCATACCCCTTTTCAGAACGAGGGGCTTCGTGGGCATTGTACCATAGATCACGTCTTTTTTCAATGCGTTTGCATGGAAGCGCAGGGCAATATTTCTACGGAGATTGTCAAAAGCGTCACAATCTCTTTACGAAGCGTCCTGCCTCATGTATAATGAAGCTGGTAAACAATCATATTGGAGGTACACCCCCTGTGAAAAAGTGCTTGATCGTGGTGGATTATCAGGTGGATTTCGTCACAGGCAGCCTGGGGAATCCCGCTGCAGCCGCGCTGGAGGCGGGGATTGCATCGCGCATCCGCCAGGCGCGGAATCAGGGCGAGGATGTGATCTTCACCCTGGACACCCATGAGGCCGACTACCTCTCCACCCGGGAGGGACGGTATCTGCCCGTGCCCCACTGCATCCGCGGCACGGCGGGCCACGGTCTGTACGGCGCGGTGGCTGAGGAATGTCAGGCGGGCGACACGGTGCTTTGCAAGGACACCTTTGGCTCGCGAGCGCTGTTGGCCTGCTTGCAGGAAAAGCGGTATGACGCCATCGAGCTGTGCGGCGTGGTGACCAACATCTGCGTCATTTCCAACGCGGTGCTGGCCAAGGCGGCTCTGCCCGAGGCGGACATTTGCGTCAACGCGGCCTTGTGCGCATCCAACGACGCTTCGCTGCATCAGAAGGCGCTGGATGTGATGGCTTCCCTCCAGATTGACATCATCTGACAGGAGGAACGATATGGCTGATCGCAACCTTTCCATGCTCTTTGACTTCTACGAGGTCACCATGAGCAACGGCTACTTCCGCAACGGCTTTTATAAGAAGAACGTGATTTTCGACGTGTTCTTTCGCAGCGTGCCTGACGGGGGCGGCTTCGCCATCGCCGCCGGCCTGGAGCAGATCGTCGAGTACATCCAGCAGCTCCACTTCACCGAGGCGGACATCGCCTATCTGCGCGCCAAGGGTCAGTTTGACGAGGACTTCCTGGACTATCTGCGCCACTTCCGCTTCACCGGCGACATCTACGCCGTCCCCGAGGGCACACCGGTGTTCCCCAATGAGCCCATCCTCACCGTGCGCGCCCCCGCCATCGAGGCGCAGCTGATCGAAACCTATGTGCTGTTATCCATCAACCACCAGTCGCTGATTGCCACCAAGGCCAACCGGATCGTCCGGGCCAGCCAGGGACGCACGGTGCTGGAATTCGGCTCCCGCCGGGCTCAGGGCGCGGATGGCGCGATCATCGGCGCACGGGCGGCCTACATCGGCGGCGTGGCGGGCACGGCCTGCACCCTGACTGACGAAATGTACGGCGTGCCCGCGGGCGGCACCATGGCCCATGCCTGGGTGCAGATGTTCGACTCCGAGTACGAGGCCTTCCGCACCTACTGCGAGATGTACCCCAACAACGCCACGCTCCTGGTGGATACCTACAACACGCTCAAATCCGGCATCCCCAACGCCATCCGCGCCTTCAAGGAGGTGCTGCTGCCCCGGGGGATCACCAACTGCGCCATCCGCCTGGATTCCGGCGACATCTCCTATTTATCCAAGAAGGCCCGGCGGATGCTGGACGAGGCCGGGCTGCCCAACTGCAAGATCACCGCGTCCAACAGCCTGGATGAATACCTCATCCGCGATTTGCTGATGCAGGGGGCACAGGTGGACACCTTCGGCGTGGGCGAAAGGATGATTACCAGCAAGTCCACGCCGGTGTTCGGGGGCGTGTACAAGCTGGTTGCGGTGGAGGAGGCGGACGGCACGGTCGTGCCGCGCATCAAGGTGAGCGAGAATGTGGCGAAGATCACCAATCCCCACTTCAAGCGCCTGTACCGGCTCTACGACAACGAGAGCGGCAAGGCCATCGCGGACGAATTGACCCTGCGGGACGAAACCATTGACCCGACCCAGCCGCACACCATCTTCGACCCCGCCGCCACCTGGAAAACCAAGGAGCTGACGAATTTCACCGTGCGCGAATTGCAAGCGCCCATCTTCCTTGGCGGCAAGCTGGTGTACCAGCTTCCGACATTGCGGGAGATTCGCAGCTACTGCAAGCAGCAGGTGGGCACGCTGTGGGATGAAGTCAAGCGGTTTGAGAATCCGCACACGTATTATGTGGATCTGTCGCAGCGGCTTTGGGATTGCAAGCGCGCGCTGCTGGAGGCGGCGAAGGCGCAGGGGCAATGAGACCCACGGAAAGAAGCAGAGTAAAACCATACAAAAAGGCTGCATCGAGCGTGTCGGTGCAGCCTTGCTTTATGCCTGGGCGCTGTATACGCACTGGCCGTTCAGGTAGGTTTGAAGGGTGCGGATGCGGTGGATGTCCTGGGGCGATACGGTGAAGGGGCTATTGTCCAGAAGGACGAAATCCGCCGCCATACCGGGTGCGATCTGCCCCTTGAAGTCCTCCTCGAAGGAGGCAAAGGCGCCCTCTGCGGTGTAGCTTTGCAGCGCTTCCTCTACGGTGAAGGCCTCCTCCGGGCGGTAGGGGGGCAAGCTGCCGTCCAGGGGCTGGCGGGTCACAGCGCATTGCAAGCCGCGCATGGGGTTGGGGTTCTCCACCGGGCAATCCGTGCCGTTGGAGACATGCACGCCCATCGCGCGCAGGGTGTGAAAGGCATAGCTGGTGCTGGATAGCGCTTCCCCGGCCCGCTCGCGGACGATGCGCGCGTCATAGTCGATGAAGATGGCCTGCACATGGGCGTGGAGGTTCATTTGGCGGATGCGCTCCAGCTGGTCGGGGCGAGTGAGCTGTACATGGATCAGACTGCTGCGATGATCCTGCCGGAGGCAGCGGGCGAAGGCGTATTCGTAGGCGTTCAGCACCCGATCCAGGATGCCGTCCCCGATGACGTGGATGGCGGCGGACATGCCATGCTCGTTGGCCAGGGAGATCATTTCGTTGAACTGCTCCTGGGTGAAGATGGCCAGGCCCTGGGTGGATGGGTCGTCGGCGTAGGCGCCGGACAGATAGGCTGTCCGCGCGCCCAGGGAGCCGTCGCCCAGCATTTTCAGCGGGCCGATGCGGAACATGGCGCTGCCGCTGCCGGTGGTGAGGCCGCTGTCCAGGAAGGCGCGCAGGCTCTGTGCATCCGTGAATTGGCTCTGCTCATACACGCGCACCGTCAGGCTGCCCTCCGCCTCCACCTCGCGGTAGGCAGAGAGCACCTCCTGCCAGGTCACGCTGTCGAAGGCGCACAGATCGTCCGTCTGCACGGAGGTCACGCCGTAGCGGTTCAGGGCCGCGCTGGCGTTGCGGATCATCCGCTTGATGTCCTCCTTGGTGGGGCGGGGGAGGCGGGCGTGTACCAGCGTCATGGCGTTGTCCAGAAAGACGCCGGTGGGCTGGCCCTGCGCGTCCTTGACGATTTCGCCACCCTCGGGGGAGGGGGTGCTTCCGTCGATGCCCAGCAGCGTCAGCGCGCGGGTGTTCACCACCAGGCAGTGCCCGCAGCAGCGGGTGATACACACCGGGTACTCGGTGGACACCGCGTCCAGGTCGTGCCTGGTGGGGATGCCCGTGGCGGGGGTGAAGTAATCCTGATTCCAGCCGCGCCCCATCAGCCAGGCTGTCGGGGCGGGCTGCCGGCTGCGGGCGAAATGACGCAGGGCGACCTGGAGCGCTGTTAGCGAGGCTGTGGCCGGGCCGGTCAGGTCGCACTGCTCCATGGTGTTGCCGTAGTTGACCAAATGCATGTGGCTGTCGTTGAAGCCGGGGCAGACGAAGCGTCCCTCCAGCGGCACGAGGGCGTCGTTCGCCGTGCGCAGGGAAAGCATGTCCTGCGTGCTGCCCACGGCAACGAAGCGCCCGTCCTCGACGATGAATGCCTCCTGGAGCGGCAGCGCCCCGGTGAAAACCTGCCCGCCGGTATAGATGGTTCTCATGTCAATCCTCCCTGGCGCTTATTGGGCGGCATCCAACCGCTGTAAAAAGCCCTGCAGGTCGATGGAGCCGTCCACATGGCGGTTCACACCCTTGAATTCCAAGGACACGAAGTCCTCCGCCGTGAGCTCCTGCCCGGAGGCATTCACGGCATGCGCGCCGTCCCAGTAGAAGCAGCTGTCATTGCGTATCGCGGCTGCATCCTGCGTGCCCCGGGGCTTGAGCTCGTCGCCCAGGGAGGGGTCGCCGCCGTCAATGGTTGCGTCCTTGAAGGAGATCACGCCCGTTGCCTGATAGGCCGTGTTTTGCTCGATGTTGGTGTAGAGGGCCACGTTGTAGCGCAGGTTGTTGTAGCTGACGCAGTCGGCCACCGTGACGTCCGGGCAGGAGTTGGCGTCAATGCCCTTGGAGCGGTTGAAGAAAGCGTAGGAGCGCAGCAGCTGATGTCCGCCGGGCATGTTGGAGCCGCCCATCTTGAAGCCGTTGCCATTGCCCGCGATGGTGCCGTCCTCCAGGATGCCGTTGGCATAGGCCACGCAGTCCTCAAGGGTGACCGCGCCGATGGGGCCGGTTTCCGGCTTGGCGTATAGGTCGAAGCCGTCGTCGGCGTTGTGGTGCGCCACGCAGCCCACAAACACATTGCCCTCGCCGCAGGTGAGCTTGGCGGCAAAGCCGTCAGCGTCCTCATAGCCCGCGTCGGCATTGCCCCACGAGGTGCAGTTGAGGATCAGGTTGTGGCTGGGCCAGTCGGACACCGGGTCGCTGCCTGCGTAACGGCTGATCTGGATGCCCGTGTTGCCGTTGTGGTAGGTCTGGATGCCCTCCAGGATGTTATGGTGGCCCGACACCTGGAAGCCCTTTTGCCCATTGGCGGCGCCGGTCACGTCAAAGCCCTGGAAGTACCAGTAATCGCCGCCGTGGATGATGCCTGCGCTGAGCCCCTTGAAATCCAGCACGGGCCGGGTGGCGGCGCTGGGGTCTGCAATCATGCGGATGGGCGCGTCCGCCGTACCGTCGATGCCATGGGGGATGCGCAGCGCGGATACGAAGTTGTACGTGCCCTCCGCAAGCAGGATGGTCTGCCCGGGGCGGACGTACTGCACGGCGGTGGCGAGGGTCAGCGGGCTGTCCGGCGTGCCGCGACCGCTGGGCGTGCCGTTGGGGGATACGCAGATTTCGCTAAGCGTCGCATACATGTTGGTGTAGACCACCGCCGCCTCCGCGGACACGGCCTTCTCGGAGGTCAGCGCGCGGCCCTCGCCCACGTCGGGGTCGGGGGTCAGGACGACCTCGAGCAGCATTTCCCCGGTGGCGGGCAGGGTCAGGGCGTAGTCGTTGCGAATCTCCGCCACAGAGGGAAGCCCGGAAGCCGCCAGCGCCTGGTCGCCTTCGCCGGTGGTGATGTACACGTCCACCGTACCGGCCACGTTGCTCACCCAGGACAGGGGATAGACCTCGTTGCCGGAGGTGGAGCCGGACACGATGGTCACGCTGGGGGTGATCCGCTCCACCGGCTTTTCCTCGGCGGGGGCGTCCTCGGCGGGGTCAAGGACGGTCAACGTGACGTCGGAGAAGGTCGCCCGGGCGCGGCGGGCGGCAAAGAAGCCCACGTAGACCTGCTCTGCGTCCAGCTTGGTCAGCGCATCGGGGTCATAATCCTTGTACTGGCCGATGATGCTGCCGTCCTCACCGTAATAGGTGATGAAATAGCCGGTGTTATTCCTTTGAATCGCCAGGTCAAAATCGGTCAGCTCCGCGATGGTGAGGGCGGTTTTGTCCAGCACGTCGCGGTTGGTGTTGTTGCCGATGATGTTGTAGTTGCCCACCCCCTCCACGGACTTCATGGCGGCGGAGGTTTCCAGCGGATAGGTCACACCGAGAATCGCGCTCTGGGTTTCGGGGGTGCGGCCCAGCTTCGATAGCACGCCCAGGCCCAGGCGCATGGTGTACTTCTGCCCCGAGGCGCTGATTCTTCCGTTCTCGAAATAGTACTCGATCTTGCTGGCCAGGGCCATGTACTGGTTGGTCAGGAAGGAGGCTGCGCCATGGGCAGGCACGGAGTCCGCCGCCATCAGGCCGAAGCCCTCCTGGCCGTTGGAGTAATCCCATGCGTCCACATGCACATGGGCGCGCAGGGTGAAGTTCTTGTCCGCTGGGATGGCGGTGTAGTAGAAGGACACGCCGTCGTCCGCGTTGGGCTGGATCTTGCCCTTGCCGTTCTCGGAATACACGGTCACGCTGCCCTGTTCGTTGATAGAGCCGACATAGCCGTTGTCCGCAGCGTTGGTGGAGGGCCCGTACACGACGAAGCTCCAGGCGCGCTGGGCTTCCTGGGTGGGGATGGCGGTGATCCCGGCAGAGGGCTGGCCCGCTTCGTCGCCGCGTATGGCCCGGACGGTGAAGACCGCCGCCTCGCCAATGGGCAAGCCGCTGACGGTGAAGGCAGTCGTTTCACAGCTGGCACAGGACGTGCCGTTCACGAATACCTCATAGCCCGTGGCTTCGGGAACTTCCGTCCACACCAGGGCCACGCTGCCGCCGCCCACGCTGGTGGCGCTGCTGATGACCGGCGTGCCAAGGGGAAGCACGAACTTCTCGCTGATGCCGGGGTCGGTTTTGCCCTCCTCCCCCTCGCGGTTCAGCGTGGCGGAGAAGGAATACCTGCCGGAGGCCGGGGGCGCGAAGGTGAGGATGTGCTCCCCCTTGTCCGCGATGGAGCGGCGGCTGGCCACCACCTGGCCGGCCTCGTCCAGCATGGACACGATCACCTCGTCGCCGCCGTCATACCCGATGGAAGCGTACACGGTGACCTCCATCGTGCCGTCCTGCTTGTCCTCGGCCATGAACACCATGGGGTAATCCACCGCAGCCCAGGTGCGGCGGCTGGCGGTGATGGTTTCCAGCGGGGCGGTGGTGAGCTGCATCTTGAACAGGTAGTTGCTGCCGTCCGGCACGCCCAGGTAGTAGGTGCCCGGGTTGCTGATGGCAAAATCGGAGATGTACAGGGCGTTCTTGACCGAATCCACCGTTGTGCGCTGGAGGATGGTCCCCTGCGCGTCATAGAGCGCGAATTGGCGCGTATCGCCGCCGGACACCCACCAGAAGCGCAGCGTGGCGGCTTCCTGCGTGGTGAAGCGGACGGTGTTGATCATGCCCTTGCCGGGCTGGGTCTTGCCGCCGAAGTTGATGCGCTGTGTGGCGGTGTAGCCATCGTCGAAGGTCTTGCTGGAGCTGTCGATCTTCGTCTTTTCGGAGTAGTGGATGGTGAAGAAATCCCCCACCAGCTCGGTGTCGCCGTCGGCCTTTGTGCCCTGCGCCATCGGGGCAAGATCGGCGGTGGCGTCCAGGATGTGCCCCTGTGCATCGGCGGCTTGCGCCCCCAGGGGGAGCACCAGGCACAGTAGCAGCAACGTGAGGAAGAGCATGCGGTCTTTCATTATTCTGGCCTCCTGTGGTCGGAATGGAGAACGGTACAAAGCATCCTCCCCATCATACCACAAAAGCCCCGGTTGGACAAGGACTTGCCGCGATTGCCCGGGCGTGGTATACTGGAAAAAACCATTATGCGGAGGAATCCCTATGCGCTTCATCCTTGGCAGACAGGACGCGCCGACCCTCGAGCGGGCGCAGGAGCATTGCTATCTGCTCACCAACGGACTGGGCGGGTATTCGTCCTTGTCAGCGGCCTTTTCCATGACCCGGGCGGATCAGGCCCTGCTGATGTCCGCCCGCACCGCCCCCAACGACCGGGTGGCCCTGGTGGCCCGCTTGCAGGAGGAGCTGCGCTGCGGCGGGCAGACGGCCTTCCTCTCCACCCAGGAGTTTGCCGACGCCACGCCCCCGGAGGACGGCTGGCGGCATCTGTCCTCCCTTGTGGTGGAGGATACGCCCCGCTGGGCCTATGATGTGCGCGGCGTCCGGGTGACGCGTGAGGTGGGCATGGCCTACGAGCAAAACGCCGTGGCGGTGGTCTACACGGTCGAAAACCGCACGGGCGACCCTTGCCAAATGACCGTCCGCCCCCTGGTGCTGGGCTTTGAGAAGGGGCATGCGCCGCTGGAAAACTGGCCCGTTGGGCTGGAGGGAGGCTGCATCGTCGCTGGCAGCCAGCGCGTATACCTTTCTGCCAGCGCCCCCTGCCAGATCGAAGCGCCCCGGTATGCGCTCCAGGCCTACCGGCACGACGCACCCGATGGTCGCCCGGAGAAGGGGCTGGCCGCCAGCGTGGGGTGCATTTGCGTGACGGCTGCGCCCGGGGAAACTACTGCCCTGACGCTGGTGCTCTCCGACAAGCCCTGCGACCTGACCGCGGAGGCCATCCTTGCATCCCACAGGCAGCGCATGCAGGCCTTGCGATCGCAGTCCGGCTTGACCGACCCGGTGGCGCAGCAGCTGGTCAGCGCGGCGGATGCGTATATCGCCAAGCGGGCCTCCACAGGGGGCAAGACCATCCTGGCCGGGTATCCCTTCTTCGGGGATTGGGGGCGGGACACCATGATCGCCCTGACCGGCTGCACCCTCAGCACGGGACGCTACGAGGACGCAAGGAGCATCCTGCGCACCTTTTTGCGCTACGAGCGGGACGGCCTGGTGCCCAACCTCTTCCCAGAGGGCACGGCAGAGCCGATGTACAACACCGCCGACGCCGCGCTGCTGCTGGTGAACGTGGTGTGGCTGTACGTTGAGAAAACCGGCGACCTCGCCTTCGCTCGGGAAGCCTGGCCGGTGCTGGAGCGCATCATCCGCGCCTACCGGGCGGGGACGCGCCACGGCATCCACATGGACGCGGACGGCCTGATCTGCGCTGGGGAGGGCCTTGACCAGGTGACCTGGATGGATGTGCGGGTGGGAGAAATCCTCCCCACGCCCCGCCATGGGAAGCCGGTGGAGATCAATGCGTCCTGGTACAGCGCGCTGCGGGTGATGGACGCGCTGTCATCGCGCCTTGGCCTGGACCGGGCGGATTACGCAGCCCTGGCCCAGCGGGTGAAGACCTCCTTCGCGGCCTTCTGGATGGCAGACAAGGGCTGCTTGCGGGATGTGCTCTCCGGCACGGCGGCGGATGAGCAGCTCCGGTGCAACCAGATATGGGCCGTCACCCAGCCCTTCCCCGTGCTCACCCCGGCGCAGGAGCGCGCTGTGGTGGACGCGGTGCACGCCCACCTGTACACGCCCTGCGGCTTGCGCACCCTCTCCCCGGAGGACGAGCAATATCACGGCGTCTACGCGGGGCCGCAATCGGAGCGCGACATGGCCTATCACCAGGGCACGGCGTGGGTGTTCCCGCTGGGGGCGTACTACCTGGCGTACCTGCGCACCCACGGGGGCACGGTGGAGGCCGCCAGGGCCGTCCGCGAGATGCTCTTGCCCATGGAGGCGACCCTCCGGGAGGGCTGCATCGGGCAGCTGCCGGAAATCTACGATGGCGATGTGCCCGCCTTCAGCCGGGGCTGCTTCGCCCAGGCTTGGAGCGTGGGCGAAATGCTGCGGGTCTATGAAGCGCTGGAAGCCATCGAGAAAGCTGATCAGGCATAGAAAAAGGCTCATCCGCAGGAGGCATGAAACCTCCTCGCGGATGAGCCTTTCATGATCAGTCCGTATCCACAATGGCCCTTTGGACGGCGGCAAGCAGCTCGCTGAGCGCCTGCGTGCCGTCCAGGCGCAAGATGGGGCAGGACAGCCCTTGCTCCCAGGCGTCGTGGCAGGCCTTGCTGCGCATGCTGGCGTCGCCCGTGTCATACTGCGCGGCCCAGTCCAGAAAAACCAGGTGCGCCTCGTGCATATCGCCGCCCTCCAGGATGCGTGCGCCAAACCGGGCATATTCCCGCTGACGCAATCGTTCCAGGCGCACCGCCGTTGGCGTGACGAGGCGGATGGCGCAGGTGAACAGGGGCATCAGCGGATCACCCCAGCCCGTCAGCGAGCCGGAAATCACCACGCCCCTGTCCGCCGCGGCGATGTCGGCGCGCATCAGCGCCAGCCGCTCGTCGATGGAGCGTTTGGTGGTGAAGGGCGGGTCGGTGGGCAGCCAGAAATAATCGTCGCTGTCCATCAGGACAAGGCCCATTGCGTCCGATAGCGCCCTTCCCAGGGTGCTGGTGCCTGAGCCCGACGCGCCGTAGATGTGGATGATGTGCTTCATGGTTGTTCCTCCGGGGCGGTCAGCGCCCAGTCCGGCAGATGCTCAAAGCGCAGCGTCTTGCCCTGCCAGGGGAAGGTGAGGCAGCAGGAATACAGCATGGGCGTGGCAGCATCGTCCCGCGCGCCGTATTTGTGGTCGCCCACCAGCGGATGCTTCCTGCTGGCGAATTGCACGCGAATCTGATGGCTCCGCCCCGTGTACAGGCGGATGCGCACCAGCGCGGGGTCGCTGGAGGTCAATCGGGTGAAGGTGAGCCTGGCCAGCTTGACCCCCTTGCGTTCCCGGTGGACGACAAACACCTTGTTTTGCCGCGCGTCCTTGAGGAGCAGGTCGCTCCAGTCCCCCGAGGGCTCGGGCGTGCCGTGGACGAGGGCGACGTATTCCTTGATCATCGCGCCCTCGGTCACCGCGCGGGAGAGCGCGGCGGCAGCGGCCTTCGTGCGGGCGTAGACCATCAACCCGCCGACATTCTGGTCAAGCCGGTGCACCGGGAAGCAGGCCCCGCCCAGGGCCTGCATGAGGGCTGCGGGCACGGCGGCTTCCGAATCCATCCCCACGGGCTTGAGGATGACCGCCAGATCGCGGTCGTGATAGAGGATGTCCATACGTTCCTCCTGTGGAAAGCTGCTTCCATCATACCATACGGCGGACGCTGCGTCAAAAGCAAGACGCCCGGAAACGACTCCGGGCGCGTCAATGCGATTTACAGTCCCAGCTCCTTGGCGGCGGGGTCGATGTCGAGGGTGGAAAAGTAATCCTGGGGCGTTTCGGCGCGGCGGATGAGCCGGAAGGCTCCGTCCGCCTGATGGAGCACCTCCGCCGAGCGCAAGCGGCCGTTGTAGTTGTAGCCCATCGCGTGCCCATGCGCGCCGGTGTCGTGAATCACCAGCAAATCCCCGTTCTCGATGGGGGGCAGCATGCGGTCGATGGCAAACTTGTCGTTGTTCTCGCACAGGCAGCCGACCACGTCGTACATGTGGTCGTGGGGCAGCTGCTCCTTGCCGCAGACGGTGATGTGGTGGTATGCGCCGTACATCGCCGGGCGCATCAGGTTGGCGCAGCATGCGTCCACGCCGATGTAGTGCTTGTAGGTGTCCTTGCGGTGAATGGCGCGGGTGACGAGCCAACCGATGGGGCCGCTCATCCAGCGGCCCAGCTCGGTCTTGATGGCCACGCCGCCCTCGGGGAAGATCTCCTCATAGGCCTTGCGCACACCCTCGCCCACGGCGAAGATGTCCGTTTTTGGCGCGTCGGGCCGGTAGGGGATGCCCACGCCGCCGCTGAGGTTGATGAAGCTCAGCGGCAGACCGACCTCCTCCGCCAGATCGCGCCCAGCCTTGAACAAAAGCCGCGCCAGGGTGGGGTAATAGGACGTGTCGGTGTTGTTGGAGGACAGGAAGGAGTGCAGCCCGAAGCGCTTTGCGCCCTTGGCCTTGAGGCTCCTCAGCCCCTGCTGCAGCTGGGCGTAGGTGAAGCCGTACTTCGCATCGCCAGGGTTGCCCATGATCTTCGTGCCGATGCGGAAATCTCCACCGGGGTTGTAGCGGCAGCAGATGGTCTCCGGGATGCCGCCGTTTTCCTCCAGGATGGCGATGTGGGTCACATCATCCAGGTTGACGAAGGCGCCCAGCGCCCGGGCAGCGGAGAACTCCTGATAGGGCATGGCGTTGGCGGAGAACATGATCTCCTCGCCCGAAAAGCCGCAGGCGCGGGCGAGCATCAGCTCCGTGGCGCTGGAGCAGTCCACGCCGCAGCCCTCCTCCTTCAGGATGCGCAAAATGGCCGGGTTGGGCAGCGCCTTGACGGCGAAGTATTCCTTGAAATCGCCGCACCAGGCGAAGGCGGCGTTCAGGTCGCGGGCGTTCTGGCGCAGCCCAGCCTCGTCGTAGAGGTGAAAGGGTGTGGCGAACTGATTCGCCGCTGCCTCGAATACGCTGTCGTTCAGGCTGAAATTCGGCATGGGATCATCTCCGGTTCGTGTAGAATTCACGCGCACAATATATCATATTGTCGAAGAAAGCGCAAGTATTTCCCGTGTTCTCGTCCTCCGGCGCGGCGCAGCTTGCCGGCCTTGCCAAATCCCCGTTTGGGTGGTATCATACACACAAGGCGACACACCGAAACAGCAAGGAGGCATCCGCATGCGCATCACCGCCCGCATCGACCGGCCCCTGGGGTCGGCCCATCCCCGCGACCCGGCGCTGATCTACCCCGTCAACTACGGCGAGGTGCCGGGTGTGCTGGCCCCGGATGGCGCCTGGCAGGATGCGTATGTCCTGGGCGTGGACGTGCCACTGACGACCTTCACCGGGGAGCGCATCGCCGTCATCCACCGCCGGGACGACGTGGAGGACAAATGGGTACTTGCCCCCGAGGGCATGACCTTCACGGCGGAGGAAATCATGGCTGCTGTACATTTCATGGAGCAGTATTTCGACGCATGGGTGGAGCTCCTTCCCCCGGCCAAGCCCGCCATCGTCCGGGTGGATGCGGATATGGTGGATGCTGCGCTGCGCATCCGCCTGGATTGCCTGCGCGCGGTGGGCGGCTTGCCGCGCGGACATGAATTCCCACCGGCGTTCATCGCGTCAACGCGGGATTTCCTCCTGCATGCCGACCAGACCACCCTGCTGGCCATGGACGGGGACATCCCCGTGGGCTGCGCGACGCTGTGCTACAAGACCTGCATCCCGACCCTGGGGCATCCCACCGGCAAGCGCGCCCATCTGATGAACGTCTACACCGCCTGGGGCTACCGCCGCAACGGCGTCGCCAGGGCACTGATCCTGTCGCTCCACCGGGAGGCCGAGGCGCGCGGGGTGACGGAAATCACCCTGGACGCCACCGACGAGGGCCGGAGGCTCTATACCGCCCTGGGCTACCGCGCGAGCGACGAGGCGATGTACTACGACGTGGGAAGGAACGATTGATATGCTCCTGTGGATGCTGGCCGTTTTGGCCGGATACTTTGTCAAGGGGGTCGCCGGGTTTGGCAACACGCTGGTGGTGACCAGCATGATGGCCTTTTCCCGCACGAATGCGGAGCTGACCCCGGTGGAGTTGCTGCTCTGCGTGCCCACCAACCTGACGCTGGCCTTTGTCCACCGCCGCAGCATCGACTGGAAGCTGGCCCTTCCGCCCCTGCTGATGACCTTAGCCGGGGATGCGCTGGGCGTGCTGCTGCTCTCCCGGGTGGACGTGATGGTCATGAAGCTCATCTTCGGCCTGGTGTTGATTCTGCTGGGTCTGGAGGGCTGCTATCGGGCGCGGCAACAGGCGGTAAAGCCGGCGCATCCGGCGCTGATGGCGGCGCTGGGCGTGGCCTCGGGCGTGCTGTGCGGCCTGTTTGGCGTGGGGGCGCTGCTGGCGGCCTACTTCGCTAGAACCACGAGGGACGATGCCACCTACAAGGGCAGCATGTGCATGATCTTTGCGGTGGAAAACCTCTTTCGCGTTTTCGCGTATGGCTTCACCGGGCTGCTGACCGTCGCGACCCTCAAAAACGCGGCGGTACTCTTGCCCTTCATGGCAGTGGGCCTGGCGCTGGGCGTGAAATGCAGCGGGAAAATGAACGTCCGGGTGATGAAAATCGTGGTCAACGTGCTGCTGATGGTCTCCGGCGTGTCGCTGCTATGGACGTATCTGTAAACAATGGGAGCTGATTGACATGAACCCCTATATCCACCGCGTCCACTACTATGAAACTGACCGCATGGGCGTGACCCACCACAGCAACTACATCCGCATGATGGAGGAGGCCCGCGTGGCCTTCATGGAGCAGCTCGGCTGGCCCTATGCGCGCATCGAGGCGATGGGCGTCCTCTCCCCGGTGACGGCGCTAAACATGAAGTTCCTTGCCCCCACCACCTTCGACGACCGGGTGGAGGTACGCTTGTCCGTCAAGTCCTTCAACGGCGTGACCCTGGTGATGCGCTACGAGATGGTCAAGCAGGGGGACGAGCCTGTCACCGTCCTGAGGGGCGAATCGGAGCACGTGTTTTTGAACCGGGAGGGCCGCTTTGTCCGCCTGAAGCGGGAAATGCCTGAATTTGCCCGCCTGCTGTCCGAGTTGGCGGAGGAAGCTTGAAGCCCCAAGCATCTTCCCGCCAGGAGGGAGGGTTTCCGCCCCCGCGCGGCGAATGCTTATGGGTGCAAGAACAATCACGAGGCATGGGCCATGTGCCCTGAGGAATGACTATGTGTGAAACGAAATCCATCGGTATATTGGGCTCGGGTACCTGGGGTGTGGCGCTGGCCAGGCTGCTGGAGCGCAACGGGCATCGCTTGACGGTGTGGTCGAAGTTCCCCCAGGAGGCGGAGGCGCTCTCCACCAGCCGCACCCATCCCAATCTGCCCGGGCTGACCATCTCCCCGGACATCGCCTTCACGAGCGATGCAAGGGTCGCCTGTGAGGGGAAGGATATGCTGCTCTTCGCCGTGCCCTCGGTGTTTGTGCGGGCCACGGCGGCGCTATGTGCGCCCTTTATTCCCGACGGGCAGATCATCGTCGATGTGGCCAAGGGCATCGAGCCGGATACGCTGCTGACCATGACGGAGGTCATCCGGGACGAGCTGCGCAAGGACGGGCGGCACGATCAGGTGAAGCTGGTGGCGCTCTCCGGCCCGACCCACGCCGAGGAGGTCGCGCTGGACATGCCCACCGCCATTGTGTCTGCCTGCACCGATATGGATGTGGCCGAGGTCGTGCAGGATGTGTTCATGAAGGGGCGGCACCCCAATTCCCCCTGCATGCGCACCTACACCAACGCCGATGTTCTGGGCGTGGAGCTCTGCGGCGCGCTGAAGAACATCATGGCGTTAGCGGCGGGCATCTCCACGGGCCTTGGCTACGGGGACAACGCCAAGGCGCTGCTCATCACCCGCGGCATGGCGGAAATCACCCGGCTGGGGCTGGCCATGGGCTGCTCTGAGCAGACCTTCTACGGCCTGGCGGGCATCGGCGATTTGATTGTGACCGCGACCTCCGTCCACAGCCGCAACAACCGCTGCGGTATGCTGATGGGTCAGGGCATGAAGGCAGAGGAAGCCGTCAAAGCGGTCGGCATGGTGGTGGAGGGCATCAATGCCCTGCCCGCCGCCATGCAGCTGGCCGAGCGCTATCAGGTGGAAATGCCCATCGCCGCCGGGGTGAACGCGGTGGTGAAGGGGATGATGTCCCCCGCCGAGCTGGGCGTGGCCCTCATGACCCGCGACAAGACCCGCGAGGTGAAGCAGAGCGAGATGAATGTGCGCTTTGAGAGCGCGCTCCACCGCCGCCGCCTGGATGGCGAGACCCGCCGCGTGCTGGTGGGCGGCACCTTCCCGGCACTGACCCATGAGGAGATCGTGTGGCTGAAACAGGCCAAGGAGCGCGGCACCTGGCTTGCGGTGGCGGTGGTGGACGACGGCGATGCCGAATCCCTGACGGAGCGCTGCGAATCCCTGTCCGCCCTGCGCTGCGTGGATCGCGTGCTGCCGGTGAGCGACTGGGCGCATTTCAAGGACGCGGTACGCAACCTGCGCATCGACCTGGTGATCGCCAGGCCGGAGCAGGCCGACCTGTTCGCCGCCCACGACATCGGCGTGGAGGTTGTGGTGGAATAACAGGTGAGTCGCATATGAAGGTGCTGTTGAGAGGTTTTCTGCAACAGCACCTTATTTTATTAAAAGAAAAAAATGGATATTGACTTTAATAATATTAAAGTATATAATGAATATTGTTAAAGGAGGCGGTGCAATGGCACTTCAAGCGATTCCCGAGTGGCTGAACAACCTGGATGATGAGGATCTATCATTCGTCAAGAGATTTCTGCTGGCTTCCGGCTCCCTGAAGGAAATAGCGAGACAGTATGAGGTCACTTATCCGACGGTTCGGTTGAGGCTTGACAGGTTGATTCAAAAAATCAGAATCAGCGATGAAACTGAGGGAGAACCCTATATCGCCTTGATTAAGCGGCTGGCCATCAATGAAAAGCTGGACTTTGACACAGCCAAGCTGCTGATTGGCGAGTACAAAAAAACGCAGGGGAAGGTGAAATCATGATCAACTGGGTGATGCTGCTGGTCTATGCCAGCGTGCTGGTGTTGCAGGTGTTTCTTTCCAAAACAGAAAGCAAATGGCCGGGGCTTGTGCTGCCGTGCATTGCTTTTCTCATGAGCCTGATGATCCCCTTTGGTATCGCAGTTCCCTCGGAAGGCGTGACGGTGGGCTTCATTGCGCAGATGATGCTTGTATGGCTGTTGGGCAACATTCCCACGCTCATCCTGGTGGCGATCTACTTTACCTGCCGGGGAAAGCGAAATCGCAATAAGCAAGTTGAGAAAATGAGCATTCAGGATTTGCATTAAGAGATATGTAAAAGAGAAATTCACAAAGGTGCTGCCGAGGGAGTCGTGGGCTTCCCCAGCAGCACCGTTGCGATTTCACCGGACGATCTCGACCACGCCCCGCTGGGTGACGGGGTGCTTCTGCATCCACACGGCGACGGCGGCGCTACCGTCTGACAGCAGGGTTACGCGCGGGTGGCGCACCTCCGGGTGGCGCTCGCGGTAGGCGCGGGCGGCGGCTTTCAGCGCGGTCATGTCGCCTTGCAGGAAGGGCGGCAGGTAGCCGGTGTTGTCCGTGGCCAGGCGGTCGATAAGCATCGCGTCGCGCAGGGCGCGTTCCTCCACGCCCAGGTCAAGGAAGGCATCGTAGACCAGACGGGTCAACTGGTCAAGGCTCCAGCGGCCCGGACGAGTAGTCATGCGTTCGCCCAGGCGCAGGTACAGGTCAAAGGGGCGGATGCCGCTTGCCAGCGCCAGCCTTTCCGCAAGCAGGAAGCGCCCGCTGTTGTGGATGCGCTCCACGGCCTCGGCGGCGGCATGGAGGCGGCATAGCTCGGCGTAGGTGATCCACGGGGTGGACAGCACCTCGTAGGGCGGGTCGGGGGCGAAGCGCGCGCCCCAGCTTTCAGCGCGCAGCTCGCTGCCGTGGATGAATTTCAGAAAGCCCAGCTGCAGCTGGTGGGGCATGAGCGCAAAGGCCCGGTCGAAGCTCTGCCCGAAGGTGGAGAAGTCCTCCTCCGGCAGCCCGGCGATCAGGTCGATATGCAGATGGATGTTGCCCGGGGCAAGCAAACGCCGGATGCGGTCGGTCAGTTTGTCCATGTCGGTGTGGCGGCGGCAGGCGTCCAGCGTGGCAGCGTGGAAGGATTGCAGCCCGGCCTCCATCTGGAACAGCCCTGGCGGAGCCGTCGAGAGCAGCGCCAGAGCCTCGTCGTCAAACAGGTCCGCCGCCACCTCCAGGTGATAGCACACATCCCCCAGGCGACCCTGTCGCTTGGCCTCAATCAGCCCGCCCAGGAGCGCCATGGTACGCTCCTTGTGGCAGTTGAAGGTGCGGTCGATCAGCTTGACTGTCGTGTGCCCCGCCTGGCTGCTGCCCAGGCGGATGAGCAGCGACAGGGCTTCCTCCGTGGGCATGAACTGCACCGCGTGGCTGCCGGGGGCTTCCTTGTTGCCGGAAAGGCAGAACGCGCACTGGAACGGGCATCCCCGCGAGGTTTCTACATAGGCCATGCGCCCGTTGAGCGTACCTTGCCATGCCTCGTCGTAGAGGTCACTGCGGGGCGCGGGGGAGGGCGCGGGCGGAGCGGTGTGCAGCCCATCGGCGGTCGGGTAGCATGCGCCGGGCACGGCGGAGACATCGCCATCCGACATCAGCGCCCGCAGCAGGGCGGGCAGGCTTTCCTCGCCCGCGCCGCGCAGCAGGTAGTCGATGGGCATCTCCCGGAAGGTTTCCGCTACGGAGAAGGTGACCTCCGGCCCGCCGACGATCACGGTGATCTCCGGCCGGAGCGCCTTCACCCGGCGGATCAGCCGCGCGGCGCATTCCCTGTTCCAGATATACACACAGACGCCCAGCACATCCGGCTGTGCTTCCATCAGATGGCGGAGCAGCTCCTCCTGGGTGTCGTTGATGTTCAGATCACAGATGGTGGTGGCGACGTCGAGCCCTGCGCGCTCCACCGCCTTTTTCAGGCAGAAGGGGGCAAGGGGCATGTGGATGTACTGGCTGGATAGGGCGGTCAGCGTCAGGCGAAGGGACATGGCGGCTTCCTCCGGGTGAAAGTTGTATGAAACATTCTACCATAAACCGATATGGAATTGCAATTCCCGCCATTTACGTGTATAATAGGATGAATTTATATTGCATGCTTGCAAGAAAGGGGCTTTTCCGATGAAAATGAAGCCTGTTTTGAAGGAATCCCTGCACCTGTACAGGAAGAACCTCCCCCAGCTCTGTCTGGCGCTGCTGGTGGAGCTCGTGCTGCGCGCGATGGCGCTCACGCCGCTGCTGTTCTGCCTGGACAAGCCCCTTGCGCCGCTCTCGCTCCTGAGCATCCCGCTGTATCTGCTCATCGTGCTGCCCGCGCGGCAGAATTATGCCCTGGCGCTTCAGGACATGCAAAGCGGCGGCAGCGTGTTCTCCCTGCAGCTGATTTCCACCAAGGACTATGGACGCAAGCTATGGCGGGGGCTGAAGGGAACAGCCTGCATCCTGTTGTGGAGCAGCCTGACCATCACCGGCGTGACGGTTTTGTATGTGGCGGTGTGCGGCCTGGTGGATGTCGTCACCCTGATGCGCATCTTCAAGAACATCGGCGGCAGTGTGGTGGACGGCCTGATGCTCGTCCTGGGGGCGGTTGTGGCCAGCTGCCTGCTCATCATGGTGGGCTGCGGCGTGCACTCCGGCAGCCGTCATGCCGTGGCCATGGGAGACAAGCGCCTGGTGAAGGGCCATCGCCTGTCCCTGACCGCGCTGTGGTTCGCGGGCATGCTGCTGGTGGTGCCCTTCGCTGCGGTGGCGGCTGTCGCGCTGGGCGACTATGCCCGGACGCTGGTAGCGGCCCTCAAGCAGCTCACGCTGCCCTCCTTCGCGCTGAGTGCGCGGCAGGGCGCGCTGCTCATCGGCGGCGTGCTGGTGCTGCTGCTCCCCGTGCTGCCGCTGAAAAACCTGCTGCCCGCCGTATATCTGCATCAGGTGAAGGAGAAGGCCGATGCTGCGGCTTGACCGCTGGCTGGTGACCCTCGGGGTGGGCAGCCGCTCCGAGGTGCA
>JAQXLU010000162.1 GCA_029012285.1 Clostridiales bacterium | reverse complement strand
CGAAGCTGAACACCATGAGCGACGCGCAGTGAGGGAGGCCTGACATGCCGGAAATCATGACCGTGAACGGCGAGGAATACCGCATCCTCCGCCTGCTGGGGAAGGGCAAGGGCGGCTACTCCTACCTGGCCGAGCGGGAGGGGGCACCATTCGTCCTCAAGCAGACTCACCACGAGCCTTGCGCCTACTACCAGTTCGGGGACAAGATACAGTCCGAGCTGTGGGCGTATGAGAAGCTGACGGGCATCGGCATCCCCATGCCCCGGCTGCTGGCGGTGGACACCCAGGCGGAGCGCATCGTGAAGGAATACATCCCGGGGGAGACGGTCTTCGACCTGGTGAAAGCTGGCCGGATGGACGAGCGTTACCTGGCGCAGATGCGGGACATGTGCGCCTTGCTCTACCCCGCCCGCATCAATATCGACTATTTCCCGACCAACTTCATCCCCCATGGCGGCGTGCTGTACTACGTCGACTACGAGTGCAACGACTACATGGACGAATGGAATTTTGAGAACTGGGGCAGCCAATACTGGGCCAGGACGGCGGCATTTGAGCAGTACCTGGCTGAGCATGCCTGACAGGAGCACATCCGATGAAACGTTTGGCGATCTACATCCATGGCAAGGGCGGCAATGCCGGGGAAGCGGCGCATTATCAGCCGCTCTTTGCAACCTGGAGCGTGGTCGGCATGGCCTACCACGCCCAGACCCCCTGGGAGGCCTGCCAAGAGTTCCCCCGCCTGTTCGACCAGCTGGCCGAAGGCTACGATGATGTGGCGCTCATCGCTGGCAGCATCGGCGCGTATTTTGCCATGCTGTCGCTGGCAGATAAGCCCATCTCGCAAGCATACCTCATTTCCCCCGTGGTGGACATGGAGCGGCTCATCACTGACATGATGGGCTGGGCCCGCGTCACGGAGGAGGAATTGCGCCGCCGGGGCGTGATTGCCACGGATTTCGGGGAGCCCCTGAAATGGGAATACCTCTGTTATGCGCGGGAGCACCCCATCGCATGGCGCATCCCGACCCACATCCTCTATGCCGGGCAGGACCACCTGACCACCCGGGAAACCATCACGGCGTTCGCGGTGCGCACCGGCGCGACCCTCACCGTCATGGAAGCGGGCGAGCACTGGTTCCACACCCCGGAGCAGATGGCCTTCCTGGACGCATGGGTCAACAGGGTGCGCGATGCCGGCGAAGCGTGACGAAGAGGGCCGGCCATGAAAAAACGAACGCTCCCCCAACTCAACTCCCGGCTTTTTGCCTTGCCCTGGCTCGGCGCGGGGCTGCTGCTCGGCCTTATCCTGCCCGGGCTGATCTTCCTGCTGACGGGTGATCTCTGCGTGCCGCTGTGTATCCTGGGCGGCGTGGTGCTGCTTGCCTTCGGGGTCGTGCTCGCCATCGAGCTGCACCAGGACTTTGGCAAAGTTCCCTCCTTCCAAAAGCGCCTGGCCCAGGAGATCCTCTTTGACAGGGAGAAGCAGTACGCGGTGATGCGCTGCTCCATCTGCACGGGGGAGAGGGTGGTCGGCTTCCGCAACCGGGAGGATCATACCCTGGTGGAGGTCATGATGATCCAGTCGGAGAAGGACCTGGCCCATTTCAGGAAGGTCTACGGCATTGAGGAAATCATCAAGGAATACTGACGCGGTCTATCCGTCACAAGCTGGTGTGGAGCTTCCCCGACCCAGGGGGCGTTCCACACCAGCTTTCTGCGATCAGAAATTAGCCATTTTTCAGCGGCGCGTTTATCATTTCCGCTGCCTGCTTCGTCTAATCAAATGAAAGGAGGAGGATACAGCATGACTCCAGTCCAGGGCCCGGACAGGGAGGAAAGACTCAATCATATGGTGTTGGCTTATGAAAAAGACCTGCTGCGGCTGTGCTGCGTCTATCTGCGGGACGTCGGTCTTGCCCAGGACGCGGTGCAGGAAACCTTCCTGAAGGCCTACCGGCATATGGGCAGGTTTAACGGCAAATCCAGCGAGAAAACCTGGTTGATGCGCATCGCGATCAACACCTGCAAGGACATGCTCCGGGGCAGCTGGTTCCGCCATGTGGACGCTGCTACGAACCTGGAGGAGCTGCCCTTGCCCGTCGCTCCGCCCAGCGTGGAGCACATCGCCCTGACGAGCGCCATCATGTCGCTGCCCAGGAAGCAGATGGAGGTGATCCTCCTGCATTGCGATCAGGGGATGAACATCCGTGAAACGGCGCAGGCCCTGGGCATCAGCCCGCCTGCGGTGATCAATCGACTGAAAAGGGCGCGCAGTGCGCTGAGCATTGCGCTGGAAGGAGGGGAAGCGCCATGAAGGACTGCAACATATCCGACCAGGCCGTCCGTGCGGCCCTGAACGATTGCCTCTCCGGCGTGGAAGCACTGCCCTCCCGGCGGGACAGCATCCTGCGCGCCGCGAAGGGAGAAATCAAAGTGAAAAGCAAACTCAATGTTGGTTTGGCACTGGCCATTGTGCTGGTGATGATGATGGGCTCTGTGGCGGTGGCTGCGGGGCTGGGACTCTTCGGGCAGCTGGGCCAGTGGCCGGGTGCGGACAGCCGCCTGCCCGCGCTGGAAAGCGTGTCCACCGTGATGGACAAGGTTTTCACCACCCCCGAGGGCGTGACGGTGACCATCCAGCAGGCGTACTACGACGGCACGCGCGTGTTTATCTCCTACCTGAAGGAAGGCCCCTATGAGCAAATCACCCTGGGCGAGGGCACGCCGGATATCGTCAACTGGGACTGGGTAGAGCCTGGCGAAACCTACCAGCGCAAATATGGTGCGGCCTATCAGGAAAAGGGCAGCGACATCACGAAGAATCCCGAATGCCAGATCGCCACCTACCTGGATGGCAGCATGCCCCGCTGGGCGGAGCTCACCTACGTCAACGTCCATGACGGGCTGCAGATCGGCAACGAGTACGCGGACATCATCGGCGGCGACCTCTACCCGACCGGGGATGGCAAGCTGATGGGCTGGAAGGAATGCGTCGTGCCCCCGGAGCTGGCCGCCGACGAGGTGACCTTCTCCCTGGGCACCTTCACCAGCCACACCACCTACTACCAGACGGCAGAGGCCCTGTACACCAGCTTCGGCAGCCGCGAAGAAACCACCTGGCATCCCTTCACGGTGAAAAAGGATGCTTCCGCTGGGATGAAGCTGAATGGCTCCGCCAAGGGCGCAGATTGGCAAGCGACGGCGGAATTGACCATCAGCGCCATCGACGTGAAGGGCGAGGTGCGCGTGGTCTGCCCCGAAAGCTGGCACAGGATCAAGGAAACCTGGGAGAACCCCGACAGGATCGACACGATCAGCGAGTGGGTGCTTTACGCGGGCGACAAGCCGGTGGAGGGCTACAACCTGGACGGCTGGATCGGCGGCATCGACAGCGACGCGCTGGTCTATGGCGTCTGCTACCGGCTGGACAGCCTGACGGAGAATCTCCGCCTGGTGCCGGTCTACAACAATACCGGCGCGCATGTGGAGGAAGCCATCCTCCTGGAAGCGGCGAAGTAATCCCCCTAATAGACAGCGGCGGCCTCCCTGCATTTCGCAGGGAGGCCGCTCATTGGTTTCAGTTTTCCTCGCATAGGGCCCGGATGCCCATCACATACCCATAGAAGCCAAAGCCGACGATCTGCCCCCGGCAGGCGCTGGCGGTCATCGACACATGGCGGAAGTCCTCCCGCGCGTGCACGTTGGACATGTGGCACTCGATGATCGGCATCGGCACGGAGGCAATCGCGTCGTGCAGCGCCACGGAGGTGTGGGTGTATCCGCCTGGATTGAACACCGCGCCGTCAAAGCCGTCAAAGTAGGCTTGCTGGATGGCGTCGATCAATGCGCCCTCGTGGTTGGACTGGACGCACCGCAGCTCCGCGCCCAGCCGGGCAGCCTCCGCCTGGCACAGGGCGATCAGGTCGTCATAGGTTTTCGCGCCGTAGACGCTCTTTTCCCGCAGGCCCGTCAGGTTGATGTTGGGGCCGTTGAGGATCAGGATCTTCTTCATTGGATGCTCATCTCCTTCATGATCTTCTCCACGAGGCACTCGGGCATCGGCATGCCCTGCCAGAGGACCTCCGCCTCCACGGCCTGGGCCACCAGCATGTACAGCCCCGTGCACCAGGGCACGCCCGCGCGCTCCGCTGCCTTTGTCAGGAAGGTGTGGGGCGGATTATACACCACATCCGCCACGCCCAGGGCGTAGCGCATCATCTCGTCCACCCGGGAGGGGTGAATGGCGCAGATGTTGTCCTCGTCCTTTCGGGGCCACATGCCCGCGCTGGAGGCATTGACGATGGTGCCGCCAGTGCGGGGAAAGACCTGGTAGAAGTCCGCGTAGCTGATTTCATCCATCTGCTGCGGGTGGCGGCTGACCACGGTGACCTTCCTTGCGCCCATCCGTTTCAAGCAGGCGCGGACGGTTTTCGCCGTGCTGCCCGATCCCAGGATATAGCTGTTTTCCCCCTTGGCGGGATCAATGCCATAGTGGCGCAGCATGCCCATGAAGCCCGCCGCGTCGGTGTTGAAGCCCTTCTGCGCGTGGCAGAGCACGGTGTTGACCGCGCCGATTTCCTCCGCTGCCGGATCGATGTCCCGGAGGAGGGGCATCACGGCTTGTTTGTAGGGGATGGTGACGTTGAAGCCGTCCAGCGTGGCAAGCAGGTGTCGGGTCTGAGCGTCAAAGCTGTCGCGCGGAATCTCGATGATGCGGTAATCCGCGTCGATGCCCATCTCCCGGAAGATCGCCTCATGGATGGGCCGGGACAGGCTGTGCCCCAGCTTTTCTCCAATCAGGCCATAGTGTTTCATGCCGTTTCTCCTCCTTGTGTCGCCTGGCAGCATTATAGCACGAAGGGGCGGCGCTTGTCCACGGGTGAACAGGGGATGTACAACGCAGGCGCTTCGTGCGGATACGACAGGATCAGCGATTGACGCGCCGGGACGGTTGCTGGTATACTACATCTCCCGGGAATGTACAGAAGATTGCGCTTTCTTTGTATGCAGCGGAAGATTTTTCCGCGTGGATCCGTTATATGGGTGAATCCCGCTTGAAAGGAGCATGCCGATGAAACGCTTTCTGTCCGTGGCCTTCTGCCTGACGCTGCTGCTTGGCCTCCTGACGCCCCTTTGCGCCTCCGCATCCGGCGCGGGCTGGTATGTGGTGGACAGCCAGAATCCCCAGGGCTATTGCTACCTCTACTCCAAGCCCAGCGACCGCGACAGCGTCAGCCGGAACCTGGGCCCGTATGAGAACGGGTCGAAGGTCTATGTGCTGGAATACTACGGCGGCAGGGATGGCAATAACAATTACTGCCATGTGCGCACCCAGAGCGGCAAAACCGGCTATATGCATGATTACGCCCTGACCCGGTTTTACGGCAACGTCTGGGAGAACGTGTCCGAGGGCTGGTATGTGATCCGCAGCAAGAAGCCCAATGGCTACTGCTACCTGTACTCCCAGCCCAGCTCCCGGGACGGCGTGGGCTACAACAAGGGACGCCATGAGAACGGCGAAATGGTCTATGTGATCAGCTACTACGGCGGACAGGACGGGAACAGCAACTACTGCTACGTCCGCACGCTCAGCAACGAAACCGGCTTCATCCACGACGACGCCCTGGTGCCCTACGACCAGCAGCTGGATGCCGATGGCGGCTGGTACGTCGTGAGCAGCAGCAAGCCGCGCGGCTATTGCTATCTCTACTCTGCTGCCAGCTCCAGGGACAGCGTGAGCCGTAACCTGGGCCGCTACAACAATGGCGAGGCGGTGTACGTCCTGGAATACCGGGGCGGGCAGGACGGAAGCAGCAATTACTGCTACGTCCGCACCAGCGACGGCCAGTATGGCTTCATGCGCGACACCGCGCTCAAGCGTCCCTGATGGTTAGGATGAAAAAGTCCCCCGGAGCGGTTTGGCTGCTCCGGGGGATTCGCTTTGTCTTACAGAGCCTTCATGGTGAAGGTGAAGGAATAGGGCTTCTCGGCGGGGTAGCAGTACTTGGGCAGCGTGGGCGCGCCCCAGCTGTCGTCACCGCCCACGCCCTTGCGGAACATGGCCACATCCAGCACCGTGCGGACAGAGCCCATCAGGTCGCTGGGATGGTACGCGCCCTGCAGCTCCTCGGTCGTCCAGGGCTGGCAGGAGATTTCCAGGTTTTCGCCGGTGATGAGCAGACCGTGGTGGTCGCAGTCGGTCACGGCGAAGGACTGCACCTTGCAGCGGTTGCCGGATTCCTGGGGCTTGCAGTAGCCCGTCATGCCCTCCGGCACATGGTAGGCATGCCAGCCCAGGTACGCGCCCTCGCAGCGGTCGACGTAGTTCTCCTCCGGGCCCAGGCCGTAGTAGCTGACCATATCCAGGCGGGGATCGAGCTGGAAGCTCAGGCCCAGCGCGGGCATATCCGGCAGATCCTTCACGCCCGGCCAGTTGACCGTCACGTCGATCTCGTCGCTGTGGCGGATGGTGTACACCACGGTCATCTCAAAGTCCTTGAGCAGCGCGTTGGTGTAGGCGTAGGTCAGGCTGGTCACGCCGTTTTCATCCTTGTCCACCTTGACCTCATGCTGCCAGGAGTAGCGGCTGATCATGTGGTAGATGCCCTGGCGGATGGCGGATTGGTTGCCTCGGTCGTTGTCGGTCTGGGCGCGGAACAGGCTCAGCTGGGGCGCGCGCAGGAGGGTTTCCTTGCCCACCCTATCGCGGAAGGAAATCAGGCCAGCGCGCTTTTCCAGCAGTGCGCCCAGGCCGTTGCCCCGCACGCCGATGTTGTTGTCGCACACGGTGACCTTGGCGATCTGCTCAGGCGCGGGCGCAGGGACGGCTTCGCCATAGACGGCCTGTCCGTGGCTGAGCACAGTGCCGGCGGGGAGGATGCCCTGCTCCTGGGTCAGGAAGAGGAAGCAGGTCAAAACGACCTGACCCTCCGTGGGAAGCTTGCCGTAGGGGAGGTTGATGTGCTTGGATTCGCCCGGCGCGATTTCCGGCAATATGATTTCTCCGGCTCGGACGGGCTTCATGTCGCATTCCACGGTCCAGCGGATGGCGTAGCCGCTCAGCGGCGCGAAGAGCTTGCGGTTCCAGACGGTCACGCCGGTCTTGCCCACCTTGAGGAACACGTCGCGGAACTGGTAGCGCACCTCCTGGCACTTGGGGGTGAGGGTGCGGTCACCCAGGACGATGCCGTTGGTGTTGAAATGCCAGTCGGTGGGCTTATCGCCAAAGTCGCCGCCATAGGCCAGGCGCTCCTGACCATTGGGGCCCTTGACCCGCAGCGCTTGATCCACATAGTCCCAGATGAAGCCGCCCTGATACATGGGATACTTGTCTTCCAGGGCGGTGTACTCGTTCATGCCGCCGCAGGAGTTGCCCATGGCGTGGGTGTATTCGCAGTTGATGAAGGGGCGGTCGGGGTCGTTTTGCAGGTACTTCTCGATGTCCGCGGCCTTCATGTACATGTGGGAGAGCATATCGGAGGTGTGCAGGTAGCGCTTGTCATGCACGCAGCCCTCGTAGTGCACCAGGCGGGTGGGGTCGGTGTGGCGGAAGTACTCGGACAGCGCGAAGAGGTTGCAGCCGCCCCAGCTCTCGTTGCCGCAGCTCCACAACAGGATGCAGGCGTGGTTCTTGTCCCTTTGCAGCATGGAGCGCCCGCGGTTGATGGTCATTTCCTTCCATTCGGGCTTGTCGCCGGGCACGACCCACTCATGCATGGGCGCCCAGGAACCGTGGGACTCGATGTTCGTTTCGTCGATGACATACAGGCCGTACTCGTCGCACAGCCGGTAGAACGCCGTCGTGTTGGGGTAATGGCAGGTGCGCACGGCGTTGATGTTCATGGCCTTCATGTCGCGGATGTCCTGGAGGATGAGTTCGCGGCTCATCACGCGGCCCTTGTCGCAATCGAATTCATGGCGGTTGACGCCGTGGAAAACGATGCGCTTGCCATTCAGGCACATGATTTTGTCGATCATCTCGAACTGGCGGAAGCCCACCATCGTCCGGCTGACCTCGGTGACGCGGCCCATGTCGTTGGTCAATGTCACGGTGAGGGGATAGAGGTGGGGGGTCTCGGCGCTCCAGAGCTGCACGCCGGGGATCACGCCCTCATAGTGAACCTCGCTTTGCCCGGACACGGCCTTGGTCTCCTCGTAGAGCACATTGCCCTGCCCATCGGAGAGGGTCACCCGGGCCTGACCGCTGCGGCCAATGACGCGCAAGGTGGTTTCCAGGTGCGCGGTCTGGTAATTGTCGGTCAGCGGCGTGCGCACGCACAGGTCAAGCAGGTGGGTTTCGGGCCAGAAGTGCAATTCCACGCTGCGGTGGATGCCGGAGAAGCGCCAGAAGTCCTGATCCTCCAGCCACGAGCCGGTACAGCGCTTGAACACCCGCAGCACCAGGCGGTTTTCGCCCGCGCGGGCATAGGGGGTGATGTTGAAGGAATGGGAGGTGAAGGAATCCTCCGCATAGCCGACCTCGTGCCCGTTGAGGTACACCAGCACGGCCGCTTCCACGCCGCCCAGGTGGAGGATGATGCGGTGCTGCATGTCCTTGAGCGAGAGGTGGAAGGTCTTGACGCAGGTGACGGTGGGGTTATACTCCGCGCTGACCTCGGGGGCCTTCAAATCCTCATGCCCATCCCAGGGATACTGGGTGTTGACGTAGTGCGGCGGATCCCACTCGGGATTGAGCAGCTGGAACTCGCAGGGGACGGTGATCTCCTTCAGGCCGCCGTCCATGATGGAGCCAGTGAGCAGCGCATCGGGCGCGCCAGCGGGATTGATGGCGAAATGCGCCTTCCACTTGCCGTCCAGGGAGCGGACGAGGGAGGACCAGTTCTCCTCCATTTCCTTGCGGCTGGCGAAAAATTCATGGTCGGAATGTACCGGCTGTTCATTCACGCTGAAGATTTCAGGATCGGACAGCCAGGCGGTGGTGAAGCGGTCAGAACGGGCGTTGCTCATGGCGGGCAGCTCCTCTCTTTCGGGTCATGATGGGGGCAGGGATTGCCAAATACATTATACTCCAATGGCGCAGGGTTGTCCATAGCGGGAGGACAAAGCGCCTATGTATACAATGATACAAGGCTGCAAAACGCCCCTTCCCTTCCGCCGCAATCCATGCTACAATACCCATACATGAAGCGAAAGGAGGCTTCCCCCATGACCCGGCGCGTACCCATCCATGGTGCGATTTTCGACCTGGACGGCACCCTCCTGGACACCATGCCCGCCTGGGCCACATTGGGGGAGCGCTACCTCCGCAACCTGGGCCTTGCCCCGCAGCCTGGTCTGTCCGATGCCCTCCGCCCCCTGTCCCTGCGTCAGGGCGCGCAGTTCCTCCGCCGGGAATATGGTCTGGCGCTTTCCGAAGAGGACATCATCGCCGGGGTGAAGGCCCTCATCCGCCATGTTTACGAGGCGGAAGCATTGCCCAAGCCCGGCGTTGCGGCCTTCCTCCGCCAGCTGGCAGCGCGCCAGGTGCGCATGTGCATCGCCACGGCGACGGATGCTGCCCTGACCCGCGCCGCCTTGACGCGCTGCGGCCTGATGCCATATGTGGATGGCATCCTCACCTGTGATCTGGTTGGCGCGGGCAAGGACGACCCGGCCATCTACCGCGCCGCGCTGGCGCACCTGGGCACAACCCGGGCGGACACCCTCGTCTTTGAGGATGGGCTGCATGCTCTGCGAACCGCGAAGGGCGACGGCTTCCGGGTGGTGGCCGTCCGCGATGGGAGCGAGCCCGCACAAGCCGAGGCCCGCGCGCTGGCGGAGATCTATCTGCCGGGCTTTGACGGCGCAGAGGCCGCCCGGCTGCTCGATACGAAGGAGGATGGGATATGAAACGGTGCGTGATCATCGGCGGGGCGGAGATTCGCCGCTACGACCGGGCCAGGCAGGCGCTTTCGCCGGAGGATTTCGTGATCTACTGCGACGGAGGGCTCAACCATCAGGCGGGCCTGGAGCGTTTGCCCGACCTCATCGTGGGGGATTTCGACTCCCACGAGCATCCCCACATGGCGGTGGAAACCATCGTCCTGCCCTGCGAGAAGGACGACACGGACACCATGTTCGCCGTCCGGGAGGCGCTGCGCCGGGGGTACGAGGACTTTTTGCTGCTGGGCGTGATCGGCGGGCGGCTGGATCACACCCTGGGCAATGTGGGCATCCTGCTGTACCTGGATGCCCAGGGCAAGCGGGGACGCATCCTCGACGATCATTCCGAGATGGAGATCGTCTCCCGCCAGGCGGCGACCATCGGCGACTCGTTTGCGTTCTTTTCTCTGCTCAACATCAGTGGCGTGGCCCGGGGCATCACCATCGAGCACGCGAAATATCCCCTGACGGAGGGTGAAATCACCTGTGACTACCAGTATGGCGTGAGCAACGAGGTGCTGCCGGGGCATACCGCACGGGTGACCGTTCGGGAGGGCAAGCTGCTGCTCATCAAGGATTTCTGAATACAGCGCGGCCTCCTGCAATCTTGCAGGAGGCCGCATAGGGTCAGTCGTCCACGTGGAAAACATAGCTGCCTGCAGGGAGCACCTGCGCCATTCCCGGCAATGCGATTTCCGCCTCCACCGGGGTCACGATGTCGAAGCGATAGCCATTCGCCGTCCTGGTCCATTTGCAGGAAACCAGCCCGTGCCGGGTGTCGATGGAGGCCTCCAGCCAGTCAAGGCGCGTCGTGGGGTGGGGCGCGATACGCACGCGCGCGTAGCCCGGCGCGTCCTCCGCCGTCTGAATGCCTGCTGCCACGCCGTAGAGCCAATCCGCCACCGCGCCGTAGCTGTAATGGTTGAAGGAGTTCATGTCCCTGCTCCAGAAGCCGCCGTCGGGCATGATACCGTCCCAGTGCTCCCAAATGGTGGTCGCGCCCTTGGTGATGGGGTACAGCCAGGAGGGGTATTCCCGGCGCAGCAGCAGCTCGTAGGCCAGATCGGTGTAGCCGTAATCGCTGAGCACATGGAGGATGTAGGGCGTGCCGATAAAGCCGGTCTGGAGCTTCACGCCGGCCTTGCGCACCATGCAGGCCAGCTGGTCGGCGGCGTTTTGCGGATTCTCCGCCAGACGGAAGTGGGCCGCCAGGACGCATTCGGTCTGGGTCTGGTATTCGGGGAAGGCTGCGCGGAACGCCGCCACAATGCGCTGGTAGAGCGCCTCATAGGCGGACACATCCTCGCCCAGCACCTTCCCCGCGCGGATCACCAGCGCCGTGGAGCGGGCGTAGAACGCGGTGGCCAGGAATTCGTCCCGGCTGGCGCCCTTGTAGCTGCCTGCGGGGGAATCCAGGCCGAGCCAGTCGCCCCACTGCCATCCGCCCGTCCACAGGGGCGGCTGCTCGCTGACCTTGCCGATGTAGTCCACCCATTTGCACATGCTGGGGAACTGGCGGCGCAGCATTTCAACGTTGCCGTAGGCGCGGTAAACCTCCCAGGGGACGATGGTGGCCGCGTCGCCCCAGGCGCAGCCGGAATTGCCCCGGTCGCCCACATGCGTCCACACGTCGGGGATCACCGCGCCCACAAAGCCGTCCTCGTGCTGGTCGGCAGCCAGGTCGCGCAGCCATTTGGAAAAGAAAGTCTCCGCGTCAAAATTGGTGCAGGCCGTGCGGGCAAACACCTGCGCGTCGCCCGTCCAGCCCAGGCGCTCGTCCCGCTGGGGACAGTCGGTGGGCACATCGACAAAGTTCGACTTCTGCCCCCAGATGATGTTGGAGAACAGCTGGTTGAGCATTGGCTCGGAGGAAGCAATATGCCCCGTGCGCTTCATATCGGAATGTACCGCGATGCCGGTGAAGGCGTCCTTTGTCACCTCGCCGGGAAAGCTGTTCACCCGGAGGTAGCGGAAGCCGTAATAGGTCAGGTGGGTCTTGTAGCGCTGCTGACCCTCCCGGCAGGTGTAGTGATACTGGCACTTCGCGCCGCGATAGTTGTCGTTGTAGAAATTGCCGTCCCGGTCCAGCACCTCAGCGAAGCTCACGTCCACCACATCGCCCGCGCGGGCTGCTAATTGCACCTCCAGGAAGCCGGTCAGCTCCTGGCCGAAATCGACAACCGTTTCGCCCTTAGGGGTGGTGAAGATGCGCGCGGCATGCACGCGCTCCTGCTCGCGGATGGGCGCGCCCTCCTGGGGGATGAGCGTGTCCGTGGGGCCGTCAAAGACCACGGCGGGGGTTGCCTCCGCCGGGATGAAGGTCGCGTCGTAGATCTCCCCGTCGTAGAGCTCGGAGAAGCGCACCGGGCTTTCGCTCACCAGCCAACTTTCGTCGGTGAGGAGGGTCGACAATGTGCCGTCTGTGTAGCGCAGCGTCAGCTCGGCGGTGATGCCGGCGGGGCAGGCCATCAGCTCCTTCTGAATGGTGCCGTCCTGCCAGCAGAGCAGGGGAGAACGGTACCAGCCCTTGCCCAGCAGCACGGTGAGGGTGTTTTCCGCCCTCAGCAGCGCCGTTACGTCGTAGGTCTGCACCTGCAGGCGGTGCTTGTAGGCCGTCCAGCCGGGGCAGAGCACGTCCTGGCTGACGCGCTGGCCGTTGATTTCCGCCTCGTACACGCCCAGGCCGGTCATGCGCAGCGTGGCGGAGGTCAGGGGCTTGTCCGCCCGGAAGGTCTTTTTGAACATCGGGGCCCGGCTGTCCATCTCGGCAGCGGGCTTGATCCAGGGGGCTTGCCAGTTCATATTGTTCCATCCTTTCACCGGCCCCGGGGATTGCGCAGGGCCGTATACGCTTGCCCTCATCATACCACAACCCGGGGCATTTTCAAAGGAAAAAGTTTGACAGACGCAGGCTTGTGTCGTATCATGGAGATCATAGAAGAGGAGGCAATCCCACATGAAGGAACGTGCTTTCAGACTGCTGCGCACGCTGGCTTGCGTCGCGGGGGTCATCGGCTGGGCCGCGCTGTGCCTGGCCATCCGGGCGCAGCACTGCGCCAGCTACCCTGCCCTGTACGCGGTGAATCGCAGTTCGCTGCTGCTGCTCCCCTTCCTGCTGCTGGCCTTGCTGCTGCTTCCGGCGGTACAGGCGCTCGTCGGGCTGCGCTGCGGCTACAGCTTTGTGCGGCTGAGCTGCTTTTGCGTGGAGATCACCCGGACGGACCGTCTGCGCCTGCGTTGGCGGAAGCAGCCGGCCTATGGCGCCTTCATGCTGCCGCCCCGCACAGATGGCGCCTCGCCGTATGGGGCGGTGCTGCTCAGCCCATGGCTATTGATTGTCGCCTGTACGCTGCTGGCGGGGCTGCTGATGATCCTCCTCCGGCAAAGCGCCATGTTCCGGACGCTTCTGCTGGCGTTCTGGGCCTCCGGCACGATCGCCATCGTGACGGCGATGGATACGTTTAGCCGCGTCCTGGCGTTTCACCGCAGCCGCGATCTGCGCCGCGCCTGGGAATGCGGCCTGCACATCTCCGCCGGGCTGGAGGCGGGCGGTCATGTTGAGGACATGCCGGAGGCATGGTTCCTGCCCTATCCGGAGGCGCTGGCGGATCATCCCCTGGTGCGATTGAACAATTTCAACCGGGCGGCACGGCTGATCGACCAACAGCGGGAGCAGGAGGCCTACGGGCTTCTGCAGCATTTTCTGCGCCTGGAGCCCGGACGCCAGACCTATCCCCTCATTGCCGCCGCCATTCTCAACGGCGCGTTCTGCGAGGCGCTGGCCGGTCTTCCGCCACGGTGCCTGAACCGGCTGGAGGACGACGTGCTGAAAATGCCCCTGCCGCCCCAATGGGAGTACGCCCGCCTGCTGGCCCGGTATGCCCGGGCGCTGTTCCTCCGCCACGACGAGGCGGAGGCCGCCGCCATCCTGCCCGCGCTGGAGACGGAGATCGAGAAGCAGGGCCGCAGACGCGCCATCCTCGTCCGGCTACAGGAAAAGGCCGGGCTGCTCCCTCAGGAATCCAACCAATAAGCATCAGGAGGTGCCCCCATGCCCCGCGATCTTCTCTTTGACCATGCCAACGCCCGGTTCTCCTACCGCATCTCCGCGCTGATTGTCCAGGGCGGACGGGCATTGCTCCAATGCCCGGTGGGTACGTCGGATTATGCCTTCATCGGCGGGCATGTCGCCTTTGGCGAGACCGCGAAGGACACCCTGCGGCGCGAGATCCGCGAGGAGCTCCACGCGGACGCTGTGATTGGCGAATTGTGCGCCGTGGGCGAGGTGTTCATCGACTGGGGACGCTGTGTCGACGGCACGCCCCGGCACTGCCATCAAATCGGGCTGTACTTCCGCGCGACGGTGGATGAAGGCCAGCTGCCACGCGCAGAGCGCTTCTTCGGCTATGACGAGGCGGGTGGGGAGAAGTATTCCATCGAATATATCTGGGTGCCGCTGGAGAAGCTGTCCACGCTGACGGTGTATCCGCCGGAGGTGGCAGCGCATCTGCGCCAGGGCGCGCAGGAGGTTTTGCACTTTGAATACACTGAGCTGGCGCCGGACACGGCGTGGCCGGAATGATGGCAGGGCCGTGCGCTTTTCTTCCAGTTGACAAGGGCGGGAAGCGACGCTACAATATTCCGGGCCGCCGGGGCGGCCATCACCATTGACGGACAGGAGTACATCCATGACGTGCGACGATAACAGCTATATGGCGCCGCTTCACCTGGCGGGGCGGCTGATTATGGAAAACGGCGGCGAAACCTATCGCGTGGAGGAAACCATCACCCGCATGGGGCATGCGTTTGGCTTCACGGAGGTGGAGAGCTTCGCCGTGCCCAGCGGCATCTTCATCAGCTACCGCAAGCATGACGGCAGCATTGAAACGGCGGTCAAGCGGGTGCGCCGCCGGGGGACTGACCTGACCCGGGTGGACGCGGTGAACGCCGTGTCCCGCCGGATGGAGGCTGAGCAGCTGAGCTGCGAGGAGGTCATGGCGCTTTTGCGGGAGATCGAGGAGCGCCCGGCAAAGATCACCAAGAAGGGACTGACGCTGGCGGTGGGCCTGTCCTCCTTTGGCTGGGCGGCGATGTTTGGTGGCGGCATGGTGGATTGCGCTGTGGCCTTCGCTGTGGCGCTGCTGGTGCAAAGCCTGGCCTTCGCTCTGGACAAGGCGGGCATGCGCTCCTTCGTCTCGACGCTGGTGGGCAGCTTCCTGAGTACGGTGCTGCCCATGTTCCTGCAGCTGGCCACGGGATTGCTCAATGTGGACGCCACCGTCGCGGCCTGCCTGATGCCCATGCTGCCCGGCCTGGCCATGACCAACGCGGTGCAGGATACCCTGCGCGGGGATATGGTGTCCGGCATTTCCTCGGCGACCAACGCCCTGCTGGCTGCCGCGATGATCGCCGGGGGGGCGCTGGTGGGCACCACGCTCTTCCGCTTGCTGACGGGAGGTGTTGTGCTGTGACGCTCGCTTTGGTTTTGGAGGGCCTGATCAAGCTGGCCTCCAGCTTTGTGGGCACGCTGGGCTTTGCTGTCTTTATGCATGCGCCCAAGCGGGCCTGGCTTCCGGCCAGCGCCATCGGCGGCGCGGCCTACCTGCTGTATTGGGCGCTCTTGCAGGTGCATGTGTACGAGCCCCTGGCCATCTTCATCGGCGCGCTGCTGGGCAGCGTGCTGGGGCAGTATTGCGCCCGGCGGATGCAGATGATCGCCAGCGTGTTCGTCCTTTTGTCGATGATTCCCCTCGTCCCCGGCCTGGGCTTGTACCGCTGCATGCGCTACCTGGGACAGGAGTTGTACTCCGCGGGCGCGGCGGCGGGCGTACACGCGATGGTGGACGTGGTGATGATCGCCCTGGGGCTGGCGGTGGGCAGCTTCCTGTTCCGGCTGATCCTCCGGGCTCCGCACATGGGAGGCGCCAAATGAGCATCACCCTGATCGCGGTGGGCAAGATGAAGGAGAAGCCCTACCGGCAGATGGCGGACGAATACTTAAAGCGCTTGGGCCGCTATGCCAAGGTGGAGGAGATCGAGCTGCCCGACCTGCCCGAGCCGGCTAACGCTTCCCCTGCCATGGAAGCGCAGCTTCGCGAGCGGGAAGGGGAGGCCATCCTGGGGCGCATCCGATCCTCGGATTATGTGATCGCCATGACCATCCCCGGCAGGCAGTGGGATTCCCCTGGCCTTTCCCGCCATGTGGACGATTTGATGAGCCGGGGCAATTCCTCCCTGGTGTTCGTCGTCGGCGGCAGCCTGGGGCTGTCCGAGCGGGTGATTGCCCGCTCGGACGAGGAAATGTCCATGTCGAAGATGACCTTCCCCCACCAGCTGGCCCGGGTGATGCTGCTCGAGCAGCTGTACCGGGCGATGAAGATTCGCGCCGGGGAGCGGTATCACAAGTGAGCTAACGCCGTCCAGCCCGCCATGGGGTGGACGGCTTTTGAAATCATGCGCCGCGGCTTGATGAAAAAGCCATGCGGAATTGCTTCTGCCGGGACAAAAATACCAAAAGACTTGCTCAATTCATAATTCATTGATATAATGAAACGCTGGCTTTTGAAAGTCGGCCTGTTCTGGTTGCATATTTCGACTTGATTGATCCGAAAGAGGCTATAACTGGCATGTCATATCACGATTATATATCCGAGGCCACGCTGCGCTACCTGATGCAGCAGTATCCGGAGCATACGCCGGGGTGGCTGGAAACCTTCACCGATGAGGTGCAGCGGCTGGAGGACATGTGGAAGGTCAGGGTGGAGGGCTACGAGCGGGATTCCCGCTTCGGCACCATCCTGTATGGGGAGAGCGAAATCTATGGCAGGGTGGCGGTGAAGATCGTCCCTTGGTTCTCCCCCCGGCTCAGGGGTGAGGTGTATTGCTATCAGCATCTGCCCTATCGGGAGATGTGCCCGCTCTATGCGGTGGACGACAAGCTGGGCGCGATGCTGCTTAAGTATGTCACCGTGCCGGAAAATGCGGATGCCGCCAAGCGGGAGGCTGCCATTGCCGCCCTGTATGACCAGCGGCGCATCGCCAATGAGGAGGACGCGCAGCACATCCCCTATTATGAGAACGTGCTGGCGGATGTGAGCGCCAATGCCCTGAACGAGATTGCCCGCACGGGCGATAAGGGCTACGCCCACCTGGCGCTGTCCATCGACCGGGCGGAGAAGGCCATGGCCCTGTTTGCCGGCAGCGAGCGCTGCCTCATCCATGGTGACGCCCATGCCTTCAACCTTCTGGAGCAGGGGGATTCCTGTTTGATGATCGACCCGCTGGGGTACATCGCGCCCTTCGCCTTTGAGTGGGCGCGCTACCTGGGCACGGCGATGAAGGAAAGGCCGCTGCCGGTGGAGGAATTCCACGCCCTTGTCCTGCGTTTGACCCGTCACAACGCTCCCCTGGAGGAAGCCCTGCGCGCCTTCGCCATCGACACCACGCTGCGGGCCTGCAACACCTTCATTGAGGGCAACACCTACGAGGAAATCTGCTTTGCGGCGGATTGGGCACGACGTGCCTGGGATTACTACGATGCCCTGGTGAATACCTGAGGCAAGGGAGGCACAACCGCTATGGGATTCATGGAAAAGGCAAAGGCCTTTTACGCTGACATGCGCCGGGATGTTCCGGCCTGCTATAAATCCGAGGATACCGAGGAGCCCTTCGACAAGATTTTCACCAAGCCCTTGGGCTACCTCTTCACCCGCTTCTTCATTCACATCGGGTGGACGCCCAACATGGTTACCATCCTGTCCATGGTCATCGGCACGGTTGGCGGTGTGCTGTTCTACCCCGATTCCTTTGCCTGGAATCTGGTGGGCGTGCTGCTGGTGATCATCGCCAATATCCTGGACTCCACCGACGGGCAGATGGCCCGCCTCACCGGGCAGAAATCCGCCCTGGGCCGCATCCTGGACGGTATGTCCTCTACGCTGTGGTACATCGCCATGTACTTCGCCATCTGCGCAAGGCTGTACAACGACCCGATCCCCTTCTTCCCCGGGCATACCTGGGGGTGGATCATCTGGGCCATCGCCATTGTCAGCGGCTTGCTCGGCCATGCCCAGCAGTGCACCATGGCGGACCGCTACCGCAACATCCATTTGTTCTTCCTGCGCAACAAGCACGGCGATGAGCTCCACCGCTCCGAGGACATCACGAAGCAGCGCCACGCCCTGCCCAAGGAGGGCGCCACCATCCAGCGCATCCAGCTGTTCATCGACGGCGTGTTCACCCTCTCCCAGGAGCGCATCACCCCCACCTTTCAGAAGCTGTTCAACGCCTACCTGGACGCGGACGAGGACACCCGCGAGGGCATCCGTCAGGATTACCTGGAGGGCTCCCGCAAATATATTCAATTGACCAATGTGCTGACCTTCAACGCCCGCGCATATCTGTTCTTTGCCCTGGTGCTGCTCAAGGTCCCCTTCCTGTACTTTGTGCTGGAATTGCTTGGCTTTGGCGCGCTCAAGATCTACACCCAGCACAGCTACGAGAAGCTGGCGCTGGCGCTACTGGATAAGTACAACCTCCCCGGGCGTGACGACAAGAAGCCCAGCGTGTGGAACAAGGTGTTCTTCTGCGTGGGCGTCATCGGCGTGGCTGTGATGCTGATGAACACCGACTTTTCCGGCGTGGACTGGTCCGGCACGGTGCTCCGCCTGATGCCCCTGTGGCTGCCCTCGCTGCTTTGCCTGTGGGGGATCATCTATGCGCTTCACGCCCTGGGGTATGGCACCATCATGGGCTGGCGCGGCAAGGGCGTGCCCTTCACCCAGCTGTTACGGGTGTCCATCTCCGGCTTTGCCCTCAACCATGTGACCCCCGTGGGCCTGGTGGGCGGCGAATTCTACCGCGTCCTGGAGATGAAGCCCCTCCTGGGCACGGAAAAGGCCGTCGCCTCAACCCTCACCTTCACGGTGATGAACACCTTCTCCCATGTGATGTTCTGGTTCACCGGCGCGGTGCTGTACTTCTTCAGCGGCTGCCCCGGCTCGTGGGTGGTCACGGTGGGCGTGAGCCTGATGGCCCTGGCTTGCGGCGCGGGCATCGTGCTCTTCCTGCGCTACTGCAAGCGGGGGCTGGTGGTATCGGTGATGCACCTGCTCAGCGCTCTGCCCCTGGTGGGCGGGAAGATCGTGTCGCTCATGGAAACCCGGTTGGCCCAGTTTGAGGACATTGACCAGGACATGGAGGCCTTCTACCGCCGCCATGGGGACTTCATCATGACCATCCTGTGCGAGTACGGCGCCCGCATGCTGGAGGCTGCGGAGTTCTGGCTGATCTTCCTGGCCCTTGACCTGAACGTGCCCTATATTTACTGCGTGGTGGCGCTGAGCTGCGCGTCGCTGGTGGGCAATCTGCTGGCATTCATCCCCATGCAGATCGGTACGCGCGAGATGGGCCTCGCCCTGGCGATGGGCTGGGTTGGCTTGGCCTCCCCCCTGAGCCTGACCGCCTCCATCATGTCCCGTATCCGCGAGATCATCTACACCGCCGCCGGCACGCTGATGATGCTGGTGCGCAACGGGAAGCTGCCCACCGCGGACAAGACGCAGATGCTGGACACGGTGGATGACCCGGTGGAGAACGCCCCCGAATCCCACGCGGACTGGGAGCCGCCCATCTCCGAGGGGGACTGGCAGCCCGGCAAGACCGACGGCCCCGATGCGCCCAAGGAGGTGCCGCTGGCATGAATGCGGCGCTGATTCTCTCCGGCGGCGTGGGCGCGCGCTTCGGTGCGGCCATCCCCAAGCAGTACACCCGCATCCGCCGCAAAATGGTGATTGAGTACGTGATCGAAGCGGCGATGCAGGCAACCTCCATCGACGTGGTGATGGTCGCCGGGGCGGACTGCCCCCAGCTGCGGTCGCTGCAAAAGAAATACGGTGTGTTGACCGCCCCGGGCGGCAGCGTCCGCAACGAAACGCTGCTGGGGGGCCTCACCGCCCTACGGGATATGGGCTGCGAGCGAGTTGTCATCCTGGACGCGGTGCGCCCCCTGGTGACGGGCGAGCTGCTGGATACCTACATCCGTCTGCTGCAGGAGGGTTGGGATGCGGTGTCCACCGTGCAGCCCATCACCGACAGCCTGGGCTGCCTGGACTGCCACGAGGTGGACCGCACCCGGTATTATCTGATGCAGTCCCCCGAGGGGTACGATTTGCCCAAGCTCCTGCGCTATTTCGATCCCCATTCTCCGCTGACCGAGGTGGCCCATCAGCTGCCCCGGGACAGTAAAATCTACCTCTACCGGGACTTCCCGGAGAACCCCAAGCTTACCTACCCATGGGAGAGAACATCCATTGCCCAGGCGCTCAAGGAGCACGGACGGTAAGCATTTTGCTAAGAAGGAAGGACGATACAGCAGCATCGATGGAGGTGCATCCCGCGTGAATAAGGCGATCATCCGGCTATATCAACGCCTGCGCCAGCAGCTTGACCTGCTGGACTGGAAAAACTTTGCAGCCCTGGCCCTTGCGGGCACCATCAATGCCATCGGTGTGGTGCTGTTCCTGTTTCCGGTCAAGCTCTACGACAGCGGCATTTCCGGTTTGTCGATGCTACTGGATCAGGTCACGCCCCCGGCGTTCACCCTGTCCATCTTTTTGGTGCTGCTCAACATCCCCATCTTCCTCTTTGGCGCAAGGAAGCAGGGGCTGGCGTTCACCGTTTACTCCGCGTTCACGGTGGGGGTGTATTCCTTCGTGTCCTACCTCATCATGAATGTGCTGCCCATCGACGTGAATTTCGTCTCGCCCCTGGCGGGCACTGACCTGCTCTTGTGCGCCATCTTCGGCGGTGCGATCTCCGGCGTGGGCAGCGGGCTGACCATCCGCTTTGGTGGCGCGATCGACGGCATTGATGTGCTCTCCGTCGTCTTTGCCAAGAAGCTCGGCTTGTCTCTGGGCTCCTTTGTGCTGCTGTTCAACACCGCGCTCTACATCCTCTGCGGCATGGTGATCCACAGCTGGATTTTGCCGCTGTATTCCATCGTGACCTACTTTGTGGGGTCAAAGACGGTGGACTTTGTGGTGGAGGGCATCAGCCGGTCGCTGTGCGCGATGATTGTGACGACGAAGGAGGAGGAAATCTCCACCGCGCTGTCAAAGCACTTTGAGGCGTCGGGGACGATTGTGAAGGCCACGGGCGGCTATTCCCGGGAGGAGAAGGCGATTGTGTATTTCATCGTCAACCGTTTCCAGGTGAACCGGATGAAGGAATTGGTTCATGGCATCGATGAGGCGGCCTACATCTCACTGCAAGAGGTAACAGACATCTTCAAAGCCCCACCCACCTAAAAAGGGTCAAGGGGCTAAGCCCCTTGCGGGGTGCAGGGTCGCGGAGGCCCTGCCAGGGTACAGGGGCAGCGCCCCTGCCCCGCGCCCACAGGCGCAAGCACCCACGCGCGCCTTTCGCGAATCCACAGATTCGCGAAACAGCTCACCCATCCCCATCGAAGCAAACCACCCCGCCCCCCCATAACCTGTTAGCAGCAGTACATCCGCAGTGCAACAACGGCGCTGCGGTTTTTTGATGGCCGGGAGGGGGCAATTTGCATCTATGGAGCCGGTTGGATGTTTCCGTGTGGAGGAAGCGTGATTCCCCTTTGTGGGAGGAAGCTGGCTGGCCATTTCGGGCGGGGTGACTTGCCCCTTGGAGTGGGTGGGCCGTTTCGCGAATCTGGGAATTTGCAAAAAGCGCGGGTGCGTTCAACTGTCGTTTGCCATGTTCTAAACCATCAAGCCTGTGTTCACAATGACGTTGCGAATACCGCCGCCCTATGCTACAATATCCTTACCGGGAAGCCCCCCGGAATGTTACCCAACCGACCGCACACAAGGAGGTACCCATGGAAAAGTACATCGTTCCAATCATCATCGCCGTAGTCGTGTTGCTGGCCATCATCATCTTCATGTGCAACTATATCAAGGTGCCGCCGAATGTGGCGCTGATCGTGTCCGGCCGAAAGCATAGGTATAAGGTCAAGGACGCGGAGGGCAAGGAAACCGTCAAGTCCTTCGGCTACCGCATCGTGCGCGGCGGCGCAACCTTCGTCATCCCCTTCTTTGAGCGCGTGGATAAGTTGAACCTGGGGATCATGCAGGTGGATATCAAGACCACCCAGCCCGTGCCCAGCCAGGAGTACATCGGCGTGCTGGTGGACGGCGTGGCGAATATCAAGATCGGCTCGGACGATGTGTCCGTTGCCACCGCTGCGGAGCAGTTCCTGGGCTGGAAGCAGCAGGAGATCGCTGCTGTGGCCATGCAGGTGTTGGAGGGCAACATGCGTGAGATCATCGGCCGCATGACGATCTCCGACCTGGTGCAGAACCGCGACAAATTCGCCAACGAAACGCAGAACGCCGCCACGGCCGACATGCGCAACATGGGCCTGGAAATCGTCAACATCACCATTCAGAACTTCTCCGACAACGACGGTGTACTGGATACCCTGGCGGTGAAGAACATCGCTGAGAAGAAGCGCGACGCAGACATCGCCCGGGCGGAAGCCGAACGCGATACCCTCATCCGCCAGTCCATCGCTGACCAGGAGGGCAACAAGGCCCGCGCCGAGGCCAACGCGACCATCGCCGAGCAGAACAAGGTGCTGGAACTGCGCCGCGCCCAGTTCCGCGCCGAGCAGGACCGCGCCAAGGCCGACGCTGACCTGGCCTACCAGGTGCAGCAGGAGAACGCCCGCAAGGCCTTGGAAACCGAGCGCGCTGCGGCGGAATTGATCCGCTTGCAGAAGGAAACCGAGCTCCAGGCCCAGCAGGTGCAGATTCAGCGCGAAAAGCTGTCCATCGAGGTGCGTGAACGCGCCCAGGCTGAACGCGACGCGAAGATCGCCGCTGCCGAGGCGGAGCGCATGGTCACCCAGGCCCGCGCCGAAGCTGAGCTGTTCAAGACCCAGAAGGAAGCCGAGGCCAAGCTCATCCTGGCCCAGCGCGAGGCGGAGGCGCAGTTCGTACTGGCTGAGAAGGAAGCCGAGGCCATCCGTATGAAGGGTGAAGCTGAGGCGGAGGCCATGCTCAAGAAGGCCGAGGCCATGAAGCAGTACGGCCAGGCCGCCATGATGCAGATGGTCATTGATAAGCTGCCCGATATGGCCAAGGCCGTGTCCGAGCCCCTGAGCAAGACGGATAAGATCATCCTGTTTGGCGAGGGCGGCGCGACGTCCATGGCGCGGGATACCGCCGGGACGATGCTGCAAACCTTTGAAGCTGTGAAGGATGCTGTGGGCCTGGATATTCCCCGGATGCTGAAGGATGTCACCACCGGCGGCCTGATTGGTAAGGCCATTGCCGATGAGGAGAAGCCCGCAGCGGAAGCCCAAAACGGGTCAAGGGGCTAAGCCCCTTGCGGGGTGCAGGG
>JAQXLU010000161.1 GCA_029012285.1 Clostridiales bacterium | reverse complement strand
GTATTATAGCACTTTCAGGAAAGTTTGTGGGAAATGCGATCAAAGCTCTCATATAACGACATAATGTTACATACTCGTAATCCAAAAATGACATATTTCTCCCTATCTATGTAATAATTAACAATTTTTGTTATGCTCATTGCCGAAACGAAGGGCCGCCCGGCATATCCCGAACGGCCCTCAAAATCGTTTTTCCATAAGCACAGGAGGTTATTCCCCCGCAGATTGCTTCAGAGGTTAAGAGACCATGGCAAACGCCGAACGCCATTGCCCAAAGCGCTTACCGTTCAAAGAACCACCGGATGGCGTTGCAGCTGCCATTTGCCCCGATGGCATATTCCAGCTGCCACACATGGCCATCCGCCGTGCCTACGCGGTAGTAAATGCTCTTTTCCCCCGTAGGCAGGATGGAGATCACGCCCTGCTTGTTCTCATTCTCGTAATAGAGGCCGCGCTTCACGCCTGTGCTGCCCACCACCTGGCCGAAATCCTTGTATTGCCCGACGATCTTGTCCTCCGTCATGCCGATGCGCGTGTTGCGGGGGCCCTCAAACTTGTCGGTGGTGAACATCACATCCGCCAGCATCCAGCCGGACTTGGTTTTCATGAAGGAGGCGTAGCCCCAATCGTAGGTGTACTGCTCACATTCCCCCTCGACGGTGTTGAGCACCACCATCTCCGGGCCCTTGCCCTCGCCATGCTTGGCGCGGAAGTCCTCGCGGCTGGTGACGGCCAGCTTCAGCCCCGGGATTACGTCATCCACCCCGTAGACCTTGCGATAGCCCGGGTTGGTTTCAAACTTGTAGGTGCGCTCCAGGGTATTTCCTTGCTTGCCGTATCCATTGACAGACACCGCCCGCAGCACCTGATACCCACCATAGGTGCCCATCTGAATGGGAGTGCCGTCCCAGATGGGGCTATCTTGGTCGGGCTGGGAGCCGTCAATGGTGTAGTAGATGGTGATGGTCTGCGCCACCGGGTCGGACAGGGTGGCCTTGTAGCCGGGGTTTTTCTCCAGCTCCTCCTTGGTCAGCGAGCCGGGGCGCAGCGTCACGTTGCGCTTGCCGCTGTAGGTGTTGGGCGCCAGGTTGCAATCCGGCTGCAAGGGCGTGGGCAGGTAGATCTGGAAGTTGGCGTACATCACATCGCTGACCAGGTCGCCGTCCACCGCCACGGCGCGAAGGGTGTACTCCCCCTCGCTCAGCTCCAGGGGCGCTTCGTAGCGCATGCCCTCCTCGGGCAGCTTGGCGTACTGATCCATCGAGTACCAGATCTCACAGTCCTGCGCCTGGATGAGGGCGACGGTCTGCGCCGCGTTGTAATATCCGGGCACGACGCTGGTGGAGGGCACGGACGGCAAGATGTCCAGCCGCTGGGTGCGGAAAGCCGACACACCTGTCTTGGCTGCAGCCTCCGACAGCAGCGCAGCCGCGTCCGCTTCCCTGCCCTGGGCGATTAGCACGCGCGCCTGGGCACGGTAGGCATCCGGCGCGCTGGGCACGACCTCGGTGTAGATGTAGGCGTAGACCTCCTCCGCCTCAGCCAGGAGGTCAGCAGCCTCATAGGCGCTGCCCATCTGCAACAAGCCGGTGACATTGGGGGTCTTGGCCTCGTCGTCCTTGGCGCGGGCGGTCTGGAAATAGGCAATCGCCCGGTCGATGTCACCGGTTTGCAGATATTCCTGGCCGACCTGCCACATGGCGGCGGAGGTGGCGTCCTTGCCCATGCGGGCCATCATCACCTGCCCGCTGGGGGTGCGCGTCAGGAATACATAAGTACCGACGGCCAGCGCCAGCACCAGCACGATGCAGCCGATGAGCACATAGGCCCAGTTGATGAGCCGCTTGATGCGGATGGTGCGCTTGGCGCGGCTGTGCCGTTGCCCCGCAGCCATGATGGTGGGAGTCCCGCTGACCTCGTAGCCCAGGGGCATATCATCCAGGGCGCCATCCTCAAGGCCGTAGAAGCGGCCCGTGCTGGCCAGGCTTTCCCGGCGGGAATACACAGCGCCCGTTTCCTGGGCGGTTTCCCGGGGACGGGTGTCCTCAAAGGAGCGGCTTGCGCCGGTACTGCCCGGCACGACGGGGGGCGGAGGAAGGCTTTCCTCCAGCTTGCGCAGATGGCGGCCCTGGCGGAAGCGCATCAGCTCCTCCTCCTGCGTGGGCTGCCGGTCCAGGAGCTTTCCGCAGCGGGGGCAGACAATGTCGTCCTCGGCGGCGTAGGTATTGCAATCCGGGCAAAGCACCGGCTTCACCTCCTTGTGGCTTATTCCTTGTCAGGGCGGTTGTTGATGGACTGGCCGTTGATGACCAGGTCGAAGGTGCACTTCAAAAACGCTGCAGCCTTCTCGCACATGGCGATGCGGCTCATGTAGATTTGCAGATACTCCATCACCGAGGAGGAAGCGTCCATCGTCAGCTCATGGCGAATGACCCGGTGCTCCCTGTCCACGGTGACGCAGTTCTCCTGGATGGAGAAGTTCACCCGGTCGTGGATGTCGCTTACATCCGGCTGACCGTTGCGCACGCGGCTCTTGTGGGCGTCGGACTTATCCCCCAGGGCCAGGGCGGCGCTCACATTGCTGGAGATGAAGCCGCTCTGCTCCTCGTGGTTGCCCACGGCGGTGATGATTTCCAGGATGTCCGCCATGTCCATGCCCATTTCCCGTAGGATGGGCAAAAGCATCACCGCGCCCAGCGGGCCATGGTCATGCCGGTTGACGGAGTTGCCCACGTCATGCACCCAGCCCGCGATGGCTGCCAATTCGACCTCCCGGGGCGAATACCCCAGCGCCTTCAAAATGTAGGACGCGGTCTTGCTGACATAGCCCACATGGCGGGGGCCATGCTCGGTGTAGCCCATGCTTTCCAGGTAGCGGTTACCCGCCTTGATCAGCGCGCGGATGGCTTCATTCTGCTTGATTTCCTGCAATGTGACCATAGGGTCTCCTTCCGGGGATGTAGCTCATGGGGCGTGGGATCATCCTCATCCCATATTCGATGCATCAGATGAGAATGGGGATCAATCCTCGCCCTCCATGGCGCGCAGGGCAGCGTACTCGTCGTCCTCGTAGAATTCCTTCTTGGGGGCTTCGCCGCCCAGCATCTCGATGGCGTTGCGCAGCTCGATGAAGTCCAGGTATTTGCACTTCTCGTCCAGCGCAGCCTCCATCAGCACCGGCAGGGCGCGGTCGTCCCCCAGCTTCGCCAGGTAGCTGGCAAACAGCGCCCGGCGGGAGGGGTTCTCCTTGAATAAACGAACGGCAAGGTCAAAAACCTGCTCGTTGCCCGGATAATTCACCAGCACGTCCAGGAAGGCCTCCTGACCGGCGCGGTTGGCGTGGGGCAGCTCCTGGAGGATGGGCTGCACGACGGTCTTGCCCATCTCCCGCAGGCTGTCCAGGGCATTGTCAGCCAGGTCGTCCGCCTCCTGACGATTCAGCTGCCAGGAGATGTAGAGCATCTTGGGCAGCGTGGACTCCATGTCCCGCAAAAGGCCGATGGCGGTCATTCGGGCTTCCTCGTTAATGGTGGGACTCTCGTCCTTGAGCAGGGCCAGCAAGCGCTTCTCGCAGGGCTTGCCGACGGCCTGAATCTGCTCCAGCAGCAGATCGGGCACAGGAATCTCCTGGGCAGTGTAGGCCACCAGCCAATCCACCAGATCCTTCGCGTCCTCAAACTGGGTGAAGTATGCGCCAGGGGTCACGCCATCCAGCCAGGCGGCGGGCGTGTTGAGGAACATCATGTACACCCGGGGCATGTCGGCTTCCATCGCATCGTAGTTGCGGTATTCCTTGCCGTGATCCTTCATCCACTGGGAGGCAAAATCGGCAAACCGGTCGTCAAAATTGATGCACTTCATCATCACAATCACTCCAATCTCAGGTACATCCGTTATCGGTCGCCGCCGTCACGCAGCGGCTGATCGTCCTAAGCACCCGCTTAATCTTCCGAGCCGGGATGGCGGCATCCAGCAGCACACGGCGGGCGCTCTCCATATCCCCTGTCTTGCTCAGGAAGAGCAGCTCCATCGCCTTACACCAGGCATAGCTCCGGGTCGAGGCGGCTTGCAGGCAGCATTCCAGCGGAAGCGCCTGCCAGATGGCTGCGGCAAACTCAGCGATTTCCCGGCTCTTGCGGTGTTGCCGGGTCTCCGTCAGCAGCAGCGACAGAAACATCCGCCAGGGGCGTCCGCCGTGCTGCTTCTCCGTCCTTTGGCAGCTGACCTGGCTGAACCGTCCGCCGCTGAAAAGGAGCATTTCCTCCCCTTCGGCTGTCTCCGCCAGCTGAAGCAGCACCCACTGGCGGACCTTCATGGGCAGAAGGGGCTGGCAGATCAGCTCCTTCATATAGGCGATAACCGCCGTCTCGGCCCTGTGCGCGCCAAGCATCGCCATGGCCATGCTGTGTTCATCCTCATAGGCCCCGGCGATGAACCAGTCCATCAGCCGCCTGGTGTGGCTGCCGGGCTTCAAAAGCGTGGCCATGTCGGACGTCGCGGCGGCCTCCTCCAGCAGCTGACGCTGGTGTCTCCGTTCGCTGGGAGTAATCCTGGCGCTTATGCCAAGCAGCTGGCGGATCGCATACTTCGATGCGCCAACCAGGGTGGCTGTGCAGCGGTCGTCCGGGTCGATGGCGAGGATCTCCCGCCACAGATGCGCGGCGGTCGCCATGTCGCCCTGCAGCGCATGCATCTGCGCCTGGGCGTACAGCAGCGTCTTGCGGTAGGGCTGGCGCTTCAACCGTTCTTCCAGATAGACGCCGGCCTCCTGCCAGGCATGATACGTCCTGACGGCGGACAGGAAGTTGGCTTCCTCCGGAACGGACACCGCATGCGCCCCGGCCCTTTGCAAAAAGGCGCGACCCAGCCGTTCCCTGCCCTGCTCATAGAACAGGGACGCAAGGGCTGTCAGCACCCGGGCGTCCTCCGGGTCATGGCGCAGGGCGCGGCAGATGTATTTCATCGCGCCCACATCGTCCTGATCCATCCTGCGCAGCGCGGAGACGCTGACGAGCATGGGCATCTTATTCTTCGCGATCCGCATCGCTCGGCGGATGCGCCTCTCGCCCAGCGGATAGTCGCCGCGCTGCACGGCCTCCGCGCCCCGGCGGAAAAGCAGTTGGGTACGGCGGGGCTCCTTGTCGTCAGCCGTGAGATGCATGTCGGCCAGCATGGCGCGGGCCGCGTCGCCCTCGGGCGACCAGGGGTCCTCCTGCAGCTGACGGTACACGCAGTCCAGCGCGCTGTCAACCTCCCCCAGCGCCTGCAGGCAGCGGGCCATATCCAGCCACACGCCAGGCTGATGGTCGTCCCGGCTGAGCACCCGGGCCAAAAGGGGCATGGCAGCCTCCCAGTTGGAGAGGGACACCAGCTCCGCAGCCAGGGCATACCATGCGGCGGGCGTATCATCCTGCTCGGCGGCACGGCGCAAAAGGGACAGTGCGTCCAGCGCCCGCCCCTGACGGCGCAGCATCACCGCACCTTGCCGCATCCGGCTGCCCGACAGGCAAAAGGGATAGAGCGCGCCCTGTTCATTCTGTTTCATGTTACTCCTTGGCGAAGGAGGATGCCCCCTTCCATATGGCGTCAATCCCGGGAGGCGCGCTGGAGCAGTTCCCTGAGCTCCTGCGTGGAGAAGGCGTAACGGCTGTGGCAGAAATGGCACCCCAGCTCCGCGCCGGTATCCTCGTCGATGATGGTCTGCAATTCCCGGCGGCCCAGGGAGATCAGCGCCTTCTCCATGCGGTAGCGGGAGCAGCCGCAGTGGTAGCGCAGCGGGGTGCGCTCCAGTACCTGCAGATCCATCCCGCGGAACCAGTCCTCCAGCAATTCCTCCTTGGGGGCGAAGGTCATTTCCCTACTGATGTCGGCAAACATGGGGCTGCGCAGCTCCAGCTGGTCGATCACCTCGTCCGCACAGCCGGGCATGGGCTGGAGCAACAGTCCGCCGGCCTTGAGCACCGCGTCTCCGGAGACCAGCACGCCCAGCGCCACCAGCGAGGGCTGCTGCTCGGACACGGTGAAGTAATTGGCAAAGTCGATGCCCAATTCGCCGGAGACCAGCTCGATCTGCCCGATGTAGGGCTCGCGCAATCCCAGATCCTTGATCACCGTCATGGAGCCATCCTTGCCGATGGCCGCGCCGACGTTCAATTTGCCGTCCTCCCGCAAAGGCAGCTCCACCTGGGGATCATCGGCGCAAACCTTCACGTCGCCATGGTTGGCCACCGCCACGACCGTGCCCATCGGGCCGCCGCCCTTGATATTGACCGTCACGGATTCGTTATCACCCTTCATCATCACGCCCAGCATGCTGGTGGCGGTCATCAGGCGGCCCATGGCAGCGGTGCATACGGGCGTGGCATGGTGGATGTCCGCCGCGCGCTGGGTCATTTGCGTGGTTTCGCACATCATGACGCGCACTTGACCATCCATCAGCGTGGCGCGGATCATTTCGTCGCCCTCGTGGCGCTCGATTGCCACCTTCTGTTCAGCATCCATATCTATGTTCTCCTCGTTTCTGTCATGCTTAATCGGGGCGGCGGGCGGTGAAATGCCAGCGCTGCTCCTTGTCCCGGGGGCCTTCCATGCGGCTGTTGCCGTAGATCTGCACCTGGGTGAAGCCACAGCTCGTCAGCAAACCCGTCAGCCCCTCGCGGGTGTGGGCGCGCTGCTTTTGCACTTCGTCGATGCGGCGGTAGCGCCCATCCATCTCCCGGAGGAAGAAGCACAGCGTCATGTCGCAGATGCCCGTCTTTTCGTGATAGCGGTTCTGCCACATGTAGGTCACATCCTCGCGGTCCTCGCAGATCATCTCGTTCCCCAGCACGTTTTCCAGCTTCCAAGGGGTGGACACGTCGAAGATCAACATTCCACCGGGGCGGATGGCCGCATACGCTGCTTGAAAGAAGGCGCGCACGTCCTCGTCCGTCAGCAGATAATTCACGCCGTCGCAGGTGGCGAGCACTGCGTCCATCTGCCGGTGCAGATGGAGGCGGCGCATGTCCTGTTGGATGAAGGGCAGCCCCAAGCCCTGCTTGCGGGCCTTTTGCGCGGCGATCCACAGCATCTCCTGGCTCAGGTCAACGCCTGTCATTTGAAAGCCCCGCCGGGCCAGGGGGAGGGTCAGCCCGCCCGTGCCGCAGGCGCACTCGCAGATTTTGCCTCCCTGGATGCCGCCCGCATGCAGCATCTCCGCATAGAAATCCGCCCAGCGCTCATAGTTCACATTGTCCATGAGCTGGTCGTATACCTCAGCAAAACTCGTGTACAACTCAATTCTCCTGTTTTCGCGGCGCGTGGCGCAGCAGTGCGCCCACCTGCCCGGTCTCCTTGGCGCTCAGGCCCGGCCAGCCGTTTTCCTTCAGCCGTTCCATGAAGCCCAGGGCCTCCGCCGCCTGATATTTCCGTTTTTGCTTCTCGCATAGCCGCCAATCCACGCCCGCGCACCTCCCCGTTCATTGCCGATAGGATGCGCGGGGGCGGCGGCAATCATGCGTCCTTGTCCTGGCTGACGTAGCCGTTCTCCCAGGGCTTGAGCTCGCGCTCCGCCTCTTCCTCGTCGTCCTCATCATCTTCCTTTTCAGCCAGGCCGCGATTGACCTGCGCGCCCTCAATGCGGTTGTTGATGAACCGGTCGAACTGGGCGTTGGTGTAGGAGGCGGTCACGAAGCGGGACAGGGTGAAGCCGATGAGCACATAGTAGGCAAAGAGGATCATCGGAATCCAGATGCTACCCAGCAGGAAGGTCAGCGCCACCGTCAGCGCGGCGGGCACCAGGTGCAGCAGCCGGACACCCACGCTCATGGGCAGGCGGCCGATGGCCAGCAGCAGGCTGTTCTTGATGATGGTGCCAAAGGACATCCTGTAGGTCACCAGCATCGGATAGGCATAGGTGATGGCCAGGAACCAGATGATGGCGATCAACATCGTGAACATCTGCGGAATCACCATGAACCAGCTTCCCACCGCCAAGCCGCCGTAGAACTGCCAGCACATGTATGCCAGGAAGGGCACCAGGGAGGTGATGGTGGACAGGGCCAAGGCGGGCTTCCAGTTTTCCTTCATCGCGTCCTTCATGTCCGACCAGATGAAGGCATGCTCATCCCGCGCCCAGTTGCGGGTGACATAGGCCACGCCCGCCGTCCACGGGCCGGTGATGGCGATGCAGGGAATCAGCGCGAT
>JAQXLU010000160.1 GCA_029012285.1 Clostridiales bacterium | reverse complement strand
CTGAGGATGGAGTGTGAATGTGCTGAAATGATGCTGATGATCCAGCACATCCGCCTCACTGACGCAGAAGTCCGCAGCCAGCTGGCGAACCAGGAGCGGATGCATGGACGCACCTCCTTATGTGACGATTTTGAACCCTGCATCCGTGAGCTTCTGCTTGATCTCGTTGATCTGCGCAAAGTCGCGGGTTTCCATGCTGATCTTGAGGAAGCAGGAGGCCACGGGCATGTTCGCGTCGGAGCGCTCGTGGGTCACGCCGACCACATTGGCCCCACATTCGCTGATGATAGACGCGACGCCCACCAGCTGGCCGGGCTTGTCCTCCAGGGCGATGGTCAGCATGGCGTTGCGGCCGGAGGTCAGCAGACCGCGGGTAATCACGCGGGAGAGGATGTTCACGTCAATGTTGCCGCCGGACACCAGGCAGCAAACTTTCTTGCCCGCAATGTCCGGCACGCGGTGGAACATGGCGGCAGCGACGCTCACCGCGCCCGCGCCCTCCGCGACCAGCTTCTGCTTCTCCATCAGGGCGAGGATGGCGGCGGCGATCTCGTCCTCCGACACCGTGATGATGCCGTCCACATACTGGCGGATCATCTGGAAGGTGATGTCTCCGGGGTGCTTGACCGCAATGCCGTCTGCAAAGGTCTTGACGGTGGGGAGGGTCACCTGCTCGCCCAGCTCGATGGATTTGGCCATGGAAGCGGCGTTTTCCGCCTGCACGCCGTACACCTTGACATTGGGGTTCAGGCTCTTGATGGCGTAGGCCACGCCGGAAACCAGTCCGCCGCCGCCCACGGGGCAGAGCACCACGTCCACGTCCTCCAGCTGATTGAGAATTTCCAAGCCGATGGTGCCCTGACCGGCGATGACCTCATCGTCGTCAAAGGGGTGGATGAGCGTCATGCCGGTTTCATCCCGCAGCTTGCAGGCGTAGGCGTATGCGTCGTCATACGCGCCCTTGACCAGGCAGACCTGCGCGCCCAGGGCCTTGGTGGCCTCCACCTTGGAGATGGGTGCACCCTCGGGCATGCAGACGATGGATTTCGCCCCCATGCGGGTGGCTGCCAGCGCCACGCCCTGGGCATGGTTGCCCGCTGAGCAGGCCACGATGCCTGCGTCCCGCTGCTCCTGGGTCAGCTGGCTGATCTTGTAATACGCGCCGCGCAGCTTGAAGGAGCCGGTGAGCTGTAAATTCTCGGTTTTAAGGTACATGGTGAAGTCGCTGGAGAGCTTGGGGGCTTCGATCATATCGGTCTTGCGGGCGACTTGCTTGAGGACGAACGCGGCGTGGTAAACCTTATCGAGTGTGACCATAACGGCCTCCTTGGTGTGGATATTGGGTTTGGGGGCGGGGAAAGAAGCAAAGGTTTCCTTGGGGCTGAGTGAGCTGTTTCGCGAATCCGATGGATTCGCGAAAGGCGCGTGGGGCGTTTCCAGCTGTGGCTGGGGTCTCCGACGGGGAGGGGCGCTGCCCCTCCACCCCGCGAAGGGCATCGTGCAGATGCGGCTGCCCAGTGGGCAGTTGCCGAAGGCAAAGCATCAAGCGATGTTGGATCACAGGCCCTCTCGACACCCTTTTTGGGGTGCGCCCCATGTCACGATTTCTTCAACCCGGCAATATAGTTGACAAACTGCTGCGCGGTGCGTCCACTCACGCCGCCGTGGCGAACCTCCCACTTGTTGGCCTCCAGCAGGAGCTGCTCCTCGGTCAGCCCTAGCTCGGGGAAGCGGGCGGCGATGCCCTTCACGATGTCGTGGTACTGCTGGCGGTTGGGGTTGTTGTAGCAGATGGAGCACCCGAAGCGCGCCGCCAGGGAGAGCTTTTCCTCCATGGTGTCGCTGCGGTGGATGTCGTTCTCGTACTCCATGTCGGCCTTGTCCTTCCAGGTTTCCTTGACCAGGTGGCGGCGGTTGGAGGTGGCGACGATCAGCACGTTGGCGGGGCGAGTCTCCACGCCGCCCTCAATGACTGCCTTGAGGAACTTGTACTCCACCTCATGCTCCTCGAAGGAAAGGTCGTCGATGAAGATCATGAACCGGTAGTTGCGGTTCTTGACCCGGGCGATCACGCTGGACAGGAGCCCAAACTGGTGCTTGTAGATTTCGATCATCCGAAGGCCCTGATCGTAGTATTCGTTGAGGATGGCCTTCACGGAGGTGGATTTGCCCGTGCCCGCGTCGCCGTAGAGCAGCATGTTGTTGCAGCTGCGCCCCTGAACGAAGGCCTCCGTGTTGTCACGCAGGGTCTTTTTCTGCACCTCGTAGCCGATCAGGTCGGAGAGCATCACCCGGTCGATGTTGTTGATCGCTACCAATTCGCCCGCGTCGTCCAGGCGGAAGGCGCGGTTCAGCCCGAACATGCCCACGCCGCAGTCGCGATAGTGGGCCGTGACCAGTTGAAACACCTCGTCGGCGGTTGTCGCCGCGTCGATGGCTTGGCTGAGGGCCTGCACCTTTTCGGACACGGTGCGGTAGTACATCTGTGCCTTCTTGGGGATGGCCTGGTAGTGGGTCAGCACGGTGAAGCAGTCGATGCCCAGATCGCGCTCGATCGGCCCGAAATCGAAGCTGAACAGGCGCTTGAAGATGGCCAGGTCAGCCTTGGCAAAGTGGTTGACGCTCCCGCCCGCCGTCGCGCCCACCCGCTCGCAGGTTAGGGTGAAGCTGTTCTCGTTGGTCATGATGAGGAAGGTCAGGTAATTCTGCCACAGGTTGTGGTTGAAGCCATACACCGTGGCCAGGTCGAGCAGGCGCTTCACCTGGGTGTAGATGCGGCTGATGAGGCTCGGCTTGTCCGACGCATTGCTCTCCCAGTCGCGGAAAATATCGGCCAGGCGGGTGAGAATCGCGTCCTCACCCAGGCTGGAATAGAGCAGGAGCTTGGCTGTTTCGCGGTACATATGATTCTTCTTTCATAACGAGATGTCGCCTGCACAGCCATTGGCAGCCGTGCAGGCGGAGGGAAGGCGTCAGATGCGCCTGATGATTTCCTCGGTCATTTCGGTGCAGCTCAGCGGCGTGGCGCCGGAGTTGCCCACGATGTCCGCCGTGCGCAGACCATCATTCAGCGCCGCGTCCACCGCAGCCTCAATGCAGTCCGCCTCCTCCATCATGTCGAAGGCGTAGCGCAGCATCATGGCAGCGGAGAGGATGGTGGCGATGGGGTTGGCCTTGTTCTGCCCGGCGATGTCCGGCGCAGAGCCGTGGATGGGCTCGTACAGGCCGCGGCGGGTCGCGCCCAGGGACGCGGAGGGCAGCATGCCGATGGAGCCAGTAATCTGGCTGGCCTCGTCGGAGAGGATGTCGCCGAACATGTTGCTGGTCACCACCACATCGAACTGGCTCGGACGGCGCACCAGCTGCATGGCGGCGTTGTCCACCAGCATGTCGGTGACGGTCACATCCGGGTATTCGCCGGCGATGCGGTGGATGGTCTCGCGCCACAACCGGCTGGTTTCCAGCACGTTCGCCTTGTCGATGGAGATCACGTTCTTGCGGCGCTTGCGGGCCGCGTCGAAGGCGGCGCGGGCGATGCGCTCCACCTCCATCACGCTGTATGCCTCGGTGTCGTAGGCCTCCGGGCCGTACTTGCCCTCGCGGCGGCCACGTTCACCAAAGTAGATGCCGCCGGTCAGCTCGCGCACCATCATCAGGTCGAAGCCCTGGGCCACGATGTCTGCGCGCAGGGGGCACTCGTCCTTCAGCGCGGGATAGAGCTTGGCCGGGCGCAGATTGGTGTACAGCCCCATGGCCGCGCGGATGCCCAGCAGACCCTTCTCCGGGCGCAGATGGGCGGGCATGCCGTCCCACTTGGGGCCGCCCACCGCGCCCAGCAGCACAGAGTCCGCCGCAAGGCAGCCGTCGATGGTCTCCTGGGGCAGGGTATCCCGGTGGCGTCGATGGCCGCGCCGCCGATCAGATAGGGCGTGAAGGTGAAGGTGTGGCCGAACTTGTCCGCAACAGCCTTCAGCACCTTGACAGCGCCGTCCACGATTTCCGGGCCGATGCCATCGCCACGCAGGAGCGCAATCTGCTTGTCCATTACACTTCCCCCTTTTCCATGCGGGCCTTGAGGTAGGGCAGCAATCCGTTGGCAGCCACGATGCCTTCGATGAAGGGCGGCAGCGCCGCAGCATGGAAGGTCTCGCCGGTGGTTTCGTCCACGATTTTTCCAGTGGCGAAGTCAACGGACACCGTATCGCCGTTCTGGATGGCGGCGGCTGCCGCGGGGCACTCCAGGATCGGGAAACCGATGTTGATGCTGTTGCGGTAGAAGATGCGGGCGAAGCTCGCTGCGATGACGCAGCGCACCCCGCAGGCGCGGATGGCGATGGGTGCGTGCTCACGGGAGGAGCCGCAGCCGAAATTCGCGCCACCCACGATGATGTCCCCGGGCTTAACCGTGGTGGCGAAGGCTGCGTCAATGTCTTCCATGCAGTGCTTCGCCAGTTCCTCGGGGGAGGGGGCGTTCAGATAGCGCGCGGGGATGATGACGTCCGTATCCACATTGTCACCGTACTTGAAAACCTTGCCGCTGACCATCATGCGTTCCCTCCTTCATCCAGTTCGCAGGGGCAGGCGATGCAGCCCTTGACGGCAGACGCTGCAGCCACCGCAGGGGAGGCCAGGACGACCTCGCTCTTGGTATGGCCCATGCGGCCCACAAAGTTGCGGTTGGTGGTGGTGACGGCGCGCTCGCCCTCGCACATGCAGCCCATATGCCCGCCCAGGCAGGGCCCGCAGGTGGGGGTACTGACCGCGCAGCCTGCCTCAATGAATATCTGCGTATAGCCCTTTTCGATGCATTCCATGTAGATGGCCTGGGTCGCGGGGATGACGATGCAGCGAACGCCATCCGCCACCTTGCGGCCCTTCAGGATTTCGGCGGCGATGCGCATATCAGAGATGCGCCCGTTGGTGCACGAGCCGATCACCACCTGGTCGATGGGCATGCCCGCGACCTGATCCACCGTTTTGGTGTTGGAGGGCAGATGGGGCAGGGATACGGTGGGCTTGAGCTCGCTCAGGTTGATTTCCACCACCCGCTCGTACTCCGCGTCCGCGTCGGCGTCAAAGGTCTGCCAGGGGCGGTTCACCCGGCCGGTGATGTATTTGATGGTCTTTTCGTCCACCGGGAAGATGCCGTTCTTGCCGCCCGCCTCGATGGCCATGTTGGCGATGGTGAAGCGGTCGTCCATGGACAGCTCCTTCACGCCCTCGCCGGTGAATTCGATGGACTTGTATAGCGCGCCGTCCACGCCGATTAGGCCGATCAGGTGGAGGATCACGTCCTTGCCGGACACCCACTTGCCCATTTTGCCCGTCAGCACCACCTGGATGGCGCTGGGTACCTTAAACCAGTTTTCGCCCGCCGCCATCCCGGCGGCCATGTCCGTGGAGCCAACGCCCGTGGAGAACGCGCCCAGCGCGCCGTAGGTGCAGGTGTGGCTGTCCGCGCCGATGATGACCTCGCCCGGGGCAACGATGCCCTTTTCCGGCAACAGCGCATGCTCGATGCCCACCTGGCCCACGTCATAGAAGTGGGTGATGTCAAACCGCCGGGCGAACTCTCGCGCGGTCTTGCACAGCTGGGCGGACTTGATGTCCTTGCAGGGCGTGTAGTGGTCCAGCACGATGGCGATCTTGTCCTTGTCGAACACGCGGGTGAAACCGGCCTTGTCGAATACGTCCACCGCCACGGGTGTGGTCACGTCGTTGCCTAGCACCAGATCAAGCTTGACCTCAATCAGGTCGCCGGCCTTGACGGAATCCAGGCCCGCATGGGCGGCGAGAATCTTTTGCGTCATGGTCATGCCCATTGGGAAATCCCTTCTTTCTGCCTGACGATTGGCGTCTTATTTGTTCCGCTTGGCCGCGTAGGCCCGCAGCTTGTTCATGGCCCGCAGGTAGGCGTGGACGGAGGCTGCAACGATGTCGGTGTTCAGGCCGCGTCCGGTGAAGGTGCGTTCGTCGCAGGTGAGCTTCACGGTGACGTCGCCCATCGTGTCCTTACCGGGGGAGATACCTGCGATGCGGTACACGTCGAAGGTGTGCTCCACCGGGCGGACGATGCGGTCGATGGCCTCGAAGGTGGCGTCCACCGGGCCGTCGCCGGTGCAGGTTTCCTCGAAAACCTGCCCGTCCAGGCTCAGGCGCACCACGGAGGTGGAGGTGGTCATGTTGGAGGTGTGCACATCGAACCATTCCAGCTTGTAGCCGTCCACGTCCTCATCGTCGTCCGCAGCCGTCTGATGGGTCACCAGGGCCACCAGGTCGTCATTGGTGACGGATTTCTTCTTGTCGCAGAGCACCTTGAATTCCTCAAAGCAGCGCTGCAGCTCGGCGTCGTCCAGCTCGTAGCCCATCTCCTTGAGGCGGGAGACCAGGGCGTGCTTGCCGCTGTGCTTGCCCAGCACGATGTTGTCGATCACCACGCCCACGCTTTCGGGGGTGAGGATCTCGTAGGTTTTCTTGTTTGCCAGCACGCCATGCTGGTGGATGCCGCTCTCGTGGCGGAAGGCGTTCACGCCCACGATGGGCTTGTTGAGCGGCGCGCTCTGGCCGATGATGTTGTACACCGTTTTGGATGCGCGGAAGATCTGCGTGGTGTCGATGCCGCAGGTATGCTCGGTGAAGATGTCCGGGCGGGTGTGCATCGCCATCACGACCTCCTCCAGGGAGGTGTTGCCCGCGCGCTCGCCCAGGCCGTTGATGGTGCATTCGATCTGCCGCGCGCCGCCCAGCACGCCGCCCAGGGAGTTGGCGACGGCCATGCCCAGGTCGTTGTGGCAGTGAACGGAGAACTCCACCTTGTCGCTGTCGGGGACGTTCTTCATCACGGTCTCGATGAGGTACTGCATTTCCGCCGGGGTGGTGTAGCCCACGGTGTCGGGCAGGTTGATAACCGTGGCGCCGTTCTTGATGGCTGCGTCCACCACGCGGATGAGGAAGTCCACGTCGGAGCGGGTGGCGTCCTCACAGGAGAACTCGATGTTGGAGACATACTTGCGGGCATGAGCCACCATGGCCGCCGTGCGCTCCAGCACCTGATCGGGGGTCATCTTCAGCTTGTACTCCATGTGCAGGGGAGAGGTGGCGATAAACAGGTGAATGCGGGGATCCGCCGCGTCGCGGACGGCCTCCCACGCGCAGTCGATATCCTTGACGGTGGCGCGGGCCAGGGAGGCCACGGAGCAGTCCTTGGCGGTGCGGGCGATGGTCTGCACGCTCTCGAAGTCGCCGGGGGAGGAGATGGCGAAGCCCGCCTCGATGACGTCCACCTTCAGCCTTTCCAGGCAGCGGGTGACCTCGATCTTCTCCTTGAGGTTCATGGAGCAGCCGGGCGACTGCTCGCCGTCGCGCAGGGTGGTATCAAATATCTTGATTCTGCTCATCAGAAACTTCCTTTCTTACGGAGCCAGAGAGCTCAGCTCTCTGGACTCTCGCTTAAGGGGCGCATGCCCCTTAAGAATCCCATTCGGGTGGGGGTGGGCGGAGGCCCGGCGCGCGGAGGGCGCACCGGGCTGCCGGGGGTCACGGCTCGCAACGAGCGAGCCGCGACGCGTAACATGCGGCGATCCGAGGGGCCTCACGGCCCCTCGAACTCCCCACGGGGGTGAGGACGGACGGGGCCTTGGGCAGGCAAGGGGCTTGGGGGCGCAGCCCCCAAAAACCTGCAGGCTACGCGTCGCGGCGCGCCCAATGAAAAGAGGCGAAGCCTCCGCGCCGTGACCCCCTCAAGCGCGGCGCACCCTCCGTGCGCCGTGCCTTCGACAAAGCCGCAGATTGGCCCCACGCGCGCTCAACCTGACCGAAGGGAACCAACTCAATCGCGTGCCGGGTGTGGGCACTGCCCATCGTGCCGGGTGCGGGCACTGCCCGCCGTGCCGGGTGTGGGCACTGCCCATTCAACCCTTGATGGAGCCGATCATGACGCCCTTGACGAAGAACTTCTGCATGCACAGGTAGAGAATGACAGCCGGCAGGGTCGAAACAACAATGATGCAGTACTTGGCAATCTGCGCCCGGTTCAAAAGCTCTGCGTCCGATTCCGCCGTGTCGCTGACCATGTTCATCAGCAGCTCGCGGCTGGATTCCAGGGACGCCAGGATTTCCTTCAGGATCGTCTGCAGGGGCAGCAGCTCGCGCTTGTTGATGTAGATCAGGCCCGTCCAGTAGTCGTTCCACTTCGCTACGCCGTAGTACACCGCCAGCACGCCGATGATGGTGCCGGAAAGCGGAATCACAATCTGGAAGAAATACTGGATCTGGCTGGCGCCGTCCAGGTTGGCGGCCTCATAGAGCGCCTCGGGGATGGTGGAGGTGATGTAGGTGCGGGCCAGCATCACGTTCCATACCGATACGCAGCCCATCAGCACGCAGATCCAGGGATTGTTGTACAGCCCGATGTCCCGCATGGTCAGGAAGGTGGGGATCATGCCGCCGTTGAAGAACATGGTGAAGGCAAACAGGAAGGAGATCAGCCGCTTGCCGGGAAATTTGCGGGACAGGGTGAAGGCCGCGCCCATGGTGACCATCAGGCTCAGCACTGTGCCTGTAACCGTGTAGATGATGGAGTTCATGTAGGAGCGCCAGATCTCCTTGTTCTGGAACACCGCATTGTAGCCCATGAGGGTAAAGCCCTTGGGATAGAGCGTCACCTGGCCGGTGGTGACCAGCGTCGCGTCGGACACCGAGCAGATCAGCACCAGGTAAAGCGGATAGAGCGTCATCAGCAGCACCAGCGCCACCAGGACG
>JAQXLU010000159.1 GCA_029012285.1 Clostridiales bacterium | reverse complement strand
GGCGGGCTTCCAGTTTTCCTTCATCGCGTCCTTCATGTCCGACCAGATGAAGGCATGCTCATCCCGCGCCCAGTTGCGGGTGACATAGGCCACGCCCGCCGTCCACGGGCCGGTGATGGCGATGCAGGGAATCAGCGCGATCAACGTCATGTAGATCATGCTGGGCACCAGGGCGATCTGCTCCTCCAATCGGGCCAGCTGCTCCTCGGGGGTCATTTCTACCTGCACGATCTCCGTGGTGGTGGTACCATCCGCATTGGTGATGGTTTTCTCCTCCGTGGGGGCCACGCCCAGGGAGAGCACGTTCAAAACCAGCATGCCGATCACGAGCATCGTGGGCAGCCAAGGCAGCATGTAGATGAGATTCATGCGGCACAGCCCGTTCAGGCGCACCCGCAGCATCTCCCAGAAGAGCTGCCAGCGGGTCTTGGGCAGATCCTCGGGGGTATAGTCGCCCTTGCCGGATTTGCCGTAGTAGTAGTTGTTCATAAACTTGCCGAACATCGTGGATTTCCTCCTCAACGAATGATTGCCACCATTATGTCGCCCATGGGCAGACAAATTCATCATAGATTATAGCACATGTTGTCTGATTTGCAAAGGAAAATGACGGACATGCACGAATTTTCCCGCCGCGCCCATCCCCATGCAGAGAATCGGCCCGGGCGGGGCATCCTACGGAGGAAAACATCCCTAAAGGAGGCAGCCCATGCGCTTGAAGGAGAAGGTCATCCTGGTAACAGCATCCACCCGCGGCATCGGCCTGGCGATTGTCAAAGCCTGCGCCAGGGAGGGCGCCACAGTCCTGATGGCAGCCCGCAACCTCGACCTGGCCCGCCAGGAGGCTGCACAGCTGAATGCGGCTGGCAGCTGTGTGCATGTCCTCTACAACGACGCGACAAAGCCGGAAACCTTCACCACCATGGTGGAGGACGGCGTGCGCAAGGCCGGGCGCATCGACGTGCTCGTCAACAACTTCGGCACCTCCGACCCTACGAAGGATCGGGACCTGACCCATACCGACCCGGCTGTGTTCCTGGATACCGTGCGGCTCAACCTGGGCAGCGTGTTCATCGCCTCCCAGGCGGCGGCCAGGCACATGGCGGCCCAGGGCGGCGGGAGCATCATCCACATTTCCTCCGTGGGGGGCGAGGTGCCGGATGTAACGCAGATCGCCTACGGCACCAGCAAGGCGGCGATCAACTACCTGACAAAGCTGATGGCGGTGCAGGAGGCCGCCCACGGCATCCGTTGCAACGCGGTGCTCCCGGGCATGACGGCGACGGAGGCGGTCGAAAGCAACCTCAGCGAAGCCTTCCGCGCGCTGTTTCTGCGCCATACCCCGCTGGGGCGCATCGGCCTGCCGGAGGAAATCGCCGCCGCGGTGGTGTTCCTATCCAGCGACGAGGCCGCCTACATCACCGGGCAGCTGCTGAGCGTCTCCGGCGGCTTCGGTCTGGCGACCCCGCTCTACGGCGACCTGGCGAAGCTGACACAGCGCCGCTGACTTGACGAACGCCGCCGCCTTTGCTATAATGACCATCGCGTGGAATTCCTGCCAATGAAGAAACGTATCAAGGAGCACAAGATGAACCGCAACACCTTATCCATTCAAAAACTTGTCCTGTCCGCCGTATGCCTGGCGCTGTGCATGGTGCTGCCCTTCCTGACCGGGCAGATCCCGGAAATCGGCAATATGCTGTGCCCGATGCACATCCCGGTGCTGCTGTGCGGCTTTATCTGCGGACCCGCCTGGGCTGCCGTGGTGGGCGCTGTTGCACCGCTGCTGCGCTTTGCGCTCTTTGGCATGCCGCCGCTCTTCCCCACGGGCGTGGCCATGTGCGTGGAGCTATCCGTCTACGGCGCGGTTTCCGGGCTGCTGTACCGCCTGCTCCCCCGCAAGGCCATCAACGTGTATGTGTCCCTGGCCGCCGCGATGCTCCTGGGCCGCATCGTGTGGGGCGTGGTGCGCCTGGCCATCGCGGGCGTGACCGACGCCACCTTCACCTGGGCAGCATTCATGGCGGGTGCCTTCACCCAGGCCGTGCCTGGCATCCTGTTGCACCTGCTGCTGATTCCGCTGATCGTCCTAGCCCTGGAGCGGGCGCTCCCCTGGCTGAAAAATCACCAATAAGCCAAGCGGCTTCCCGCCCGGGAGGCCGTTTTTCTATTCTCCACCGTCCTTCATCCCAAAGCCACCTCCAAAACACCCACAGCAAAACGCCCGCCCTCCAGCTGGGAGGATGGAAAGGAAGGAGTTATCCTTCACTTTGCACCAAAGAAATACCGAAACAGCAAGCCCGCCAAGGCTTGCTGTTTCTTGTTCTGCGTGATAGAATGAAAGCGACAAACTTGAATTTGTAGGTGAGTATATGAAAAACTTATATATAGTCGGTGGAACAATGGGAGTTGGAAAAACCGCCGTCTGTCAGCAACTTAAAATGAATTTATCAAATAGTGTGCTTCTTGATGGTGACTGGTGCTGGGATTCCAATCCGTTCCAAGTAACCGATGAAACCAAATCTATGGTGATGGATAATATTTGTTACTTGCTCAATAACTTTTTACATTGCTCTGCTTATGAAAATGTAATTTTCTGTTGGGTAATGCACCAACAGTCTATCATTGATTCCATCGTAGAAAAACTGGATACACAAAGCTGCGATGTGAAATGTATTTCGTTTATTGTTGACGAAGCCAATTTACGCAAGAGATTAACAAAGGATGTGGAGGGCGGTATTCGAGTTGAGGATATAATCGAAAGAAGTATAACAAGAATACCGATGTATGACACACTCAACACGATTAAAATTGACACCAACGAAAAGACCGTGGCTATGATTGCCAACGAAATCAAGCTGCTTTGATGTTGTCAAATTCCAATTTGTTGAGCAAACCAAAGCAGATTTTCTCCCTCTTAGGAGGGCGCAATTATACGCACCATTCCGGTGCATTGCGTTTGGGGACCACATAAGCAAACGGGCATCCGAATGTCGGATGCCCGTTTGTTTGTTGTTGGATAAATGGTTCCTTAAGAACCCTCCCTCCACACGGAGAGCGGGCGCATCTTATCCCCTCAGCATTACTTCAGCAGATTCTCAGCCGCCTCGCGCAGCGCCACATTGAGCTTCTCCGCCGTGGCCTTGTCAGATGCATTGGTGTTGACGTAGAGCTTGATCTTGGGCTCAGTGCCGGAGGGGCGCACGCAGACCCAGTTGCCCTTCTCCAGCTCAAAGTAGAGCACGTCGGAGGCCGGCAAACCGGTGGGCTCGGACACGCCACCCGCGGTGCGCAGACCGGTCTTGTAGTCGCGCACGGCGGTCACCTTCAGGCCAGATAGCTCGGTGGGGTGATTCTGGCGCAAGCCCGCCATAATTTCCTTCATGCGGCCCAGGCCCTCCTTGCCGGGCAGCGTCACGGACACGACCTTCTCCACAAAGTAGCCGTACTCCGCGAAGATGGACTGCACATAATCATAGAGCGTGATGCCCTGGGCGGCGCAGGCACAGGCCACCTCGGCAATGAGCATGGAGGCGTTCACGCCGTCCTTGTCGCGCACGAAGGTGGAGGACAGGAAGCCGTAGCTCTCCTCAAAGCCGAAGAGGAAGGTATGGCTGCCGGTATCCTGGAACTGCTGGATCTTTTCACCAATGAACTTGAAGCCGGTCAGGGTCTCGAACATCTCCACGCCAAAAGACGCGGCAATCTTGTTGGCCAGGCTGGTGGACACGATGGACTTCACCGCCGCACCATTGGCGGGCAGCTTGCCCTGCTTCTTCTTGGCAGAAAGGATGTAGTGCAGCAGCACGCAGCCGATCTGGTTGCCGGTGAGCAGCTGCCAGTCGCCCGCGCTGGTCTTGACGGCCACGCCCAGCCGGTCACAGTCAGGGTCGGTGGCGAAGATGACCTTCGCGCCCTTCTCATCCGCCAGCTTGATGGCCAGGCGGAAGGTGTCGGGCTCCTCGGGGTTGGGCACCTTGACAGTGGAGAAGGCGGGGTCGGGCAGCTCCTGCTCCTTGACGACGGACACGTTGGAGATGCCGATTTCCTTCAGGATGCGGCGCACCGGCACATTGCCGGAGCCATGCACGGGGGTATACACGATGGACAGCTCGCTGCCCATCTTCTCCAGCATTTCGGGCTGAACGCACAGCGTCTTGACCTCGGCAATGTAGTCGTCGTCGACTTCCTTGTTGCCGATGTACTTCAGCAGCCCTTTGGCAATGGCTTCCTGCTCGTCCATGAGGGTGCAGTCGGTATACCTGGTGGCGCGGATGATCTTGGTGATGCCCTCCGCTGCCTCCGGGCCAACCTGAGCGCCGTCCTCCCCATAGACCTTGTAGCCATTGTACTGGGGCGGGTTGTGGGACGCGGTAATCACGATGCCCGCGATGGCATGCAGATGGCGCACCGCGTAGGACAGCACGGGCACGGGGCGCAGCGCGTCAAACAGGTAGGCGGGCACGCCCTCCTGGGCCAGCACCAGGGCGGTATCCTTGGCGAACTCAGCGGAGAAGCGGCGGGAGTCATAGGCGATCACCACGCCACGGGCAGCCTGCTCGGGGTTTTGCAGCAGATACTGCGCCAGGCCCTTGGTGGCCCTGCGGACATTGTAGCGGTTCATGCGGTTCATGCCTGCACCCAGCACGCCGCGCATACCCGCCGTGCCAAAGGACAGCTCCGTGTAGAAGCGATCCTCAATTTCCTTGGGGTCATTTGCAATCGCCTTGAGGTCATTCACGGTGTCAGCGTCAGCAGCGAAATCCTTGAGCCACTGCTCATAAGCGGTCATCACGTCCATGATTCATTCCTCCTGCGGTAAGTTGATGAAGATGAAGTCCCAATCCGGGGGACGCGGGTATCCAAGTATCATTATACCGGGAACAAGTTGATTTGGCAAGTCCCACATGCGTCAAACGGGCGGCGATTCACGACAAATATACATCCGTCCCATGCCGGAACCCGCTATGGCGCGCTTGCACAATCCGCCTGCGAGTGATACAATGGAGATCAGCCCTTTACCCCTCTGCGCCATCCCGAAGGAGAATGATATGCAACTGCAAGAAATCTGCCTGCGCCTGCAAACCCTGCTGCCGCCCGTCCACGCGCGGCTGGACAGCATCATCGCGCGGTATGCGCCCATCCTCAACCCCGCCTTTGGGGAGGACCGCTATGCCCAGCTGCTCGCCCTGTTTGCCATTGACAGAATGGAAACAAACAAGCTCCGGAGCGCAGAAAAGCTGATTAACAAGCTGGAGCCCCGCTGCAAAACCGACGCGGAAAAGGCGCTTTGGCATGTCCTGGTCGGTTTGTATTGCTGGGCAAATGACAACATGGACACCATGGCTGCTTTCTTCGACAACGCCGCTGCCCTGGGGCATGACTACCACTATCCCCACATGCTCAGCGGTGAGTATTTTCTGCTGTCCAGCCGCCAGTATGAAAAGGCGCTGGCGGAATACGACCGCGCCATCGACTGCATCTACAAGTTCCCGCCCCTGGACGAGCGAAGCCGCTATGTGATCGCCCAGGCACAATCCGCCATGTCCCTGGCACTGAGCATGATGCGCCGCGTGGACGAGGCTGCCGCCATGCTGGAGAAGGCATCCTCCGCCAGCGATTCCATGGAGTACCTGCATGCCAGCGCCATCCTCAGCGCCTTGCGCAAGGACGAGGACGCGGCAAATGCAGCCCTGGCTGATCTGGAGAAGCTCCATCCCGAGCTGTGCAAGGATGTCGCCGCCCATGTCCACCTCATCCTGGAGGGCACCCACATCCACTTCTTCCCCCGCGAGGTACCAAAGGAGCTTCCGGCGGATTTCTGGGCCTGGTTCCGCACGCAGGAGGCCACCATCCAGTCGCTGCTGGACAAGGACGATACCGACGGCTGCACCAGCATCCTGGCGGGCCACATCAACGAGCTTGTCCCCGACGAGGAGGACATGATGACCGCCGGGTTTGAAATCACAGACAATCAACCGGAGCTCATCCTGAGCGCCTGCTATTCCCGCAGCTACGCCAGGATGATCGACGCGATTGCCGCCGCTTGCCCCGACGACATCCGCGCCCGTTACCGCATCACCCTTCGCCCCTGACAAGGAGGTTCGGCCATGTATCCAGAGCTTCAGCAGATCATCGACGCCTCCCGCCGCATCGTGTTCTTTGGCGGCGCGGGGGTGAGTACGGAATCTGGCATCCCCGATTTCCGCAGCGTGGACGGGCTGTACAACCAGCGCTACGCCTATCCGCCGGAGACCATCCTGTCCGCTACCTTCTTCCACCGCTACACGGAGGAGTTCTTTCGCTTCTACCGGGACAAGATGCTCCCCCTGGACGCGCAGCCCAACGCCGCCCACCGCTTCCTGGCCCAACTGGAGCAGGCCGGCCGCCTGATGGCGATCATCACCCAGAACATCGACGGGCTGCATCAGAAGGCCGGGAGCAAAAAGGTGCTGGAGCTGCACGGCTCCATCCACCGCAACCGGTGCATGAAGTGCGCCAGGTTTTTCCCGCCGGAGGCCATCCGGGACGCACAGGGCATTCCCCGCTGCCCCTGCGGCGGCATCATCAAGCCGGAGGTCGTCCTTTATGAGGAAGGCCTGGATGATGCGGTGCTTGCCGAAGCCATCCACTGCATCCGCCAAGCGGACACCCTCATCATCGCCGGGACGAGCCTGACGGTGTACCCCGCGGCAGGGCTGGTACACGATTTTCGCGGCAAGCACCTGATCCTGATCAACCGCGACGCAACACCCATGGACAGCCGCGCGGGCCTGGTGATCCACGACAGCGTGGGCAAGGTGTTTTCCACGCTGACCGCCACGCCGCTACCGAAGGGGGAATGAGCATGCAGGTCACCCTTGAAACCCTGTATCCCGCCTTTGACCGGCCAAGGCTTGTGGAGGCCATCCATCTGCGCAGCTCCTGCCGGGCCTTTGCGGGGGCGCTGGATGCCGCGGACCGCTCCGCCCTCTCCTACGCCCTGGGAAGGTATGCGCTGCCCGGGGTGCGCATTGTGCTGACCCAGGTGGCGGAGGACTTCTTCACCGCCACGCTGCTGGGCATGAAGCGCATCAC
>JAQXLU010000158.1 GCA_029012285.1 Clostridiales bacterium | reverse complement strand
GTATGCGTGTTCAGTGTGGGCAGTGACGGAACCGACGGCCCCACCGATGCCGCCGGAGGCTACGTGGACGGAGAAACCAACGCCGCCCTGGCTGCCAAGGGCATCGACCCCTTCCAGGAGCTGAAAAACAACAACGCCTACCACGCCCTGACCGAATCCGGCGGCCTCATCATCACCGGCCCCACTGGCACCAACGTCAACGACGTGGCTGTGGCCCTGCTGAATCCAATAGAATGATCTTCCAACCGGGACTGCCGCACGGCAGTCCCTTCGCTTTTGCTTTTATGATAATACTAAGCGCACCAATTTTGTATTTTAGGTATGTTCCATATTCCCGGCGGTCAGCGAATGGAAGAAAGCCATATTCTTGCACTTTCGATACTCCTGACCATCCATAACAAAGGTGTAACCCGCAGTGCATGTTGGTGTACAGGTGAAGCCAGTCAGCTTCTTGCAATCCCCGGCTTTTCTGATGTCGGATTTCATGCTGTCCGGGAGGGAGTACAGACCTTCGGGATGCTCCCCGATGTGCTCTGCATCAATGCGCATCTTGTCCTCTCTTTTCCCGACCGAATTGCGAGAGCAAACCGGTTGGTTGCCGTATTGCTATGACACCTTTGAATACCCCCAATGATCAGATGAAATGCGCCATTCGCGTCGTATCATGACCCTCTATTGGTAAATCATGCTGACTTTCCATAGGCATACAGAGCGGCTACGAACATCGTAAAATTCGCCCTGGCAAGGCAGTGTGAAGCGATGCGTACTGGGAGTACGCGCGAGCACAACGATGCAATGCCAGGGCGAAATAGACGCCATGTATATGGGATGATTATGATGAGAATTAGTATCTGCAGCAGAGCGCGCCTGCCTTATGCGTCGCAACCAAAGACCTCCCATTCCACCAGGGCGGGGAATGCGGAGGGATCGTCGCTCTTTTGCATGCGCTCCAGGCGCATCCAGCGCAGGGTATGCCGTCCCAGGGGGATGCGCTGCCTGTCGCCGGTTTTCGCCAGGTCGAAGGCGACCTCCGCGCCGTCGGAGAGCACCACATGCCCCGCCACCCAGTATGCGTCGTGGGGGAAGTCCGCACGCAGGGTCAGGGCCATTTCGTCCACCGTCACCTCGCGGCCGAAATCCAGCAGGCACCAGGCATCCTCGCGCGCGCCAATGCCCCAGCTCTGGAAGGGCCACTCGCCATGATAGGTGTTGTGGCGCATGCCGTCAATGACATTGCGGGCGCAGAAGCAGGCCTCGTTGCGGGTTTCCACATTGGCGGTGCAGTGGGGGAAGAAGTCGGTGTCGCCCCGCAAATCAGCGGGATTGCAGGCGATGTTGCGGCGAGCGGCGATTTCCGCTGCGTTCATGGCCCGGGCTGTCACGATATGCCGCTGGCCCTGAAAGGCGACCGGGCTGTAAGCCAGGCGATGCTCCCCGAAGGGGACGCGCCAGGTCATGGCGCCCCCGGGGAGGTACACCTCGCCCGGCAGGAGGGTCGCGTCCAGCTGCACCCACAGGTGGGGGGTATCCGAATGGAGCTGGATGAAGTCGCCGTCCTCATAGACCCGGTCGACGCACAGCAGCGCTTCGGTTGGATGCTCAGCCCGGGCCAGCATCTCCCCGGCAGCCGAATAAGCGGTAATGGTCAGCATGCGCGCGCTCCTCCTTACACCCAAAGCATCGGGTCAGTGCCGTTCAGCTTGGCCAGGGCCTCCACCAGGAAGTAGTCGCCGTAGGTGATATTGGTGTGGCGGCCCGCACCGTCGTCATGATAGCTGGCGGTACAGTGGGTCAGGATGCCGCAGCTACCGTCCGTCCAGTCGCAGCAGTGGTCCAGCAGCCCGTCCACCAAGCGCTCGGCAGCCGTTCGCCATGCTGCGTCCCCGGTGATCTTCGCCAGCTCCAGCAGCCCGCAGGCCGCGCAGGCGCCGGCGATGTTGTCGATGCGTTCCTCCCCTGCCGGCTGGCAGAAGTCGCAGTTCGTCAGCCCGTCGGGGCGGATGTGGTCGACAAAGTACGCCGCAATCCTCGTGGCAGCATCCAGGTAGCGTTCATCCCTCGTGTTGAGGTAGGCCAGCGTGAAGCCATAGAGCCCCCAGGCCTGTCCGCGGCTCCAGCTGCTGCCCAGGGTGTATCCCTGGCCGGGATGCTCCTGCACCCGCTTGCCATCTTGGGGGTCAAACTCAATGATATGGCTACAGGAGCCGTTCGGGCGCACAAACTCCCGCAGCGTGGTGTCCGCGTGAATCTTCGCTACATGGGCAAAGCGGGGATCGCCCGTTTCCCGGGTGGCCCAGAAGAGCAGCGACAGGTTCATCATGCAGTCGATGATGGCATAGCCCATCTTGTATGGCTCATTCCACGCGCGGATATACCCCACCGGGTTGAAACGCCCCAGCAGCAGGTTCGCCGCGTGGAGGGTGTCCGTTTTCGCCTGGGCGTTGCCAGTCAGCTTGTAATCCGCACCGCAGGAGAGCAGATACATGAAGCCCACATCATGGTTGAGGTAGGTGAAGCTGCGAAACTCCGCCGTGAGCATCTCCTCCGCGCGGCGGGCCTCGGCCATATAGGCTTCTTCCCCGGTCATGGCGTAGAGCTGCCACATCAGCGCGGGCCAGAAGCCGCCCGTCCACCAGCTGTTGCCGTCGTAGGGGGAGGTCACCCAATGCCCGTTCTCGCTCTTGTAGGGCAGGATGCCCGCCTCCGCAGCCAATCTGGCGGAACGGCGGAACTTTTCAGCCGCTTTTCCGGCAGCGGCCTTCACATCATTGCGCATATCGCAAAACCTCCTCCGGAATTCGCTCAGGCCGTTCATCCCCCTCCGCAGCAAACACGGCGCAGACCAGCTCCGTCACGCCGGGCTGGAGGGTGCAGCGCAGCGTTGGCAGCACGGTTCGGGGCTCCACCAAATTGGTGTTGGGCTCGGGGTAAACCGTCTGCGCCTCGTCATAGCCCCGCAGACCGTAGATGCAGGAGGTGCCAAAGGGCCCGTGCGCCAGCGCGGCAATGCCCTGTGCTTCGCAAGTGGTACGCACCCGGTCGCACAATCGCTCCCCTGCCCTGTCCCGGCACACGGCGAAGGCTGCCTCCGCCGCCTCAATAGCATAGTCAGCATGGATCACATGGCGCCGCACATGCCACAATCCGGTCACGGGGATCAGCTCGGTTTCGATCCTCACGCCCTCCATGGGCCGCCAGGTGCACCTGACCTTCTCCGGAGTGATGGCAAAATCATCGCAGCCACTGCGGCCGTGCCACAGCTCCTTGCCCACCCGTTTCACCGCCAGCATGCTGTCGAAAGCGCCCTTGCCCAAGGTGCTGGGTTCCTTGATGACGGAGAATGCAAACTTGGTCGAGTAGGCGAACTTCTCGTACTTCTCGTCCTCATGCATGTGCTCGGTGGCATGGTTGCCCGCAGTGAAGGCGATCGCCTGATGGTTTGCGGCATCGCGAGTGAGGAGCAAGCGCACCTGCTCGTCGCAGAAGCGCTCAGGCGGGGTATAGGGCGCTTCCTCCGATTGCCAGAAGGGGTGATCCTCCGGTAGCGCCAGGGCCATGAAGGCCTTCATCCCCCAGTAGGGCGAGCCGGGGGCGTTGTAGCCCTCGGAGGCCACCAGGTTCGGATAGCCATAGCCCACGGTGAGGATACCCTCCCGGTCAAAGATGGGCAGTTTCAGCCAGGTGCGCAGATTGCGCAGCAGCAGCCCCTTGATTTCACCATAGCCAAGGCCAGGGGCTTCCACCCCCGCCAGGGCGCAGGCGGAGAAGAAATCGCTTTGGGCAAAGCGGTAGGTCAGGCTGCGCCCATAGGGCAACGCGCGGCCCGTCGCATCAAACCAGCAGGCGAAGCGGGGCAGCATCAACCGGGCGCGCTCCCGGAAGCGTTCGCAGCGCTCGGGGTCGCGCTCGGACATCGCCCGCGCGTAAATCAGGCTGAAGAAGTGGAACGCCCAGATGGTGTAGTAATCCCGCTGGGTGGGTACGTCAAAGTACCAGCCATCCTGGGTGTAGTGGTTTTCCAGCTCGGCCAGATCGGCAGACAGCATGGCTTCATCCGCCTCGCGCCCCACCGCCAGGAAGCCCACATTCACCATCACCCGGAAGAACTTCCAGTTGTTCTTCGGCATGTCGTATCGGTTGATCTGATTGAGCCAGCGGTACATGTTGTCCTGGGCGCTCAAGGGCAGCTCATGGAAGAACCGCTGGGGCGCCAGGGCCATGCCCATGCCATAGGTGGCCATTTCCACCATGCGCTGGTCATAGGGCCCGATATCGCCCCAGTATTCCACATGGGCCGGGTCAACGCCGTGGATGATGCCCTCGCGCCAATCGGCCCAGAGGGGTTCTGCCTCCGGCGCGCCACCCGCCAGCAGGGCAATGATGCCAAACAGCACCCGGGAGAAGCCCTCCATGCCTGCAATGCCCTCATCATAGTGGGCCGAGGTGGCAGAGAGCATCAGGCGGGACTTGCCCGGGGTGAGGTAGTTGATCGTGGGGCGGATGATGGCCACCGCCGCGTCAATCATGTCCTGGCGGGTGCGCAGGGGATTTTGCTTGAGACAATCCATTGACATTCCTCCATCTGGGGCGCGCCTCTGTCCATCAACCCTTGAGGCCAGAGGTGGCGATGCCCTCAATGAAATACTTCTGCAAGCACAGGAAAACGATGGAAACGGGAATCAGCGACACCATAGAGGCCGCCATAATCAGGTGATAGTCGCTGGAGTTCTCCTGAATGAAGCGCCGCAGACCAACCTGTACGGTTTTGACCGAATCATGGGAGAGGTAGATCATCGGGCCCATGTAGTCGTTCCATGTGCCGATGAAGGTGAAGATCACCAGAGTGGCGATGGCCGCCTTGGACAGGGGCAGCATGATGCGCGCCCAGATGCCGTATTCGGACAAGCCGTCGATGCGGGCTGCCTCACACAATTCCGTGGGGATGCCCTGGTAGAACTGGCGCATCAGGAACACGCCAAAGGCCGAGAACGCCTGCAGCACCATGATGGAATACAGGTTGTCATACAGCCCGAAGGCGCGCATCTCCACAAACTGGGGAATCATATAGGTCTGCCACGGCACGGCAATGGTGGCGATGTAGCACAGGAACAGCGTATCCCGCCCGCGGAAATGCAGCTTGGCAAAGGCATAGGCCGCAAAGGAGGAGGTGAGGGTCTGAATCAGGGTGACGCTCAGCGCGACGATGGCCGTGTTCTTGAAGAAGGTGAGCATGGGCACCTTGGTCCAGATGACGACATAGTTCTCCCAATGGCAGATTTCGGGAATCCACCGCATGGGGAAGGCGAACACCTCCCGGTCGAGCTTGAGGGAGGAGGAGAGCATCCAAACGAAGGGAATGAGTGTAAAAATCGACAGGGCGATCAGTGCGATGTAGATCAGCACCTTGTTGATCCTTTGCAGCGTCTTGTTATCGCTGCGGACGGATTTCAGCTTGTATTCGGACATATTCAGCTACCTCCTTTCTCAATCATTGGCGAATTTCTTTTCCATGCTGAACTGGATCACCGTGACCAGCAGCACGATCACCAGCAGCACCATGGCGATGGCGCTGGCGGTGCCATACTTGTACTGCACAAAGGCCTTATCGTAGATATAGGTCACCAGCATCTTGGTGGCGCGGCCCGGGCCGCCGCCGGTCATGATGGCGACGGTGTCGTAGATCTTGAAGCAGCCGATAATCAACATGATGGAAGCAAAGAAGGTGGTGGGGCGCAGCTGGGGAATAGTCACATGGCGGAACTGCTGCCACTTGTTGGCGCCGTCCACCGTTGCAGCTTCATACAGCTCGCGCGGCACACCTTGGAGGGCAGCCAGGTAGATAACCATGTAGTAGCCCATGCTCCGCCACACGCTGACCAGGATGATGGCCCACATGGCCATGGTGGAGTCAGCCGTCCAGCTCTTGTTGAAGGTGCTGCCCAGGCTCATCAGGATCTGATTGATGGGGCCGTCCTTCATCAGCATGAAGTTCCAGCACACGCAGATAGCCACCATGGACGCCACATACGGGAAGAACAGGACGGCACGGAAGGCGACCGCGCCCTTCACCGCCCGGTTGAGCACCAGCGCCAGGACGATGGAGCAAATCAGCGTCAGCGGAACGGTGACGATGGTGTAGAACACCGTGTTCTTCAGCGCGATGCCCAGGTCAACGCGGTTAAAAAAGTAGGACAGTCCGGCCCAGAAGCCGCCGTCGGCCATCTTGGTGGAAACCTTCGCCACGTTGAAGATCTCCGCATAGTTCGCCAGGCCAACCCACTGCGCGCCGGAAATCGCGCCTGTCTTGGAGTCCATGAAGGACATGACGACGGACATCACCACGGGAATGAGGGTGAAGATGGCAAAACCGATGAAGTTCGGCGCGATAAAGGACAATGCAACCAGGGTATTCCTTCTTTCCAGCCGCCCCATCTTGTACTTCTTTGGCTGCTTGCGCACAGCCGCTTTCTCTGCCATGGTTGTAGCTCCTTTCAGGCCACGGGCTGCCGCAGCCCCGGAAATAGGAAGAGGCGGGAATGGCGAGGTGATCCCCATTCCCCCCTCAGGATGTTTACGCTTGTGGAATGATTACTTGTTCAGCAGCTCCTGCACGCGATCATTCATTTCCTCGATGCCTTCCTCGATGGACAGCTCGCGGGTCATGATGGCGCTGTGCTCCTCGCCCAGGATGGAGGAGATGGCGGAAGCGTTGGGGTCACCGGGGATCTCGATGGCCACATAGGAGGGCAGCAGGGCAGCCTTGCTGGTTTCATCCTGCGGGAAGCCATCCGCAGAGGCCATGACGGCCGCCACGCCCTCGGACACCCACGCGGGGCGGTTGCCGGTGGAGGCGGTCACCTTGGAGCCTTCTTCGCCGCACAGCCAGGCGATGTAGTCCCAAGCGGCATCGGCGTTCTTGGCCTTCTTGTTGATCATGGCGCCGGTCAGGCTACCGAAGGTGGAACCAGCCTTGACGTCTTCCTTATGAGGCACAGCGGTGATGCCCCAGTCGGTCACGTTGTAGGAACCGCTCTTGATGTTGGCCATCAGGGTCGCAGCGTACCAGTAACCCATGGGCAGCATGCCGATGTTGCCGTTGCCGAACGCGCCGGAGTAGTGCAGGCCGGAAGCGGTGATCTCGGTGTAGGGCATGATGGCACCAGCATCCTCCAGATCCTGGATCATCTGGTAGAAGTACGCAAAGTCAGCATAGTCACCATCAATCATGGTGTTCACGCCGTCGCACACGGTCCAGTTGGCCGTGCAGGACAGCCAGGTGTGATTGTGAGCGCCGTACACGCCGTTGCCAGTCAGCGCGATGGCCTTTTCCTTGTACTCTTCCCAGGTCATGTCGTTGGTGGGGTAAGCCACGCCCGCGTTGTCAAACAGGGTCTTGTTGTAGAACAGCACCCAGAAGTCGGAGCGGAAGGGCAGGGCGACCTGCTGGCCGTCATAATTGTAGTTGGCTTCCATGCCCACATAGCCGGACAGATCGTAGTTGCTGTCGGCGATGTAGTCATTCAGGCTCATGGCGTAGCCGGCTTCGTTCCAGTTCATCAGGCCGGGGATGGTCTTGATCATGAAGATGTCGCTGGTGTCGCCAGCGGCCAGCATGGCGCCGACCTTGATGTCGTAGTCCTGGGAGGACACGTCGATGTACTCGATCTTCACGCCGGGATGGGTTGCCTCATAGGCTTCCTTCTGCGCGGTCAGATAGCCGGTGGTGTTCACGTCCCAGGTCACGATGGTCAGGGTGGTGTCCTCGGCCGCGGCAAAGCTCACCATGGACAGCACCATGATCATCGCCATAGCCAGAGCAAACAGTTTCTTCATACGGGATTCCCTCCTTCAATAATTATCATAACGGACAACGCTGCCCGTCTGATCCAAGCTGCAAAGGCCTGTCAAGCCTTCTCCCCCGCTTCTCCCCCTGCGGAAAAAACAACTGCAGGGCGCAAGAATACAATCATTGCTTTTCTCATCCACTTGTGATTATTATAAGCAAGCGGAAAGTCTTTGTCAATATTTTTTGTCATGATTTCCTCATTGGGCAGGCAAGGATGTTGATTTTTTATAAAGAGGATGATTTCTTACAAAATTTCGGCGGATGCACCCGATGGACCTTGCCAGCGCTGTTTTGCCCTGCTATAATGCTCTTAAGGCTTCGGGCGCAGCGGCTGCCCATGGAAGCATCTGACAAATGAAATAGGAAAGGATGACCTGTATGCTGTATCCGCAGAGCAATGCCTCCCGCACGGTGATGGATCTGTCCGGCGTGTGGGATTTCAGGCTCCATCAGGGGGATGCTTGGCAGAGCATCGCTGTGCCTGCCTCCTATAACGACCAGAAGGCTGAGCCTGCCTTCCGCAATCACGTGGGCCCGGTTTGGTATCGCACCCGGGTGACCATTCCGCTTCTGTGGGCATCCCAGCGACGGTATCTCCGCTTTGACGCGGTGACGCACACCGCGCGGGTGTTCCTGGATGGGCAGCTGCTGTGTGAGCACAAAGGCGGATTTCTCCCCTTTGAAGCCGATGTGACTGACGTGATTGCCCCCGGTGCCACCGCAGAGCTGCTGCTCGAGGTGGACAACACCATCAATCACCGTTCTCTGCCCATTGGCAACGAGGGCGCGATCGCCTTTTTCGGTTCGGACAACCCGGGCATCCCCAGCGTGGAGGCGGGCAAGCGTTGGCAAGCTGAGCGGGGCATCAATCTGCCCAATTTCGACTTCTTCAACTATGCGGGCATCATCCGCCCCGTCCGGTTGTATACCGTGCCGGAAGAGCATATCACGGACGTGACCGTGACGGCTGATGTGGACGGCACGGTGCGCTGCACGGTGCAGACCACCGGGGACGGCGAGGTGCGCATCACGATCAAGGACGCGGAGGGCCATCCCGTAGCGGAGGGCACGGGCGCTGACTGTACATTACAGGTGCCCCATCCCCACCTGTGGGAGCCCTGGCCTGGCGTACCCTATCTGTACACCGCGCACATCCGTTGCGGCGAGGATCAGTATGAGCAGACCTTCGGCATCCGCTCGGTGGAGGTCAAAGGCACGCAGTTCCTCATCAACGGCAAGCCCTTCCACTTCCACGGGCCGTGCAAGCACGAGGATTCCAACATCCACGGCCGCGGGCTGGATCAGGTGCTGAACGTGGCGGACATCAGCCTGTTCCACTGGCTGCACGCCAACGCCTTCCGCACCAGCCATTACCCCTACGCGGAGGAAATGTACGCCCTGTGCGACCGGGAGGGCATCGTCATCATTGATGAAACGCCTGCCGTGGGCATCGGCGCCGGCGCTGCGCACGACCCCTACACCGAATGGGGTGCGGAGCTTGCCCCCTATCATGCCCAGATGCTGACCGCCATGATCGAGCGGGAGAAGAACCATCCCTGCGTGGTCATGTGGAGCCTGGGCAACGAGCCCGACACCGAGCACTTCCCGCAATCCGCCTATGATTACTGGATGCCGCTGTACCACCTGGCCCACAAGCTCGACCCGCAAAACCGCCCCGTGACGCTGGTGGGCTGTCAGAATGACTACACCAAGGATCTGATCATCCCCGCGATGGACGTGGTATGCATCAACCGCTACTACGGCTGGTACAACCTCTCCGGCGACCTAGATGCCGCCAAGTACGCCTTCCGCATGGAGCTGGACTGGTGGGATCAGGTAGGCAAGCCCATGATCCTCTCCGAATACGGCGCGGACACCATCAACGGGCTGCACGGCGTGGTGGCGGAGATGTTCACCGAGGAATTCCAGATCGACTACTACACCGCCATGCACGAATGCCTGGACGAGCGCCCCTATGTGATCGGTGAGCTGCCCTGGAATTATGCGGACTTCGGCACGCAGCCCAGCCCCATGCGCTCCGGCGGCAACCGCAAGGGACTCTTCACCCGCGACCGCAAGCCCAAAATGGCTGCGCATTACTTCCGCCAGCGCTGGAACAACTTCAAAAAATGACCAGGGGGATTCCCCTGGCCTGCGCCCGGCTTCCTTGCCGGGCCTTTTTGTATCATCATGCCGCTATATGTCCCGTCTGGGCACATACTGCCCCGGTGGAATACCCGTGACCTTCTTGAAGGCGGATGAAAAGTAGTATTCGTTTTTGAAGCCGCACAAAAGCGCCACATCCCGCAACGTGATGGCGGCTTCATTGGGCCCCACGCGGGAGGACAAGAGCGTTTTTGCCTTGGCGATGCGGGCATGGATCAGGTCCTGCTTTGGGGTAACGGAAAAGAAGCAACGGTACAGATTGATGAACTGGTTCGCGCCCAGATACACCTGTCCGGCCATGTCCTTGACCGACCATTCCCTTTCCGGCGTGGCATAGAGCTGCTTGCGCAGCAGCTCAAAGGTGTGCAGGTGGGCCATGGCGCTGCTGTCCGTTTTTTTATCCAGGGGCAGGATGTTGCGGCTGATTTGCAGCAGCATCTGCTCGATGAGCAGCGAGCACATGATGTCCTTGCGCATCTGCTCGGTGTTGCGCTCGTAGATCAGCTCCTGCAGGATGGCCGTCACCGGCATGAACTGACGCAGCGTGAAGAACTGTTGGATAGGGATGCGGTACTGACGAAGAATCTCCTTAAGCGCCTCGTCGTCCGAGCAGGAGAAGTGAATCCAGTTGTTGGACGTGTACTCCTGTCCCTTGGGGCAATAGACATAGCGCGGGCAGTCCGGCGGATAGAGGACACAGGTGCCCGCCTCCACCAGATAGGTCTCCGACCCCGCCATATTGAGCAACATCGGCGTATTGGCCTGGACATACACCCAGAAGGGAAACCCGTTCGGCAGCTCGTGACAAAAGCTTGCCCGATGAACCGTATCCACCCCCAGGTTATCCACCGTGAAATGGAGCATGCGCATCACCCCCTTGCCATCAGCATACACCAGGCAGCAATCCGCGGCAATGGCCTATCTGGTGTGTTGTGCGATTTTATAAATCCCCTGCCCTGCTTGTATGCCATGCTGCTCAAGGTATCTGTTGCACAGTTCATCCTGGCTGAGCAAGGAGAATCCTATTCCGACATATCAGATGGTGATCGAGGGGTGGCCAACGAATCATCTGGATGAAATCTCTACCCGGCGGCGCTCCTTTGAGATACTCCGGATGTATCTCATTGGTGGCAAACCAATAAATGTCAGGATCAGTAACTGAAATCATGTAGTCCTGATACTCGGTTGCATGGAAAAAAGGGGCTTCTCTATCAGCTACCCGTCATAGGACAGAGCGGCAATCCCAACGGGGGACCCCATGGGCCTTGTGGGATGGCTACCATCATTGGTAGGCGTTTTCACAAACGGCTCTCTTTATCGCATCACTTCCATTCACACAGCGGTTGGTCCTGCGCTGCCCTTGGCAACGGTCCACGAAAAAACGTTCATGTCGATGCGCTCGGCGGCCGGTCACGGCATTGCCTCCATACCATCGTGTCAGCAATTTTTGTCCCTTACTTAGACAGAATTGGCATTGATCAATCATGTTGTATATGGTAAAATAATCAATACATTACAACAGTATCAGCCACAAAAGATGCTGGTGCGTTTCACGTTACCACATAGCGTTAACAATCATTATTCATGTCAACACGACATCATCGACCATTGAAAGGAGGAGGAGTATATGCAGCGCAGGCTCCATAAGCTCAGCGAGAGGAAACTTCGTTCCTACAGGGAATTCCTCTATATCCTACCATTTCTAATCATTGTGGCACTGTTTTCGTATTTCCCTCTGTATGGATGGATCTATGCATTCCACGATTATCGGCCGCCCTTCCCGATTTCCAGCGAAACCTTTGTAGGGTTCAAGTGGTTTGCCACCATCGTCAACAATCCTGTCCGTTTGGAAAACATCCTGCGCGTGCTGCGCAACACCTTCGCCATGAGCGGCATCTCGCTGGCCTTCAGCTGGTTTCCGATGGTGTTTGCCGTATTCCTGAATGAGATTCAGTGCAAGCCCTTCAAGAAGTTTGTACAAACGGTCACCACCCTGCCCAACTTCATCAGCTGGGTGCTGGTGTACGCGCTGGCTTTCAGCCTGTTCTCCACCTCCGGCGCGGTGAATTCCGTGCTGATGGAGCTGGGACTGGTTACCAAGCCCATCGCCTTCCTGAAATCCTCCGAGCATATCTGGTTCAAGATGTGGCTCTGGCTCACCTGGAAGAACGCCGGCTGGGCCGCCATCATGTACCTGGCGGCCATCAGTGGCATAGATGATCAGATGATCGAGGCCGCCAAGGTGGACGGCGCCACCCGCATGCAGATCATCTGGCACATCACCTTGCCCAGCCTGCTGCCCACCTATTTCGTCATCGTCATGCTGAACCTGGCCAACTTCCTGTCCAATGGCATGGAGCAGTACTTCGTGTTCCAGAACGCCTTCAACCAGGACTACATTGAGGTGCTGGATCTGTATGTGTACAACATGTCTGTCAGCGGTACAGGCATGTACCCGCTTAGTACAGCCATCAGCATTCTCAAGAGCCTGGTCAGCGTTGTGCTGCTGTTTGTCACCAACACCGTGTCCAAGCTGGTGCGCGGCGAAGGCTTCATCTGATGGCAGTACCGCATTTCAAGGACGGAGGCGATTTTATGACCGCGAAACAACAGGCGAAAGCGCCTAAGCGAAAAGCCATCCACACAAGCATTGGCGACAGGTTGATCAGCGTCATCACCTACATCGTATACGCCATCTTCGCATTTGTGTGCTTCTATCCGTTTTACTACATCATCATCAACTCCATCAGCGCCAACAACCTCAGCGAGCGCGGCAAGGTGCTTTTGTACCCCATGGAGATTCATTTCAAGAATTACTCCAATGTGCTCAATCTCCCCGGTTTGCTTGACGCGGCTAAGATGTCCCTGCTACGCACAGTGGTGGGCGCCGCGCTGGCCGTCATCATCGCGGCCTTCCTGGGCTTCATGTTTACCCGCGATACCATGTGGAAGCGCAAGTTCTGGTATCGCTTCGTCACGGTGACCATGTACATCAACGCCGGTATCATCCCGTGGGTGCTGACCATGAACCTGCTGGGGATGAAAAACAACTTCTGGGGCTACATCTTCCCCATGATCATCCAGCCGTTCTACATCGTGCTGTGCAAGACCTATGTGGAATCGGTGCCCCGGGAGCTGCAGGAGGCTGCGGAGATCGACGGTGCAGGTACACTGCGAATCTTCTTCTGCATCATGCTGCCCGTCATCAAGCCCATTTTGGCCACCATCGCGGTGTTCACCGCCGTCAACCAGTGGAACTCCTTCCAGGATACCCTGCTGCTGATGTCCGATCCCTAGCTCTACACGCTGCAGTACATGCTGTACCAGTACATCAACCAGGCCAGTAGCCTGAAGGCACTGGTCAGCAACAGCACCTCTTCCACTGCCATGATGGCCAGCCTGGCGCACGCCGCCACTGCCACCTCCATCCGCATGACCGTGACGGTGATTGTGGTGCTGCCCATCATGTGCGTCTATCCCTTCTTCCAGCGTTTCTTCACCAAGGGCATCATGATTGGCGCTGTGAAGGGATGATTCCCCCCTGTCGGTATTATGGGACGTGTTCCCATGAGATACAAAAAAAAGGAGGTAACCCATCATGAAGAAAATGTTGGCTCTGCTGCTGACCGCTGCCATGCTGCTGTCCATGTGCACGATCGGTGCAATGGCTGAGGAGCGGGAGCTCCTGGTCATCGACTTCTACGACGAAGCCGCAAACTATCACGGTATCCAGACCGGTTGGTTTGCCAAGGTCATCAAGGATCGTTTCAACGTTGAACTGAACATCATCGCGCCCCAGGTGGCCGGTGAAGCCGTCTACGCAACCCGCGCCGCCGAAGGCAACCTGGGCGACGTGCTGATCATGGACAAGAACCGCTTCGCCGAGTGCGTGGAAGCCGGTCTGGTCAAGGACATCAGCGACAAGCTGCCTGGCTGCGAGAATATCATGCAGTACAAGCTGCAGATCGACACCTTCAACCAGAATCTGGGCAAGGCCGAGGGCGTGTACTACGGCATCCCCGATCAGATGACCGACACCAGCCCCGTCACCCTGACCGCTGAAATGGTCTACTCCCAGCCCCAGATCCGTTGGGATCTGTACAAGGCTGCCGGCGCTCCCAAGGTGGCTGACCTGGACGGCCTGCTGGACCTGCTGGCCAAGATCCACGAGATCCATCCCACCAACGAGGCTGGCGACCCCGCCTACCCCTTCACCCTTTGGCCCGACTGGGACAACAACGACAACATGTCCGGCCCCGCCAACGTGGTGCAGCTGACCACCTGGCTCGGCGATAAGGTCAAGGGCGCGGCCATCCTCAAGCCCGACAACACCTTCACCAAGCTGACCGACGAAACCGCCGGCTACTACAAGATCACCAAGTTCATCAACAAGGCCTATCAGATGGGTCTGGTCGATCCCGAGTCCTTCGAGCAGGACTGGAACTCCGTCTGCTCCAAGATCTCCAACGGCCAGGTGGACCTGATTTGGTACAACTGGGAAATCGGCTTCTGGAACAGCCAGGAGCGCATGGACAACGGCACTGCCTTCCAGGTGATCCCTCTGGAGGACGGCCTGTTCTACGCCGATGCTGACTCCTACTACGGCTCCACCCGCGCCTGGGGCGTTGGCTCCAAGGTGGAAGGCGCCAAGTACGACCGCATCATGGAACTCCTCGACTGGCTGGCCAGCCCCGAAGGATTGGTCTTCCAGCACATCGGCATTGAAGGCTTCAACTACGAAGTCAACGCCGACGGCACCTACTCCCAGCTGAACGACAACGCCCTGATGGACAACCTGCCCACTCCCGCTGAGTACGGCGGCGGCGGCTACCAGGACGGCAACAACCAGATCAACCAGTGGCTGTGCGCTTCCATCTGCACCAACCCCGCCACCGGCGAGACCTACGACGTGAAGTTCTGGGCTTCCTACATCGAGAAGACCATGACCGACATGAAGCGCGAGTGGATGGCTCACTTCGACGCCAAGCACGCGGTTGACTGGATGGAGAAGAACGGCAAGCTGCTGGCCAGCCCCAACGTGAGCGTCAGCCTGGCCGTTGACACCAACGACATCACCCTGATCCGCAACGACATCAACAAGGTGCTGTGCAAGTACACCTGGCAGATGTTCGCCGCTGAGACCGACGACCAGTTCGATGCCCTGTGGGCCAAGATGGTCAAGGAGATGGAAGGCCTCGACTACAACAGCCTGTACGAATTCGACTGCGCCAAGTGGCAGGTCGAAGTGGACGCCAAGGTGGCTGCTGCTGAAGCTTTCACCAAGTAATCCCCGATTCCTAAAAGCAGGGGGCACCTTTTCCGGGGTGCCCCTTTTTCAAAGCCAATTTCCAATGATGAGGTGATTCCCCCCATGTTTGAGGCATCCTTTGAATCGCTCCGCACCTTTGAATGCCCCGAATGGTTCCGGGATGCGAAGTTCGGCATCTGGAGCCACTGGGGTCCGCAGTCCGTGCCCATGTGCGGCGACTGGTACGCCAGGAATATGTACCTGCAGCACACGCCCCAGTACCAGCATCACCTGCGCACCTACGGACACCCCTCCGAGTTCGGCTGGAAGGACGTATGCGCCCTGTGGAAGGCCGAAAACTTTGACCCCGACGCGCTGATGCAGCGCTACCACAAGGCCGGCGCGCGCTACTTTGTGGCGCAGGCTGTGCATCACGACCATTTCTTCAACTTCAATTCCGACCTGAACCGCTTCAACGCCGTGAAGGTCGGCCCGCACAAGGACATCTGCGGGATGTGGAAGGCTGCCGCCAAGAAGCTGAACATGCCCTTTGGCATGACGGAGCACCTGGGCGCATCCTTCTCCTGGTGGTGGCCCAACAAGGGCTGCGACAAGGACGGCCCCTGGGCCGGTATCCCCTACGACGGCAACGACCCCGCCTACCGGGACTTCTATCACAACAACTTCGAGCATGTGGGGCAGTCCCAGGATCCCGCCCAATGGACCTGGCTGACCTCCAACCGGGAGTTCCGGGAATACTGGTTGAAGGTGATGAAGGAGATCATTGAGCGCTACGAGCCGGATCTGCTCTACTCCGACAGCAACCTTCCCTTTGCCGAGGGGTACAACGTGCCCCCGGAGGATTACCGTTATGGCCTGGAAGCGGTGGCCGCGCTGTACAACCAGTCGGAAAAGCTGTATGGCAGGAATCAGGCCGTCTATACCCAGAAATGCAGGGATGAAAGCATCTACCGGGTCGGTGTGCTGGACATTGAGCGCAGCCAGTTGCCCGACATCAGCCCGGTGCCGTGGCAGTCGGAAACCTGTATCGGCGGCTGGTTCTACGACACCCGCGCCGTCTACAAGCACCCGCAGCACATCATCGACATCCTCATTGACAGCATCGCCAAAAATGGCACCATGCTGCTAAACATCCTCCAGCGGCCCGACGGCACCATCGACGAGCAGGCCGGCTGGATTCTGGACGAGCTGGCGGACTGGTTTGCCATCAACAGCGAGGCCGTGTATGGCACCCGGCCCTGGCGGGTGTCCGGCGAGGGGCACTCCTTCGTCACCATCGCCGGGTTCACCGAGGAGCAGGTCAATTGGCAGGACGACGACTTCCGCTTTGTGCAGAAGGACGGCAGGCTCTATGCCTTTGTGATGAAGCCCGAGCATCGCCAGCACACCGTCATCACTTCCCTCACCGAGGCGGAGCGTGTGCGCAGCGTGCGTCTGCTGGGGACGGGCGAGGTTCCCTTCCGCCAGTACTGTGGCGTGCTGACCATCGACCTGCCAGAACGCATGCCGGGCAAATATGCCGCTGCACTGGAGATCACCTTTGAATGAGGGGAGCATCAGGCATGAAAAACCAGGATTTATCGGCCATTTTGCCGGACGGAACCTCCTTTGATTTCTGGGAGGTGGAGGGCGAATACCCGCATGCGCTCCATGTGGACTGTACTCATCCCGCCGCATCGGACGAAAACGACGGCAGTGCAAATCGGCCCTTGCGAACCATCAACGCCGCAGCGCGCATCGCCACGCCCGGCACAAGGGTGCTCATCCATCCGGGCATCTACCGGGAATGCGTACATCCTGCCATGGGTGGCACCGACCCCGCGCATATGATCTCGTATGAGGCCTGGGGGGAAGGAGATGCCATCATCCGAGCCTCCGAGCAGGTGACAGACTTTATCCCCAGCACGGGATGGCGGCTGTCCCGTGGGCCCTCCCCGGCCCCGCAGCCCGTGCCCATCTGGGAGCACAGCCTTGACCCCGACATGTTCCGGGGCTACAATCCCTTCTGTGCGGTGAACATCCTTCACGACCGGCTGTTCATCGAATATGATAAGACCGACATGACCCCCTACCTGAACCGGCGGGGCTGCGTGTTCTGCGATGGCGTGGCGCTCCGGCAAGTGGCACTATACAACCAACTATCCGAACAGGAGAACACTTACTGGGTCGAGGCCAACGGGCAGAAGGTTCACTTCCGCCTGCGCGACGGTGAATCTCCCCAGGATCATTGCATCGAGCTGACCGTCCGGGAGCAGTGCTTCGCCCCGGAAACGCCCTTTCTCAACTACATCCGCGTCAAGGGGCTGATCTGCGAGCATGCTGCCACAGGCGCACCCGTGCCCCAGCGCGGCGCGATCTCCTGCTACCGCGGCCATCACTGGATCATCGAGGATTGTCAGGTCAACTGGAGCAACGCGGTAGCCATTGATGTGGGCAACGAATGCTGGCATCACGAGCTACTCCCCGATCAGGTGATTGGTCACTCCGTGGTGCGCGGCTGCCAGATCCGGGATGCGGGCGTATGCGGCATTGCGGGACTATTTGCCACGCACATGCTCATCGAGGACAATGAGATCACCGGCACGGGCTGGCAGCATATGGAATTGAGCTGGGAGGCCGGCGCCATCAAGCTGCACAACAGTGTAAACGGCCTCATCCGCCGCAACCTGTTCCAGCGCACCTACTGGGCAGATCATCTCTGGCTGGACTGCGGCAATATCAACAACCGCATCACAGCCAACCGCTTTCTGGACGGCATCAAGCAACGGGAGGCCATCTTTATCGAGTGCACGCGCGACGGCGTGAACCTGATTGACAACAACATCATCTGGAACGTGGAGGGCCGCTTTGATCCGGCGAAGGTGCCTGTGGAGCCCGGCTCCTCCGGCTGGTACAAGCTGCGCGAGCACGATGTGGTCAACGGTTATGCCATCTACGGCGAGGGCACTGACCGGCTGCAGATTGTGCACAATCTCATCGGCAAATGCCGTCACAGCGGCTACTACGCCAAGCCAGTCCCCTTCCGCCTGGGTTTTGACCGGGGCGGCACCTCCCGCAAGGCACAGCTACTCAACAATCTCTTCTACGATTGTGGCGAGGCTGCCATCGTATTGCCAACCATGGATAACGAGGCTGAGGGGAACGTCTATGTGAAGATGACCGGCGGTTATCTGCGCGTGATGTATCCCGAGCCAGAGGTCTGCCTGCACCTGAGTGCCTGGCAGGAGTTCTGCGGCTTTGACCTGCATGGGCAAAACGGCTGGTTCGACATGGAGACCGATGGACAGACCCTGCGCCTCAAGCCATCAGCAGCGCTCCCCTTCATGCCCGGCGACGGTGTGCAGCGCATGGGCTTCCGGCACAGCCTGTCAGAGCTGCCGCTGGTCAGCCCTGTCCCCGGTGTTGAGGTAGACTACTTCGGCCACCCCCGGCGGGCAGATGCCGTATTGCCTGGGCCCTTTGCAGCAGTTCAGGATGAATACAACCTGGTGCAGGAGGAGATGCTGTAAAACGTCCCCCGGCGCATAGTTTCAAAGAGCCCCACGGTCTTGTTCGGCCGTGGGGCTGCATGTATCCATTCGCGAGGTGTTCATTTACAGCTTTTTCATGAATTCTTTCGGCAGCATACCCGTCTGGGACACAAAAGCCCGACGGAAGGTACGGATGCTCTCATATCCGCATTCGTAGCAAATGTCCGTCAATGTCTTATGGGACTCGCGCATCAGGATGATCGCCCGACCAATCCGCATCCCGTTGATCATATGGCGGAGGTTGGTCTTCAACTGGTCCGAGATGATATGGGACAGGTGTGAAGGGCTGATATTCAGCGCCTGCGCGATTCCTTTGAGTGAAAGCGGCTCCAGCACATGCCAGTCAATATAGCGGATAATCTGCAGGGCGATCGAACGGTCTGTCATGCCATCGTATTGGGTCATCGGCAATGTATTGAGCAGCTGGGCCAGCAGCAGATGCACATAGGCCAGACGGTACGGATGCGGCTGGGATTCCGGTATTGCATAGAGGCGATCGATGGACTGCTGCAGCTCCGGTATCACATCCTTTGCCCTGATCACAGGGCAAAGCGGTGTTTCCTCCGCAAACAGACGCGCGAATTCCCTGATCTCATTCGGTGAGATGAACAGGGCAAAGCCGCTCAAATCATCGGTCACCTTGACGTAGCTGTGGGGCATGAAGGGAAAGGCAATCGCCACATCGCCCACGGACAAATCATAATGCTCCAGCCCAATCCGCATGCGGCATGAGCCAGTGCGGATGCTCACCAGCTCAACCACCTCATGCACATGCAGCGGATACGGCAGTGGAAACATCGCGCCGGTAAAGAGCTGGCAATCTCGCTGCTCAAGGAATGCTTTCATCATCTGCCCTCCACACTGATTCTTTGCATGTCAAGCACCGAATGGTTCTCACAGTCGCAGCTGCGAATTCGGCGTCTCCCCATCCCGGAGGATGTCCCTGTGCCGGTCCTTTGCACCAGGGACACCAGCGCTGTTCCTACGGCACCGGAACCAGCCCTGCCGATGAACCTGTTGTACCATCAGCAAAGGATATTGACGTATTTGCAAACCGGATTCATCGCTTTCTCATCATTAGACAAGTCCACTATATGACATTTGGGCTCAGTTGTCAACAGCTTCCCGCAATGGCGTCTATCCCTTCCGCGCCGGATTGCATCCGTCTGAGCAGATCGGATGGGCGCATGATGGCATGTGGCACCCGCAGCGTCAGACAATCTGTCTGATACCATCAAAGCCATGGGAACGACGCCCTGCGTACAGGGCTCGCTTGGCACGCGCACTGAAGCAATGCAACCTCTGGGCTATTCCCCCATCCGCACAAGCGAATCATGTGATATAATAGCGCTATCAGGTAAACAGGCACAGGGGACGTAGGAAAAGCATCCAGGCATCGAATCCCGCCAATAGCAGCCAAACGGGAGGCCATCCAGGAAACCATCCCCCCTGTGACACGGCTGACAACCCTGATTCATCAAGGAGGAATCCCCCATGACTGCAAGCATCCCTACGTGGAAGCAGGAAAAGTACCGCATGGTTGAACGCTGGCGAAGTGAAAACCAGCGCTGCGAGAAGGGCGCGATCGTCTTTGCCGGCTCGTCGCTGATGGAGATGTTCCCTGTGGAGGCCTTTGCCAAGGAGCAGGGGCCGGACTTCCCCACGGTGTACAACCGAGGCGTGGGCGGCTGGCGCACCGATGATATGCTCCCCATGCTGGATGTGCTCGTCACGGATCTCATGCCCCGCAAGCTGTTCATCAACATCGGCACCAACGACCTCTCCGACCCCACCGTCACCATCGACGCGCTCATCAGCCGCTACGACCGCATCCTCACGCAAATTGAGGCTTGCGTCCCCGGCGTCGCCATCACCCTCATGGCCTATTATCCCGTCAACGCGCAGGCGGCGGATGAGGGCATGAAGGCCACCCTCCGCATCCGCAACAACGAGCGCATCCGGGCTGCCAACGTGGCCGTCAAGGCCCTGGCGGAGCGCCATCACCAGCGGTATGCCGATTTCAACGCGCCCCTCACCGACGCGGAGGGCAACCTCCGCGCGGAGTACACCATTGAGGGCATGCACATCCGCGAGGAAGGGTATCGCGCTATCTGGCCGGATGTCCGCAAGGCCATCCTGGAAGCATAGGTCCCCCCTGCGCAACAGGAACGCGGCTCCTCCCCTCCCCTCATGAAAACCCGCTCCCCATATGCTATCATGAAAAAGACGGTAGCGTGGCTTCCCGTGGCGCGCACCAACCGACCGACACGAAAGGAAAACAACCATGAATCAAAGCCATGTGACCTTCCGCCTGGAACGGAAGGAGGAGCACCGAGCCGTGGAGCATATGGTGCGGGAGAGCTTCTGGAATGTGTACCGTCCGGGCTGCCTGGAGCATTATGTGCTCCATCTGCTGCGGGACGACCCGGCCTTCGTCCCGGAGCTGGACATCGTGATGGAAAGGGACGGCCAGCTGATTGGGCAGAACATGTTCATGCGAGCCGTTATCAAGGCGGATGATGGCCAGGACATCCCCATCATGACCATGGGGCCCATCTGCATCACCCCTGAGCTCAAGCGCCAGGGCTATGGCAAGATGCTGCTGGATTACTCCATTGAGCAGGCAAAGGCGCTGGGCTGCGGCGCGCTGTGCTTTGAGGGCAACATCGACTTCTATGGCAAGAGCGGCTTCACCTATGCCAGCGAGTACGGCATCCGCTACCACGGGCTGCCCGAGGGCGAGGATGCGTCCTTCTTCCTGTGCAGGGAATTGCAAAGCGGCTACCTGAGCGGCATCACCGGTGAATACGCCACACCCAAGGGTTATTTTGTGGACGAAGCCGCCGCGGAGGAATTCGACAAGCTCTTTCCGCCCAAGGAGAAGCTGAAGCTGCCGGGCCAGCTGTTCTGACGGGCAAGCCCCGACCCTGCATCACATTCCAGAATGGAAGGCACTGCTATGCAAAAGAACTACCGACTGACGCTGAAGGCCTGCTATCTCGGCTTCATCACCCAGGCGATCGCCGCGAATTTCGCGCCGCTCCTGTTTCTGACCTTCCACACGAACTATCACATCTCCTTGGGAAGGATCGCGCTGATCCCCACAGCTTTTTTCCTGGCCCAGCTGATTGTGGACGCCCTGTGCGCCCGCTATGTGGACAAGCTCGGCTACAGGCGGGGAATCGTCGCATCGCAGGTGGCCTCCGCCGCCGGGCTGATCGGCCTGGCCTTCCTGCCCGACCTATTTCCCGACCCCTTCATCGGCATCATCCTCAGTGTGATCGTCTATGCCCTTGGCAGCGGCCTGATTGAGGTGCTGGGCAGCCCCATCGTCGAGGCATGCCCCTTTGACAACAAGGAATCCGTCATGAGCTTGCTCCACTCGTTCTACTGCTGGGGCTCGGTGGGTACGGTGCTTGTGTCCACGCTGTTCTTCCTGGCCTTCGGGGTGGAGAACTGGCGCATCCTTGCCTGCCTTTGGGCCATCGTGCCGCTGTACAACATTGGCAACTTCCTGCGCTGCCCCATTGAGCATCTGGTCGAGGGCGGTCAGGGCATGACCATCGGGCAGCTGTGTAAAACGCCCCTGTTCTGGGTGGCGGTGGTGTTGATGGTGTGCTCCGGCGCGTCGGAGCTGGCCATGGCGCAATGGGCTTCCGCCTACGCGGAGGACGCGCTGGGCCTGACGAAGGTCATCGGCGACCTGACCGGTCCTTGCCTGTTCGCCATCGCGATGGGCATCAGCCGGGTGCTCTACGGCAAATTCGGTGAGAAGATTGAGCTGACCGGCTTCATGCTGGGCTCGGGCGCGCTGTGCCTGGTGTGCTACATGCTTGCCTCCATGACGGCCAGGCCCATCTGGGGGCTGGTGGGCTGCATCGTCTGCGGCTTCTCGGTGGGCATCATGTGGCCCGGCACGCTGAGCATCACCTCGGCCCGAATCCCGCTGGGCGGTACGGCGCTCTTCGCGCTGCTGGCCATGGCGGGTGACCTGGGTGGCGCCCTCGGCCCGAGCCTGGTGGGCTACGTCACCCAGCAATGCGGCGACCAACTGCGCGCCGGGCTGAGCGTAGGGTGCATCTTCCCCATCGGCCTGATGATCGGCCTGATCGTCATGCGACGGTACTCCCGCAAGCACCAGGCAAGCAAGGCTTCCCGTGCGTGAACCGACATACAAAGCATTCGGAGGACGCCTCCGGATGCCTTTTCGTTTGTCCAAATCGCCCGCACGAGTGCAACGGATTGCGCATATTGTACTTTTTTCATCGCGAATCTACCCAAATCAGGCACGATGTGCTATAATGAAAGGACTGCAAGCATGCAGAAGGAGGACTTTCCCCAATGAAGCAGCTGAAATTCGCGGCCCGCTACATCGTCCGGCACTGGTGGCAATACCTGCTGGGCATCGCGGCGCTGTACATGGTGGACTGGGTGAACGTGTATGTCCCCGAGTTCACCGGGCGGATCATCGACGGGCTGACCGACGGCAGCCTCAATATGCAGGGCGCGATGCGGATCGTGTGGATGATCGCGGGCATGGGCCTGATCATCGCCATCGGGCGCTTCGGCTGGCGCTTCTTCATCTTCGGCGCGGCCCGATCCATCGAGCGCGAGATGCGCGGCGACATGTACGCCCACCTCTCCCAGCTCAACATGAACTACTACAACCAGCACAAAACCGGCGACCTGATGGCCCATTTCACCAATGACCTCAACAGCGTCCGCACGCTGCTGGGCATGACCGTCATCACCGCCTTTGATGCAACCGTCATGCTGCTGCTGGTGCTGCTGAACATGATCCACTATGTCAGCCCCAAGCTGACCGTGGTGGCCGTCATTCCCCTGTTGATCATCACCGTGGGCGACTTCTTCTACGGCAAGATCATGCACAAGCGCTTCAGGGCACGCCAGGAGGCCTTCTCCACCCTGACCGACCAGGTGCAGGAAAGCATCAGCGGCATCCGGGTGATCAAAGCCTTCGTGCAGGAGCGCAAGGAGCTCCTTGCCTTTGCCAAAACCACCGAGAACGCCAAGGACAAGAATCTGCACGTCGTGCGCCTCCAGGCGCTGATGATGCCCCTGATGGATCTGGTTGTGGGCACCTCCACGCTGCTGACGCTGCTCTACGGCGGCTATCTGGCCATCCACGGGGAAATCACGGTGGGGCAGTTCGTAGCCTTCAACAGCTATGTGGGCATGCTGGTCTGGCCGATGATGGCCGTGGGTGAGTGCATCACCTCCATCAGCCAGGGTCTGGCGTCACTGGGGCGCATCTTCGGCATCTTCCGCGAGCAGCCCGAAATCACCGACGGCGCGCAGACCGACCAGCGCATCACCCAGCTGCGAGGCGAAATCCAGCTCAACCACCTGACCTTCGCCTACCCCGACATGCCGGATGTGAACGTGCTACAGGATGTTTCCGTCACCGTGAGGCCCGGAGAAACCCTGGCCATCCTAGGCCGGACGGGCTCGGGCAAATCGACGGTGCCCAGCTTGCTGGTGCGCCTCTACGACGTGGCGGACGGCATGCTCTCCATCGACGGGCACGACCTGAAGACCATCCCCCTGGGCGTGCTGCGCGAGCATATCGCCTATGTCCCCCAGGACAGCTTCCTCTTCTCCGACACACTGCAAAACAACATCGCCTTTGGCAGCACGGAGAAATCGCTATCCGCCGTAGAGCATGCCGCCAAGCTGGCCTGCATCCACGACAACATCGCGGAATTCCCCGAGCAGTACCAGACCGTGGTGGGCGAGCGCGGCGTGACGCTTTCCGGCGGACAGAAGCAGCGCTCCTCCATCGCCCGGGCGCTGATGAAGGACGCGCCCATCCTGATCCTGGACGACGCGCTCTCCGCCGTGGACACCGATACCGAGCGCAGCATCCTGGGCAACCTGCGACAGGTGCGCGGGGGCGAGCGGGCCACCATCATCGTGGCACACCGCATCTCCACCATCCAGGACGCGGATCACATCCTTGTGCTGGACGACGGCAAGGTGGCGGAGTACGGCACCCACGCAGAGCTACTCTCGAAGCAGGGGCTGTACAAATCCCTGTTTGACAAGCAGCAGCTGGAAAAGCAGCTGAATGAGGACCACGCGGAAGGAGGTGAGGCGTGATGTCTGAATTCGTCCGCGGCCTGAAGGACAAGGAAAGCAACGATCTGCAATACAAGGGCAACGCCTTCCTGCGGCTGATGGCGTATTTGAAGCCCTATATCCGGACGGTGCTGCTCTGCCTGGTGCTGGTCGCCATCCTCACCGCCCTTGACCTCTACCGGCCCATGCTCATCGGCAACGCCATCGACAAATACATCCTCACCCTGGAGGACGGCATGGTGTCCTCCGATACCGATCTGACCCAGGAGGAGCTCTCCGCCGCCGCAACCCTCACCCCCGACGAGCGCTGGCAGGGTATATTGAAAACCGCCGCCCTATACATCGGGGTGATGCTCGTCGCCTTTGTGTGCAACCGCATGCAATACCTGATGATCCAGGAGATGGGACAGAAGATCGTCTACACGCTGCGCATGGAGCTGATGGCCCACGTGCAGCGCCTGAGCATGCGTTTCTTCGACACCACCCCGGTGGGCCGCATCGTCACCCGCATCACCAACGATACCGAGGCCATCAACGAATTGTACTCCAACATCATCGTGCGACTATTCCGCAACGTGATCAAGGTGGTCGGCCTGATTGTGGTCATGCTGATGCTGGACATGAAGATGGCCTTGCTCTCCCTGGTGATGGTTCCGGTGGTGGCGGTGCTGACGTTCATCTTCCGCCGCTTGTCCCGGAGGTGCTATCAGGTGGTCAAAACCCGCGTCACCGCGCTGAACACCTTCCTGTCCGAGCATTTATCCGGCATGCGGGTGATTCAGATTTTCCACCGGGAAAAGGAAAAGTGCGACGAATTTGATGAAAAGAACCTGGCGCTATACAAGGCAGGCTTCCGCGAGATGATGATCTTTGGCATCTTCCGCCCGCTGATCTACTTGGCCTCCATCGTGGCCACCGCCATCATCCTGGGCGGCGGCTCCTCCCAGGTGCTCACCGGCGCCATCTCCATCGGCACGCTGTACATGTTCACCCAGTATATCAGCCAGCTCTTCCAGCCCATCCAGGAGCTGGCGGAAATGTTCACCACGCTGCAAAGCGCCATCGCCTCGGCGGAGAAGATCTTCACCCTGATGGACGTGGAGCCCATCGTCAAGGAGAAGGACAACCCCGTCCGCCCGAAGGAGATTCGCGGCCGGATCGAGTTCGACCACGTCTGGTTTGCCTACGAAACCAAGGACGGCAAGACCCCCACACCGGAGAACGCCGGCAACGAAAACTGGGTGCTGCGGGATGTATCCTTCGTGATTGAGCCCGGGCAGAAGGTGGCCTTCGTCGGCGCGACGGGCGCGGGCAAGTCCTCCATCTTGAACCTGATCGGGCGCTATTACGACATTCAGAAGGGCGCCATCCGCATCGACGGTGTGGACGTGCGCGACATGAGCCGGGAGCAGATCCGCGCCGCCATCGGCCAGGTGCAGCAGGATGTGTTCATCTTCACCGGGGATGTGAAGCACAACATCCGCCTGCGGGACGAGGAGATTTCCGACGCGGCCATTCGGGAGGCCGCCCACAACACCAACGCAAGCCGGTTCATCGAGCGGCTGCCCCACCAGTATGACGAGCGGGTGACCGAACGCGGCGCGACCTTCTCTGCCGGTCAGCGCCAGCTGCTGTCCTTTGCCAGGACGCTGGCCCATGACCCGACCATCCTCATCCTGGATGAGGCCACTGCCAACATCGACACGGAGACAGAGCAGTGGATTCAGGACGCGGTGAAGACGCTGATGGAGGGGCGCACGTCGATCATGGTGGCGCATCGTCTGTCCACCATTCAGCATTGCGACCGGATTATTGTGATGCACCACGGGCGGATCCGCGAATCCGGAACGCACCAGGAGCTGCTGGAGCAGGACGGCATCTACAAGAAGCTATACCAGCTGCAGCTGGCCTGATTTGATAAGGGCTGTGAAAGGATGCGGGCGCATTCTTTCATAGCCCCTTTTTGTATGGGCATGATTGTATATGCGTCTTCTTGACAGGAATTGTATGCAACGGTATAATACTTACAGAAGCATACAGCGACTGACAGAATGCATGCATAACCGTCATTTTATATACCGCACATGGTTTGGAAAGGAATCCTGTCATGGCATACATTGCGCACAAGACAGAGGACGGGAGAACCCAGTCCGTCCTGAACCACCTGGAGGGAACGGCAAGGCTCGCCGCAAGCTTTGGCAGGGCCTTTGGCGCGGCTGAGCACGCATACCGCACCGGACTGCTGCACGACATTGGCAAATACGCGCCGGATGTACAACGCCGCATGCAGGACCCCGAGCATGTCAGCAAGATTAACCATACCTCCGCCGGTACGCAGGAGGCCAGTCGGCTGCGGGATATTGCTGGCATGTTCGCCATCGCCGCACACCACGGCGGACTGATGGACAAAGAGAAGCTGCTGGATGGAAAGTTCCGCTACAAGCCACAGGACTACTCCGCTTTTCAGCGGGAAATCAGCCCGAAGGCAGGCTACCTCGCGCCGCAATGGGCAGAGCGCGATCCACTGACAGGCAGCTTTTACGCGCGGATGCTCTATTCCTGCCTGGTGGATGCCGATTTTCTGGACACCGAAGCCTTCATGAATCAGCAGCAAACCCGGAATACCAATAGCGAGCCAATGTCCGTTCTGCTATCGCGACTGCAAAAGTATGTACAGGGGTGGTATCCGCCGGAGAAGCCCATCAATGTCCAGCGCTGCGCCATCCTGGACAACTGCGCCGAGGCGGGGGACGGCGAGCCAGGCCTGTATACCCTGACTGTTCCGACTGGCGGCGGCAAGACCGTATCCTCGATGATGTTTGCGCTCCGGCATGCGGTGAAGCATGGCTGCAGCCGGGTGATCTATGTGATCCCCTACACGAGCATCATCGAGCAGAACGCTGCAAAGTTTGCCGAAATGCTGGGCAGTGAGAACGTACTGGAGCATCACAGCGGCGTGGAGTATGGGGACGATGGCGAGGATGAGGAGCTGAACGCTGCCAACCAGCGAAAGCGCCTTGCCACCGAGAACTGGGACGCCCCCGTGGTTGTGACCACAGCCGTGCAGTTCTTTGAATCCCTGTTCGCTGCCCGAACCAGCAAGTGCCGCAAGCTCCACAGCATCGCAAACAGCGTTATCATCTTTGATGAAGCACAGATGATACCGCTGGATTTCCTGCGCCCCTGCGTGTATGCCATCGCGGAGCTGGTGAAGCATTATCGGGTGACCGCCGTCCTCTGCACCGCCACGCAGCCTGCGCTCAATCCCCTGTTTGGCGAATACCTGCCAGAACAGCCCGTCCGGGAGATCATGCGCGACCGCGATACACTCTACCGCTTTTTCCGCCGCACGACCTACCGCATGGAGGGGACGCTGACGCGGGAGGCGCTGCTCTCCGGTCTGTTGTCGGAGCGTCAGGGGCTATGCATCGTCAATTCCCGCAAGCTGGCCCAGCAGCTCTATGACGCACTGCCCTGCCAAAGCCGTTTCCACCTGTCCACCTGGATGACGCCGACGGACAGGCGCAAAGCGATTGCCAACATTCGCAGCCGCCTGGCGGACAATCTGCCCTGCCATGTGGTGTCCACCAGCCTGATCGAGGCCGGCGTTGATCTGGACTTCCCCACCGTGTGGCGTCAGGAAGCCGGTTTGGACGCAATCCTGCAGGCCGGAGGCCGCTGCAACCGCGAAGGAAAGCGCCCCATGGAGGACAGCATTGTGCATGTGTTCCGTCTGCAAGGCGCTGGCGCGGTGAACTTCCGCCAGCAAACCGACGCCTTCCAGCAGGCGATCGAGGGCGAACGCGCCATGGACGCGCTGGACACCATTCATTCCTACTTTGAAGCGCTGCTGAAAACAAAGGGCGATGCCATCGACAAGAGGGAGATCATAAAGTGCTGCGAGGGCTATCAGTTCAGGGAGGTGGCCGACAGATTCCGCCTGATCGCCGATCAGGACACCGTCACCCTGTATCTGCCCACGGATGATAACGCCAAAGAGCTGGACGCCCTGCGCGGAGGCTGGTACACAAAGGGGACGCTGCGGAGACTCCAGCAGGATAGCCTCACCCTATATCAAGGCGATGCCTCCAAGCTGTACAGCGCCGGCCGGCTGGAAAGGACGCAGGATGGCTACTGGATATTGGCTGACCCCTCCTGCTACGACCACCAGCGGGGTCTGCTGCTGCTCAGTGACGCCGGGATGGCGTTCATGGTCTGATGCCCCGCATTATGCCTGACAGCAAAGGACAGGAAGCGGCGCGCGCCTCCTGTCCCCTGCTTGGCTTACAGACCAACAACATGTTTCAACCCACGGACACTCGTCCGACCTGAGTATTATAGCATATGTTCGTGGAGAATCCAAGGGGTGATTCTTGCCACATGCACATTGTTAATCATAAATTTTTACATACCAATAACATAAAGTAATTGACAAGCCAATGAACCTGTGATATATTGTCTTTGTGATCACACGTACCCGGTATTCAGCCGCAGCTATGCGGCTGAACACAATACATGTCAACGAATTCAACAACGAAAGGAGGAATCAGACCTTGATTCGGATGGAAGTCTGGGGAGACTACGCACTGTTTACACGGCCTGAAATGAAGGTTGAACGTGTGTCGTACGATGTCCCTACCCCAAGCGCAGCCCGTGGCATGATCGAAAGTGTATACTATCACCCAGGGTTGAAATGGCACATCCGCAGGATCTATGTCTTGAACCCCATCCGGTTCACCAACATGCGGCGCAACGAGGTCAAAAGCAAGCTACTGGCCAGCTCTGCGCGCTCGGCCATGATGGGGACAAGCAACGCGCCCCTGTACATCGCCACATCCAACGACATCCAACAGCGTGCCGCCATGATGCTCAAGGATGTGCACTACGTCATCGAGGCGCATTTCGACATGACCGATCAGGCAGCCCCCGGGGATAATCCCGGCAAGTTCCAGGACATCATCAAGCGTAGGCTGCGGAAGGGGACGTGCTACTCCCAGCCCTATCTGGGCACGCGGGAATGCACCGCTCACTTCCGCCTGTGGGAGGGTGGCGAGATCCCATCCATCCCCGAAACCCGCGACCTGGGCTTCATGCTCTACGACATGGATTACAGCGACCCGAACGACATCACACCCATGTTCTTCCGGGCGCAGCTCACCAACGGGGTCCTCGACCTGACGGATTGCGAGGTGTACCGATGATACTGCAAGCTTTGGCCAGCTATTACGACCAGCTGGCGCAACAGGGAAGGCTGGAACGCCCCGGCTGGCTATCTGTCAAGGTATCCTATGCCCTGCGGCTGAATGAGGAAGGCCAGCTGATGGCGGTAATGGATGTGCGGGAGGAAAAGGAGCAGGGAAAAAAGAAGGTCATGACGCCCAAGAGCATGACCGTTCCCGAACCGTTAAAGCGCACCGTCGGAATTCAGTCCAATTTCCTCTTCGACAACGCAGCCTACATGCTGGGCATCGACAGCAAGGGCAAGCCAGAGCGCTCCATTCAGTGCTTTCAGGCCTGCGCCGCGCTGCATCAGAAGCTGCTGCACGATGTGGACGAGCCCTTTGCAAAGGCGATCCTGGCGTTCTTTCAGCATTGGGAGCCCCAGAAGGCCGCAGAGCATCCGCTGCTTGCCCCCCTGCTCAAGGAGCTATCAGCGGCCAACCTGGTGTTCCGTCTTGGAAACACCTACGCCCATGAGGTTCCCTCCATCCAGCATGCATGGCAGAACCACTATGACGCGTCGCCAGAGGATGACGCGAGGCAGCGCTGTCTGGTCACCGGCGAAGTGGCGGAGATTGCTCGCTTGCATCCCTCCATCAAGGGCGTGCGGGAGGCTCAGTCCGTGGGTGCATCGCTGGTGGGCTTCAACGCCCGGGCCTTTGAATCCTATGGTCACGATGAGGAACAGGGGCGCAACGCACCCGTCAGTAAAAAGGCCGCATTTGCTTATGGCGCAGCGCTCAACCACCTGCTGGCTGACCGCGACCATACCCTGTTCTTCGGCGATACGACCATGGTGTTCTGGGCAGAGACGGCAGAAACCGTATACGCGGACGCCTTCGCGGCCTTCATGGGCACGAGCGAGGTGCGCGATACCGCACTGCAGCTTGCCTTGGAGCGGCTCAGTCAAGGGCTGGAGGCCACCTGGGATCGCTTCCCCATGCAGCCGGATAACCGCTTCTTCATTCTGGGACTGGCGCCCAACGCAGCCCGGTTATCCGTGCGCTTTTTCCTGCAAAGCAGCTTCGGCGATCTGGCCACACACCTGATTGCCCATCAGAAGCGCCTGGAGCTTCAGCGCCCGTCCTATGAGAAATACGAAACGCTCTCCATCTATGGAATGCTGCGGGAAACCGTGAACCCCAATGCCAGCAACAAGAACGCTTCCCCCCAAATGACCGGCGACGTGTTGCGCTCCATCATGACGGACACGCCCTACCCGGCCACGCTCTACCAGCAGACCCAGCTGCGCATCCGGTCCGAACATGTCATCTCCTGGGGTAAAGCGTCCATCATCAAGGCATATCTCCTCAAAAACTTGTCCCAGGGCAACATGAAAGAAATCATATCGGAGGTGGCTCAAGTGAAACTGAACGAGGACACTGCCTATACGCCCTATGTGCTGGGCCGTCTGTTTGCGGTGCTGGAAGGCTTGCAGCAAGCCGCGAATCCCGGCATCAACGCAACCATCCGCGACCGCTACTTCAATTCTGCCTGCTGCACGCCCCAGGTGGTGTTTCCCACCCTGATCCGGCTCAGTCAGGCGCACCTGAAGAAGCTGGATACTGGTCTGTCCATCCATTTCCAGCAGCAGCTGCAAACGCTCATGGGCATGATGGACGAATCCTACCCCGCCAGGCTGAACCTGACCGATCAGGGCATCTTCCAGCTGGGCTACTATCATCAGACGCAGAAGCGCTATCAGAAGAAGGAGGACAACCGCGATGAGTGAACCGATTAAGAACCGTTACGACTTTGTGATCCTGTTTGATGTGGAGAACGGCAATCCCAACGGCGACCCGGATGCGGGCAACATGCCGCGTATTGACCCTGAAACCGGTTTAGGCATTGTGACGGACGTGTGCCTCAAGCGCAAGATCCGCAACTATGTGGAAATGGTCAAGGACGAGGAGCCCGCCGAGGACGCGCCAGAGGGCGGCAAGGGCTATCAGATTTACATCAAGGACAACGTACCGCTGAACCGCAGCGATGAACGCGCTTATCGCTACTACGGCGTGACCGATGCGAAGAAGGCCAAGAAGGATGATCCCGATCTGGACAGGAAACTTCGCGATTTCATGTGCCGCAACTTCTACGATGTGCGCACCTTCGGCGCTGTAATGACGACCTTTGTCAAGGCCGCGCTGAACTGCGGTCAGGTGCGCGGCCCAGTGCAGCTGGGATTTGCCCGCTCGATTGATCCCATCGTGCCCCAGGAGGTGACCATCACCCGTGTGGCCATTACCACCGAGAGTGATGCGGAGCGCAAGGGCACCGAAATGGGCCGGAAATACGTCGTTCCCTATGGCCTGTACCGGGCAGAGGGCTTTGTATCCGCCAACCTTGCCCGTAAGACCACCGGCTTTGATGAGGAGGATCTGTCGCTCCTGTGGAAAGCCATCATCAACATGTTTGAGGAGGATCGTAGCGCCGCACGGGGCAAGATGGCTGTTCGGGAGCTGATTGTGTTCAAGCATGACAGCGAGCTGGGTGAAGCCCCAGCCTATAAGCTGTTCGACACCGTGAGGGTCAGCCGCGTGAAGCCTGATGCACCTCGTTGCTACGCCGACTATGCCGTGACCGTGGATGAAGCCGCGCTGCCAGAAGGCGTTCGCTGCATCCGGATGATCTGACATGGACAGCGAACCGCTCATGCTCTCAGGCCTCCAGCACTTTCTCTACTGCCGTAGGCAGTGGGCGTTGATTCACCTGGAGCAGCAGTGGGCCGAAAACGAGCACACAGCCGACGGCGCCGTTTTCCACACGCGCACCCATGATGATAAGCAGACAGAGCTGCGCGGCGATGTGCTGACCGTTCGCGGGCTGCGGGTGCAGTCCCGGCGAATGAATGTGAGTGGCATCTGCGACGTGGTGGAATTCTACCGGGATGTCCATGGAGTTCGGCTATCCAACCGCGAGGGGCTCTGGCGCGTCTATCCGGTGGAATACAAGAAGGGCGCACCCAAGCAGCATCAGGCAGACGAAGCGCAGCTATGCGCTCAGGCCATGTGTCTGGAGGAAATGCTGCTGTGCGAGATTCCAGAGGGCAGCCTGTTCTACGGCGAGACCAGAAGGCGCACCCGCGTGGCCTTCACGCCGGAGCTCCGGGCACTGGTGGAAGCTTCCTTTGCAGAGATGCACGCCCTGTTTGGCCGCGGCCACACGCCGCAGGTACGCGCCCATCGCGGCTGTTCCGATTGCTCGCTGCGGGAGCTATGCCTACCGCGCACCCAGGGCAGCGCCAGCGTGGCGGCGTATCTGCGCGCGCATCTTCAGGAGAAGGAGGACGCACCGTGAGAAAGCTGCTGAATACGCTCTTTGTCACCTCCGAGGATGCCTATCTGTCGCTGGAAAACGAGAACGTGGTCATTCATTGCGGGGCTGAGCGAAAGGGGCAATACCCGCTGCTGATCCTGGAGAGCATCGTCTGCTTTTCCTACAAGGGGGCCAGTCCAGCGCTGATGGGCGCCTGTGCAGAGCGCGGTGTGAGCCTCTGCTTTCTGACCCCGAACGGCCATTACCTGGCCCGCACCTGCGGCTGGGAGCGCGGTAATGTGCTCCTGCGCCGGACGCAGTACCGCATGGCGGACAACGCCGCTGACAGCTGCCGGATCGCCCGCTGCTGCATCTTCGGCAAGGTTTACAACAGCCGCTGGGTCATCGAGCGCACCCTGCGCGACCATGCGCTGCGTGTGGATGCACCGCGGCTGAAGGCCGTCAGCCAGCGCCTGGCCAATTCGCTGGAGGATATCCTGCAGCAAACGGAGCCGGATCGCCTGCGCGGCCTTGAAGGATTGACCTCCGCCGCCTATTTCGGCGTTTTTGACGAGCTGATCCTCAATCAAAAGGAAGCCTTCCACTTTGAGGATCGCAACCGCCGTCCCCCCGTCGACCGGGTCAATGCGCTGCTCTCCTTTGTTTATACGCTGCTATCCCACGATTGCGCATCGGCGCTGGAAGCTGTCGGGCTGGACGCCTATGTGGGCTTTCTCCACCGGGATCGCCCGGGACGCCAATCGCTAGCACTCGACCTGATGGAAGAGCTTCGCCCGGCCGTTGCGGACCGGTTTGTCCTGACGCTCATCAACACCCACGCCATCCGCCGGGAGCATTTCAAGCGACACGAAAACAACGCTGTGCTGCTCAACGATGAAGGCCGCAAGCAGGTGCTCACCTTATGGCAAGCCCGCAAGCGCGAGGAGATCACCCATCCGTTCTTAAAGGAGAAGCTGTACTGGGGGCTTGTCCCCTATGTTCAAGCGCTTCTGCTATCCCGTTGTCTGTGCGGCGACCTGGATCAATATCCACCCTTTTTATGGAAGTGAACGTATGCTGATTCTGATCACCTACGATGTCAACACCACCGAAAGCGGCGGCAAACGGCGGCTGCGGCAGGTTGCGAAGAAGTGCACAGCGCATGGTCATCGCGTACAGAACTCCGTCTTTGAGTGTCTGCTGGACGCTGCCCAATACAAACAGCTGAAGGCCGAGCTGAGCGCGTTGATTGATCAGGCGCATGACAGTTTGCGCTTCTACGAGCTGGGCAATCATTACCAGACAAAGGTAGATCATATTGGCGCGAAGCCGGGCTACGACCCGGAAGGCGTCCTGATGCTGTAACCGGTGCGAAACGGAAGCGCTCATCAAAAGCGCCACCCTTCGCACTGGGAAACGCGGTCAACTTCTGCCATCCGCTGCACGCGCAGAGGATGCGCTGGGATGAATTTTAGCAAAAGTGCTGCATTCTCACGATGAAGTGTTGGCGCTTTTTGCAGTCGCACCCCTCGCGGGGTGCGTGGGTTGAAATAAAAGCTATTCCCACATGCTGGACGAGGTGCTGAGTCGCACCCCTCGCGGGGTGCGTGGGTTGAAATAATATCTGCCCTAATGTCATAGTCGCTCCTTTCCGGTCGCACCCCTCGCGGGGTGCGTGGGTTGAAATCTTTTCTCCGGTGTTTAGCCGCCCCGTCTCGGCGTCGCACCCCTCGCGGGGTGCGTGGGTTGAAATTACGACCTGTTTGCGGAAATGAAAAAAGACCTGAAGTCGCACCCCTCGCGGGGTGCGTGGGTTGAAATGTTTGATAAAACGAAAGATATTTATGTACATGATGTCGCACCCCTCGCGGGGTGCGTGGGTTGAAATTTATGTAGGAGACAATGAACTGACCAAGCTCCGTCGCACCCCTCGCGGGGTGCGTGGGTTGAAATAACCTTATTGCTGTTGGTGTTATAGGTCATGCTTGTCGCACCCCTCGCGGGGTGCGTGGGTTGAAATACACAAGTGGATATGCCAGAGGAGTAATATGCCGTCGCACCCCTCGCGGGGTGCGTGGGTTGAAATCGCCCAGGATACTGGCCAATTC
>JAQXLU010000157.1 GCA_029012285.1 Clostridiales bacterium | reverse complement strand
CGTTCTTGCCCAGCACGTCGCTGTTTTCCTTGTTGGCGCAGCTCTGGTTGGCCACGGTGCAGCTGGTCTTGCAGGCAGACTGGCAGGAGGCCTGGCACTCGCCGCAGCCGCCATGCACCAGGGAGTCCTTCAGGCAAGGCTTCTGGATGGTGTCGATATGCTTCATAAGAATCATCCTCCATGGTTTATTGGGGTTACAAGTCATTATACACGAAACGACGCGCGAATGCAATCACTTTCACAAAAATTACGCAAATGCATTACAGATTGCTCAGAATCATCCCCGTGATGCCGCCGCCGGCGATGCCCATGCACAGATCGGCAATGTAGGCGCTTGGCGGCGCGCTCTGCCCGGACAGGAGCGCATACACCCCCACGCCGATGGCCATGTAGAACAGCCCCACCAGCGCGCCCTTGAGCAAGCCGCCCTCGTTGCCGCGCCCGACGCAGACCCACACGCCCACGCCGATGGAAGCTAACTTCAGCACCTGGTTGATGATGCGCACCACGTTCTCCGCCGGGCGCAGCCACTGCATGAGCAGCGCGAACACAGCCACCCCGGCCACCGTCACCAGGAGCGCCGCCCCCAGTCCCTTGAGTAATCGCAGCCACACAGGCGACGCCCCCGCGCGGGGCTTGCGAACCGTTTTTGTCATGTTGATCCCTCCTTGTCCCTGGCAAAGGCTATGCGGCGCAATGACGGGGTATGCATGGGGAATGTCGCGCAATGAGCTGCACGCATGCGGGCAAACAAAAAGCCCCACCGCTTGGGTGGGGACGGGGTTAGCCCTCAATCAGGATGACCTTCTTGTCAGGGACCTTCGGGGCATTGAGCTTCGGGACGGTGATGTGTAGCACGCCATTCTCATAGGAGGCCTTGATGTCCTCCTCCGTCATGCGGTCGCCCACGTAGAAGCTGCGCTGCATCACGCCGGCATAGCGCTCCTGGCGGAGCATCCTGCCCGCCTTGTTCTCATGGTCCTTCTCCAGCGTCTTTTCCGCGGAGATGGTCAGGTAACCGTTGGTCAGCTCCAGGCGAATATCGTCCTTCTTGAAGCCGGGCAGATCCACATCCACCTCATAGCCCTCGTCGGTTTCCTTGACGTCCGTTTTCATCATGTGCTGGGCATGCTTGCCGTACAGCGTACGATCGACATTGCCCATGCCGCGGAAGAAATTCCGGTCGAAGTCGTCAAACACGTCCATCAGGTTCTCACCGAATACAGTAGGAAGATAAGTGCTCATCATGCAAACCTCCATTCATTTGGCCTTGCACCGCTGGTACGTTTGCCAGGTATGTAGGGTCGCATTTTGGCCTTTACAGGCCGTGTGATGTGGTCATGAGCCACCGCGTTCATTTCTGAACGATGTCTATATTATAGTCAAAGGTCAAAGAAAGTCAATACCTTTTTGAAACTTTTTTTCAAAATTTTTAGGTGGATGAACGCATGGCTTCGTCCGCCGCCTGCACGGCATCAGGCGGAGGGTGACGGCTTCGGCGGTGGGGGGCGCTCCCTCAGTCTGCGCTACGTGGAGCCAGCTCCCTCGGGGAGGGAGCCTTTGGCTGGCAGCCTGATTGCTGCCCCCGCTTGCCCATTGACGCACCGCGCCCACCGTGATACAATGAAGCAAAACCTGCAAAGGAGTCAGCCATCATGGAGAAAATCATCGTGCTGGACGGCGCTGTGGAGAACCCTGGCGACCTCTCCTGGGAGCCGCTGGCCGCCCTGGGAGAATTGACCGTCTATGACTATACCGCCCCCGAGGATACCATCGCCCGCATTGGCGATGCATCCATCATCCTCACCAATAAGACCGTCATTTCCGCCGAGGTGATGGCTGCCTGCCCGGGCCTGCGCTATATCGGCGTGCTGGCGACGGGGTATAATGTCATCGACATCGCGCAGGCGAGGCAGCGCGGCATCGTCGTGGCGAATGTCCCCGCCTATTCCACACCCACGGTGGCTCAGTTCACCATGGCGCTGCTGCTGGAAATCTGCCTGCATGTGGGGCATCACAGCCGCGTGGTGCACGAGGGCAAGTGGAGCGCCTGTCGGGATTTCTCCTTCTGGGATTACCCGCTGATCGAATTGCAGGGCAAGACCATCGGCATTGTCGGGTACGGCAGCATCGGCAAGGCGGTGGCGAAGGTCGCCAAGGCCTTCGGGATGAACGTGCTGGCCTATTCCCGCCACGGCGCGGAGGAGGACGCTGTCGCCTCCCTGGACGAACTGTATGCCCGGGCTGACATCGTGTCGTTGCACTGTCCGCTGACGGCGGAAAACACCGGCATGATCAACGCCGAGGCCATATCGAAGATGAAGGACGGCGTCATCATCCTCAACACGGCCCGGGGCGGACTGATCAATGAGCTTGACCTGCGTCACGCGCTGCTCTCCGGCAAGGTGTATGCCGCGGCCTCCGACGTGACCGCCCGCGAGCCCATCAACGCTGACAGCCCCCTGCTGGGCCTGGACAACATGATCATCACGCCCCACATCGCCTGGGCCGCCACCGAGGCCCGCCAGCGCCTGATGGACATCGCCACCGACAATGTGCGCAAGTACCTGGCCGGTACGCCGCAGAACAATGTTGCCAAGTAAAGGATGATGCACATGCGCCCAACGATATTGACCTTTCATATGGCCGCTGACCGCCTGTCGAAGCTCCGCTTCCTGTGCATGAAGCTGGGCGTCGCGGTCAAGGCTGTGGCGGAGGAGGACGCGGGCCAGCGCATTTCCGCCCTGTGCGGTTTGTCCCCGAGGGAGGATGTGCCCGCCGCTGAGCCTGTCCCGGAGGAAATGATCGTCCTTTGCCACATGACGGACGGGCAGGTCAACCGCTTTTTGCAAACGGCCCGGCAGCTACGCTTTGCGCCGGTGGCCCTCAAGGCGGTGCTGACCTCCACCAACGCCGAGTGGTCGCCTGCGCGGCTCTATGCCGAGCTCCGGCAGGAGCGCAATGCCGTGATGCAGGGCAGCAGCGCGGTGCATGACGCATGAGCGCTGTGAAGCTACGTCCCTATGCCATGGCTGACGGACCCGCCCTGGCGGAGCTCTACTACCGCACCGTCCATGCCGTGTGCACGGAGTATACCCCGGCAGAACGCGATGCCTGGGCGCCCACGCCGCCGGATGCTGCAGCCTGGCATCGCACCTTCCTGGCCCATCACACCCTGGTGGCGGAGGTGGACGGCTGCATCGCCGGGTTCGCGGACATGGCGGAGGACGGCTACCTGGACCGGCTCTATGTGTCGGCATCGCATCAGCGCAGGGGCGTTGCGTCCGCCCTGTGCGACGCGCTGGAGGCCGCCTGCACGGCAAGCGTGCTGACCACCCATGCCTCTCTGACGGCGAGGGGCTTCTTCCTGCAAAGGGGCTACGAGGTGGTGCGCGCGCAGCAGGTGGAACGCCATGGTGTGCTGCTGACCAATTTTGTGATGCGGAAAATCCGCTCTGCGCCTGAAAACAAGGAGGCTTCTATGCTGACTCTCACCCTCCAAAGCGGTGACAGCTTGCAGGCTGCCATCGACAGATTGCCCCAGGACGGCACCCCCGCTCTCATTCGCCTCGCCCCCGGGGAATACCGGGAAAAGGTTGAGCTGCGCCGTCCCCACACCACGCTGATGGGCGCGGGGGCGGACAAAACCGCCCTCGTCTGGGACGACGCCGCCACGGATCTGCATCCCGACGGGCGCAAGCGCGGCACCTTCCGTTCCTACACGCTGCTGGTGCTGGCCGAGGACTGCCATGTGAAGAACCTGACCATCCGCAACGACGCGGGTCCACGGCCGGATTCGGGCCAGTGCATCGCGCTCTTCGCGGACGGCGACGGCTTCGTGTGCGAGAACTGCGAGCTGGTTTCCTGCCAGGACACGCTCTTCACCGCGCCGCTGCCGCCCAAGGTGGTGCAGCCCGGTGGCTTCATCGGCCCGACGGAGTTCCTGCCCCGCACGCCCCAGCGCCAGACCTATCTGCGCTGCGTCATCTACGGGGATGTGGACTTCATCTTCGGCGGCGCGGCAGCCTGGTTTGAGGACTGCGAGATCATCTGCGTCCGGCGCGGTGGCGAGGGCCGCGAGGCTGGCGGGTTTGCCACTGCCGCCTCCACCCCTGAGGGGCAGCGCTATGGTTATGTGTTCCGGTACTGCCGCTTCACCGCACAGGACGTGCCGGACGCTTCCTTCTACCTCGGCCGACCCTGGCGGGCCTGGGCCAAAACGCTGCTGCTGGATTGCTACATCGGCGCGCATATCCGCCCCGAGGGCTGGGACGACTGGGGCAAGGCCGACTTCCCCCGCACCGGCCTGTACGCGGAGTACGCCTGCTACGGCCCGGGCAGCGCAACGGACAAACGCACCTTCTCCCGCCAGCTGACCAAGGAGGAGGCCGCCGCCATCACCTATGAGGATTTCATGAACAGCCTGTCATGACCCCCATCCGCAGGAGCGCCCTTGGCGTTTCCTGCGGTATTTTGTGCGGTTCTTTCGCTTGGATGCCACGCGATATTGCATCATTCACGTCAGATACACAAAATACCCGTTGATTCTGCGTTCAATCTATGCTAAAGTAAATGCGTATGGGCATGTCGGATGGACAGCGCATGCAGATGTTGCACCTGACCGATTGTGATTCGGAGGATTTATATGGAAATAGGATTCAGCGTGATCGCGACCTGTGTGCTGGAGCTGCTGGCTGGCCTGGGTCTGTTCCTGTACGGTATGGCCACCATGTCCGATGGTTTGGAGCGTGTGGCGGGCAGGCAGCTCAAGGGCTTGCTGGGCGCGGTGACGAAAAACCGCGCGACCCAGGTGGTGCTGGGCTTCGTCATCACCGTGCTGATGCAGTCCTCCTCGGCCACCACGGTGATGCTGGTCGGCTTCGTCAACGCCGGCATCATGCAGCTCAGCCAGGCTGTGGGCATCATCATGGGCGCGAACATCGGCACCACGGTGACGGTGCTGATGCTCTCCGTCAAGCTGGACTTCCACATCATTTTCTGCTTCATCGGCTGCGTCGTGCTGTTCATGACGATGTTCGCCCCCAAGCGGTTCCGGAAGCTGAGCGACATTGTGCCGGTCATCTTCGGCGTAGGTGCGCTGTTCATCGGCATGACCTTCATGTCTGACGCGATGAAGCCCCTGCGGGACTGGCAGGGCTTCAAGGACGCGCTCGCCGCGGTGAACAACCCCATCGTCGCGGTGCTCATCGGCGCGGGCATCACCGCGCTCATCCAGTCCTCCGCTGCGTCCATCGCCATCCTCATGCCCCTGGCCGAGCTGGGATTGATTGATTTGCAAATGTGCATGTTCATCCTCTTTGGGCAGAACATCGGCACCTGCATCACCGCCGTGCTGGCCTGCGTGGGCGCTTCCGCCACGTCGCGGCGTGTGGCCTGCGTGCACTTGCTGTTCAATATCATCGGTACAATCATTTTTATCATCCTGGCGCTGCTTTTGCCCATGCATACGTGGATTGCGCGCATCGCGCCGGACAACATCCGCATGCAGCTCTCTGTGACCCACATCTTCTTCAACCTGGGCACGACGGTGCTGCTGCTGCCCTTCGCCGGCAAGCTGGAGCAACTGGCTTGCATCCTCATCCGCGATGGCGGCAAGGCGGGCGAGGCCATGAAGCTGGAGCACTTCGACACCCGCATGCTCAACGCGCCGCCCGTGGCTGCCGAGCAGCTGTTCAACGAGACCAAGCGCATGGGCGCCATCGCCAAGGCCAACTTCGCCCGGGCGATGGAATGCTTCGTCCAGTGGGATGAGGACAAGGCCGCCGAGGTCGCCCGCAACGAGGAGCTGCTGGACTTCCTCAACCGGGAGATCACCACCTACCTGGTGGAGGTCAAGGGCCTGGACTTGAACGAGCAGGATACGCTGCTGGTGGGCTCACTGTTCCACGTCATCAACGACATGGAGCGCGTGGGCGACCACAGCCTGAACATCCTGGAGGCGGCCCAGACCCGCTACAACGAGGAGGTCAAGTTCACCCCCAAGGCTGCCGCGGAGCTGGACGATCTCTCCGGGCGGGTCACCTTTCAGCTCGAGCGCGCCCTGGAGCTCTTCGCCGCCCAGGACAACAGCCCGGCGGCCCTGCGCCAGGTGGAGGACAACGAGCAGGAGATCGACGACATCACCGAGGCGCTGCGCCAGCACCATGTGGACAGGCTCAAGCAGCACAAGTGCTCCGCCAAGAACGGCATGATCTACCTGGACATCCTGACCAACCTGGAACGTATCGGCGACCACGCGGAGAACATCGCCACCTCCGTGGAGAAGGCGCAGAATCCCCATCATGTGGCGTAAGCTGGCTTATTCGGAGGATGGATCATTCGTCTGATCCCGGGGGAGCGTCCGCGCAGGACGCTCCCCTTTGCATGCCAGCGCGACGATGCTTGCCTCCGCCGCCAGGACGACAACACAGAGCGTGCCCAGCAGCAGCCGGTAGGGGAGCAAGCCCCACTGTCCCAGCCAGCTTAGGGGCGTTCCGGCGACGGGCCGGGCCAGAAAGAAGTAGTTACCGCCGCACAGCGGGTTGACGAGCAAAGCCAGCAGCCCCGCTGCGACCAGGACGCTCCCGGCCCGTAGCGTGTCGGCCGGGATGGGCCGCCAGCCCACCGCAATGGGCAGCAGCGGCGCGCAGACCAGCCCTGCGTGCAGGGTGTGGAAGGCTGCCGCGGTGAGGAGGGGCCAGGGCGTGGACAGCACCGCGGGGAATAGCAGCGCCAGCGCAGCCCCGGGGACGCCCAGGAACAGCGCCGCGCTGCACAGCGTGCGCTGCCGGGTGAGGAGCATGGGCAGCGTCAGCACGCCCATCAGGCTGCACAGGTGGAGGGGCAGTCCGGTGGCCCAGGTCAACATCCCGGAAAGGAGCAGCACCCCCTCCTGGAGGAACATCGCCCCCGCGATGAGCAGCCCCAAAGGCCGGGCAAAGCCCCGGTATGTGCGCGGATCGTGCCGGATGCACCGGCATGCGTGGGCTGTCCAGCCCAGCAGGGCAACAAGGATCACATACTGCATGGCGGTCTCCTTTTGATGATGAGAGCATATCCAGTTTTCTACGTTTCATACATTGACAGCCGGGCTTTCCGGATGCTATAATGCTCGCGATTTGTTTTGCGAAAGAGGCGATTTGCCATGTCCACCAAAACCCTGACGCTGACCGCCATCCTGACGGCTGTGCTGTGCATCTGCGGCCCGCTGGCCCTGCCGATCGGCCCTGTGCCGATCTCCCTGACCTCGGGGGTGCTGATGCTCATCGCGCTTTTGCTGGGCACGGGCCGCTCCACGCTGTGCTGCGCGGTATATCTGCTGCTGGGCTTGGTGGGCTTGCCGGTGTTCAGCAGCTTCCGCGCCGGCATGAGCGTGCTGGCCGGGCCGACGGGCGGATACCTGATCGGCTTCCTGCCCATGACGGCGCTCGGCGGCTATTTCTGCGCCCGGACGAACAAGCGCACCCTGCAAGCCGCTGCCCTGGCGGGCGCGACGGCGCTGCTCTACATCATCGGCACGGCCTGGTTTGTCTACCAGACGGGCAAGACCCTGCCTGTGGCGCTGGGCGCCTGCGTGCTGCCCTTCCTGCCCGGGGACGCGCTGAAGATCCTCCTGGTGGTGACTGCCGGCAACCTGCTCAAGGACCGTCTGAAAAAGGCAAATCTGCTTTCATAGGCTGATTTCCCTGTTGCCTAACAAGCTGTTAACCTGATATACTGGTGAAAAATCAGGGAGGGTCAACCATGCGGCAACTGAGCAATCCCCATGCCATCCCGGAAGCCATCCGCCTGTATGCGTATCTGTGCGGCCTGCAGGGCAAGGCTTGCCTGACCGGGCAGATGGAGTCCGGCTGCGATGGCTTTGAGCATGAAATGCAGCACATCCTGGACAAAACCGGGTTCCTGCCGGCGATCCGAGGGCTGGACTTCATTTGCAGCGGCTTTGAGGGCTGCGTTCGCCGTGCTGTCGACTGGCATGCCCGGGGCGGCATCGTCACCATCTGCTGGCATACCGGGCCGGATTTTGCGTCCGGGTACCCCGAGTCCCAGCAGCACGACCTGGACTGGGACAAGGCCCTTACCCCCGGCACGGATGCGTACGATGCGCTGCTGCGCGGCATGGATCGTGCGGTGCCGTATCTGCGTCAGCTTCAGCAGCGGGGGATTCCCGTGCTGTGGCGGCCCTTCCACGAATTCGACGGCAAGTGGTTCTGGTGGGGACGCGGCGGCGAAGCGAATTTCATCCGTCTTTGGCGGCTGATGTACGACCGCTACACCCGCGTGCATGAACTGAACAACCTCATTTGGGTGCTGGGCTATTCCGACGCCCCCGGTGAGCTGGCCCCCTGGTATCCCGGCGACGACGTGGTGGACATCCTGGGCGGAGACAGCTACAAGGGCGGCGCGCAGGGAGAACTCTACCGCAAATGCGCCGCCATCGCCCCGGCAGGCATGCCCATCTGCTACCACGAGAACGGCGAGATTCCCCCCCGCGCCCAGATGGAGGCCGAGCAT
>JAQXLU010000156.1 GCA_029012285.1 Clostridiales bacterium | reverse complement strand
GGGGAGTTCCTCCTTCTGCTGATGGCGTCCCTGTTTTTCCCGTTTATTATATACCATCCGGCTGCGGCGGTCAATGAGCGCGCGTCAGCCGAATCATGTTCGCGTTCCTTTGCACAGAAAACGGGGAACCGCATTGTCCATGCAGTTCCCCGAAAGGCGCATTTGATTACTTGGCCTGCATCGCGGCGATCTCGGCGGCAAGGTCGTCCTTGCGCTTCTCGATGCCCTCGCCACGCTCGAAGCGGGCATAGCGAACCACGTCGATGGGAGAGCCCACAGCCTTGGCAACCTCAGCCACCAGACCCTTGATGGTCTTGTCGCCGTCCTTGACGAACAGCTGCTCCAGCAGGCAGACTTCCTTGTAGTACTTCTCGATCTGACCCTCGACGATCTTGTCGACGATCTTCTCGGGCTTGCCGGACTCGAGGGCCTTCACGCGGTAGATCTCCTTCTCCTTCTCCAGGTTCTCGGCGTTCACTTCCTCGCGGCGGACAGCCTCGGGCTTGGCGGCGGCAATCTGCAGGCAGATGTCGTGGGCCAGCTCCTTCACGGCGTCGTTGTCGGCAGCCTCGGTGGCGACCTCCACCAGCACGCCCACCTTGCCACCCATGTGGATGTAGGAGGACACCAGGCCGGTGGTCTCATAGCGGGCGAAGCGGCGGATGGAAATCTTCTCGCCAATGGCCACGGTGGCGTCAGAGATCATGTCCTCGATGGTCTTGCTCTGATCGTCCACGAACTTCTGGGCATTCAGGGCCTCCAGGTCAGCAGGGTTGGCCAGGGCCACATGCTTGGCCACGCCGTTGGCGAAGTTCATGAAGTTATCGGTCTTGGCCACAAAGTCGGTCTCGCAGTTGACTTCCACAACCGCGCCGACCTTGCCGCACTCGGTGATGTACTGGACGACCGCACCCTCGGCAGCAATGCGGCCAGCCTTCTTGGCAGCCTGGGCCAGGCCCTTCTCACGCAGCCAGTCAATGGCCTTGTCCATGTCGCCGTCGTTCTCCATGAGGGCCTTCTTGCAGTCCATCATGCCGGCGGAGGTGCGCTCACGCAGCTCCTTGACCAGCGCAGCAGTAATATTCGCCATGGTATTCAACCTCTTTCTCTCTCAATGTCGGTTGGGAAGGGGGGAAGCCTTAGGCTTCGGCGGGGGCTTCCACAGCCTCGGCGGACTGCTCGCCCTGCTTGCCTTCCAGGATGGCGTCGGCCATCTTGCCGGCGATCAGCTTGACAGCGCGGATGGCGTCGTCGTTGCCGGGGATGACGTAGTCGATCTCATCGGGGTCGCAGTTGGTGTCCACGATGGCGACGATCGGGATGTTGAGGATGCGGGCCTCAGTCACGGCGATGTGCTCCTTGCGGGGATCGACCACGAACAGGGCGCCGGGCAGCTTCTTCATCTCGCGGATGCCGCCGATGTTGGTTTCCAGCTTTTCGCGCTCAGCCTTCAGCTTGATGACTTCCTTCTTGGGCAGCACATCGAACTGGCCGTTGGCCTCCATCTTGTCGATGTCGTTCAGGCGCTTGATGCGGGTCTGGATGGTCTTGAAGTTGGTCAGCATGCCGCCCAGCCAGCGGTTGTTGACGTAGTACATGTTGCAGCGCTTGGCCTCGGACTCGATGGACTCCTGCGCCTGCTTCTTGGTGCCCACGAACAGCACGGACTTGCCAGCCATCGCGGTGTCGCGGATGAAGTTGTACGCCTCGTCGACCTTGCGGACGGTCTTCTGCAGGTCAATGATGTAGATGCCGTTGCGCTCGGTGAAGATGTAGGGGGCCATCTTGGGGTTCCAGCGGCGGGTCTGGTGGCCGAAGTGCACGCCAGCTTCCAGCAGCTGCTTCATGGAAATGACTGCCATTTGAGTTTTCCTCCTTGTTTTTGCGCTGCCCGTTTCGGGTTCAGCGGGACCTCCCTGTATGCGCGCGTGGTGCTCCACCGGGCCTATCGTTTCAGCACGGCACAAGGAACCACAGCACACAGGTGCGTAGTCGGGTGACATTATAGCATAGGACGCGGCGGTTTGCAAGCCCTATTTCGCAGCTTTTTCAAGGCTTTGCGGATTTTGTGCGCACCGGCGCAGGGTCATTGCTCCCCCTCGGAATCCTTCTTCTCCTCCCGCTCCCGCTGGGCGCGCACGATGAGCAGCACGGTCACCGCGCCCAGGAAGCAGCAAAGGGCGATGTTGAGCAGCAGCTCCCTGGCCGCGCCGCAAAACAGGCCAAGGAGCATCAGCACGAGACTCAAGCAGATCAAAACAAGGCCAAGGACGGCCAAAATGCGCTGGGGCCTGGTAATCATAGAGCATCCTCCTTCAAAGCAAGCTCCCCCATCCGGCACGCGGACGGGGGAGAAAAATCACTTGGCGTACTCCATGGAGCGGGTCTCGCGAATGACGTTGACGCGAATCTGACCCGGGTATTCCATTTCCTTCTCGATGCGCTTGGCGATTTCCTTCGCCAGCACCTTAGTGCCCTCGTCGGTCACGTCGTCGGGCTTGACCATGATGCGCACCTCGCGGCCGGACTGGATGGCGTAGCACTTCTCCACGCCGGCGAAGGACATCGAAATCTCCTCCAGCTTGGTCAGGCGCTTGATGTAGTTTTCCAGCGACTCGCGGCGCGCGCCGGGACGGGCGGCGCTGATGGCGTCGGCGGCCTGCACCAGGACAGCCTCCACGGTCTGGGGCTCCACATCGTTGTGGTGGGCCAGGATGGCGTGGATCACGTCGTTGGACTCGTGGTACTTGCGGGCCAGCTCGCCGCCCAGGGTCACGTGGGTGCCCTCGGCCTCATGGTCGACAGCCTTGCCGATGTCGTGGAGCAGACCGGCGCGCTTGGCCAGCTGCACGTCCGCGCCCAGCTCGGCGGCCATCAAGCCCGCCAGGTGGCTGACCTCAATGGCATGCTTGAGCACGTTCTGGCCGTAGGAGGTGCGATACTTGAGGCGGCCCAGGAGCTTGACCAGCTCGTGGTGGATGCCATGCTGATTGGTCTCGAACACGGCGGCCTCGCCGGCCTCGCGGATCTGGTTCTCGACCTCCTTGCGGGCCTTCTCGACGGTTTCCTCGATGCGGGCGGGGTGGATGCGGCCGTCGTTGATGAGCTTCTCCACCGTCAGCCGGGCGATCTCGCGGCGCACGGGGTCAAAGGCGGACACGATGACGGCCTCGGGGGTATCGTCGATGATGAGGTCGACGCCCGTAGCGGTCTCCAGGGCGCGGATGTTGCGGCCCTCGCGGCCGATGATGCGGCCCTTCATGTCGTCATTGGGCAGGGAGATGACGGACACGGTGCTCTCCGCCACATGATCGGCAGCGCACTTCTGGATGGCCAGCGCGATGATGTTGCGGGCCTTCTTTTCGGCCTCCTCCTTGGCGCGGGCCTCGATGTCGCGCACCTGGGCGGCGGCGTCATGGAAGGCTTCCTTCTGCACGCGCTCGATGATGATCTGCTTGGCCTCGTCCTGGGTCATGGCGGCGATGCGCTCCAGCTCGGCGCTCTGCTTCTGATGCAGGGCCTGGGCCTCCTCCATCAGGCGGTCAGTCTCCTCTTCCTTGCGGTCCAGGTTATCCGAGCGCTTCTTGAGGTCGTTCTCGCGGTTGTCCAGGCTGTCGGAGCGCTTGTCCAGGGATGCCTCGCGCTGCACCAGACGGTTTTCGCTGCGCTGCACCTCGGCGCGGCGCTCACGCATTTCGCGGTCGTTGGCGGCCTTTTCCGCATCGATGTCGGCGCGGGCCCTGAGGATCTCTTCCTTGGCCTCGAGCACCTTTTCCTTCTTGTAATCGTCGGCCTTGCGCACGGCGTCGTCATACAGGCGGCGGGCCGTTTCTTCGGAACGGTTGATCTTCTTTTCCACCATGTCCTTGCGGTACATGTAGCCAAGGCCCACGCCAGCGGCGCAGAACACGAGGATCAGAAGAATCCAGATGACAGGATGCATGTTTGTTTCCCCTCCTTTACATTTTTCTAAAGCGTAATCGAATGAGTATGTTGATCCGGCGGACGCACAAAAAACCGTCCGGGAGTTTCTCCCGCACGGCTGTGCAGCTGAATCGATGCGTCCCGGAGGGAAGCGCACAGGAAATACACATTCCCGCGGGCAGAATCCACCCCTGGACGGTTTGAATACCAGCATTTTACCGGCAGATGGGCACAAGCGCACCCTCTGCGCCTCACAAAACCACAGATTCCGCCCGCAAAACCGTAGCGAAACCCGGAGAAGCCCGAGGACTTCCCCTTGCGCGTTTTTGATACAGCCGACCGCGCTTGGGGACAAAACGCCCCGGCAGCCGCCGAAAATTGACGTGCAGCGGATTGAAAATCATGCACGGATTACAGGTAAACAGGGACTTTATCGAAAAACAGCGCAGAAGGATGAACCTTCTCCAGCCGATCATGATTATTGTACGCTAAAGAAGGGCATCTGTCAAGGGGAGGAAGGTGCGTTTTTCTGTCGGAGGAAAGCCGAAGGCCGGGCGCTATTCGCCGTCGTAATAATCCGTGTCCTCGGCCATGCGCCAGAGCCGGTTGATGCCCTCTCCCCACACGCCGATCTTGCCCGAGTCGGGGTAGACAGCCGCATCCAGGTCGTGAATCACGTAATAATGGTAGGGATGGACTTTTTCGGCGGAATCTCATAAATGCTGACCTGGGTGCTGTTTGCCTCGCCCCTGCGGATAAAGTCCCGCCGGAGGTATTCATAGCCTTCGTGCTCCGCCTTGTGCTTCGTGGGGAGATCGGCCATCTTTTCATGCCTGATGCTGCTCATGGGGGCCTCCTGTTCGATTGATCTGTGCACCATGCGTCCGGGAGGCTATTCCAGCCAGACCTCCGCCTTGATCAGCGCCTCCGCCGCGCCCTCCAGCTTCACCCCGGGATGCGTGCAGCGGGCGATGGGCGCGCCTGCCTGTGCGCCCCGGGCAGCTGTCGACAAATGCCACGCGGGCTGGTACAGATCGCCCTGGGATGGGCGGATCACCATCAGGCCCAGGCGGGCCATGGCCTGCTCCAGCTGGCGCACCCGGTCGGCGAGCGTCCCCTGCACCAGGGCGATGTCCGCCAGCACGGCAGCGTCCGTCCCGGCGCACTGCGCGTCCAGCGCCAGCTGCGCCATGGGGCGATTCAGCAGATCATCAAGCGCCACATAGCAGCTGGCCAGCATGCGTAAGTCCGCGCCGCGCATGCCGTCCTCCCAGGCGCGGGCCTTGCCCTCCAGCAGGGCGATCAGCTGACGCAGATCGGCGGCCATCTCCTGGCGGACGGCAGCCTGGGCGCGGGCGGCCTCCTCTGCCTGCGCGGCGGCTTGCTGTTCCTCCTGCGCCCGGCGGAGGGCCGCTGATTGCTGCTCCTGCGCGTACTGGGCGCGGAAGGCCTCCTTCGCCACGCCGCGCTGGGCCTCGCACTGCGCCCGGAGCGCTTCCTCCTCCTGGATGCGCCGCGCCTCGATGGCATAGCGCACCTGCTGGGTGATCACACCCTCCTCCAGGTCACGGATGCGGCCCTTAAGCACTTCCCGCTCCTCCTCCAGGGCCTTGCAGCGCTCCTCCAGGAGCTTGTTGAGGGCATGCACCTGCTCGATTTCCCGCTGGGCTGCGCTGTCCGCCTGGGGGAGAACCGTATCATCCCGGGCGTCCACCAGCTGGCGGCTGACGGACCGCAGCTGGCGGAGCTTCTCCGGGAAATCCAGGGGCAGCGCCATGACGAAGCTGCCCGGCTGCTCCAGCGCTTCCCACATGACCTTCTCGCCCCGCAGGTGCAAATGGGGCACATAGGCGGATGCGTCCCGCATGCGCCGTCCCAGGACGATCATGCTGTGGCACTCCATGAGCACGGCGTAATCCAGCACATAGATGCGCTCCAGCTTGCCCGCGCGGATCTCCTCCAGCAGCTCCTCCAGCAGCTCGCTGTAGCCCTGCTGCATCAGCTCCTGATGGAGCGCGTCCCGCAGGCGGGCATAATACTGCTGCCGGGGCTGGAGCGTGCCTGATTGCTGATCGCGGATGTCCTGCTGATAGATGTCCAGCGCTGTCATGGTCAATCGCCTCCCGCTGTGCCAAATCGTGTGGCATCAGTATAGCACGGGGGAGGGGTGGATGGCAAGCGGCGGGCATGCGGCGATCGTACGGCGATCGTGCGATTGTAAAAACCGTTCCGCCCCGCTTCCCATTTGCCCGAAAACGTGGTATGATAGGGGGAGAACTCACCGGAAAGGAGCCTCCCCTATGAAGAAGCTCGCGCGCATTATCGCCCTCTGTTTGATGCTGTGTGCCGTCTGCCCTGCGGCCCTCGCCGCAACGAAGCCCACCCCCACCCCGCCCCCGGTGGACATCGCGCCCCAGGTGGTGGAGCCCCCGGCGGAGATTGCGCAGGTGCTGGATGTGGCCTATGCCGAGTGGGAAGCCCTGGACGGCAAGCGGCTGCCGGACGTGAACAAATTCACCGAATGGCGCGGCAAGGGGTACAAATTTGAGTGGTGCGCCGGGTATGTGACCTACTGCATGATGCAAGCGGGCATCCCCATGGACGAACTGGCGGACATTAAAATAGCCGCCGGCGCGGACAGCCTGCTGGAGGTTTCGGGCCTCTACCACTGCAAGGAGGCCAGCCCCGGCAAGCTGCTGCGGGCCTATCAGATCATGGAGCGCACCACCATGGTGCCGCAAAAGGGCTTCATCGTGATTTATGGCTGCTCCTTCAACAAGGTGATCCACGCGGCGCTGGTCTACGACGTGCAGGAGCTGGGCGAGGGCCGCTACCGCATCACCACCCTGGAGGGCAACATCCGCGATTCCATCCGCATGTACATCCGCGATTATGACATGAACGCCCCGGTCGATACCAACCGGAAAAAGTCCACCAACCTCAGCGTCGTGCCGGAGGACGAGCGCGTGGTGCCAGAGAGTGCCACGCTGGAATACACCCTCATGGACGGTAAGCCCTCCTCAGGCTCCAGCGATCGCTACATGTACTACGTCAACCGCTTCCTGATGCCCTGGGTACCGGGCGATCCGGCCCTGTCCACGCCCGCGCCGGCCCCTGCGCCCACCCCGGTCGTCGCGGGCGTGGTGGAGCTGACGGTCGTCCCGGCGGCAACGGACGCGCCATAAGCAAGGCAAAGGGGCTATCCCCATGGTCACGCTGACCAGGAGATAGCCCCTTTTTGTCGTTCAGTCCTTTTTCGGTTCCCTGAACACCACGAATTTCTGGAACAGGAACTCGGTGACGAAGTTCACCAGCATCGTGCCGCCCTCAATCAGCCAATGGTACACACCGGCCTTTTCCAGGGCGCGGCCCCACCAGGCGGAGGCAGGCGTGAACACCGCGTAGTACAGCGCAACCAGCAGCATCTGCCGGCCAATGGGCAGATCGGAGCGGAAGGTGTACTTGCGGTTGAGGGTGAAGTTCCACAGCACGGAGAGGATGAGCGAAACCAGGTAGCACGGTACATGGGAGTGGATGCCGATCACATCGTAGAGCAGCCCGTAGCTGACCGCCTGGATGATGCCCGCGCTCATGCTGAACAGGGTGAACTTGATGGCCTGAATGGCGCTTTCATGCTGCTTCATCGGGGGTGCCTCCTTCGTCAGATGCTTCATCGGTGGGGTGAAAGTGGCCGTACCAGTTGTTGGTATCAAGGGTGTGGCGATAGATCACGAAGCGCTGGAGCAGGTAGCTGACGGCCAGCCACAGCAGATCCGCCCAGGATCCCGCATCTGCGATGAGCGTGCTGCGCAGGATGTTCCAGAGGAAGGTGGCCAGCACCATCAACAGGACGGCGATGTACCACTTTTTCGTAGAGTGGAAGACGTAATAGCGGTTGACAAGCGTGCAAACAGCCGCAATCACCAGGGGATAGACGCAGGCCAGCACGGTGAGCCACAGATCGACTTGCGGCGAGCCGGAGAACAGGATCGCCCTGGTCAGGCGGGGCCTCAGTCGTTCGATGAAATACTGCGCCGGAATGGACAGCAGCAGGAACCTTACGATGCGTCTGCTTTCTGTGATGGACGTTTCCATGGGGCAGTCTCCTCCCTTACACCAGCCGCAGCGCGGGCATGGCGTTGAGCGTCAGCGGCGCGGTTTCGCCCTTCATCAGCCGGAAATAGGCGGCGGAGGCGATCATCGCGGCGTTGTCGGTGCACAGGTTCAATTTGGGCATGTACAGCGGAATCCCCGCCCTGTCGGCCTCCTGCTGCATCATGCGGCGGAGCAGCCGGTTGGCGGATACGCCCCCCGCCATCGCCAGCGCGGGGGCGTTCGTCTCCTTCGCGGCGAGGATGGCCTTCTCCGTCAGCAGCGACACCACCGCATGCCGGAAGGACGCGGCCATGTCTGCCTTGGGGAGGGGCTCCCCCTTCATTTCCAGCTTGTTGGCGGCATTGAGGAAAGCCGTTTTCATGCCGGAGAAGGAATAGTCATAGCGCCCCGGCGTGTGGGGATGGGGCAGGGGCAACGCGTGGGGGTCGCCCTCCTCCGCTAACGCGTCGATGCGCGGGCCGCCGGGATAGGGCAGCGTCAGCACGCGGGCCGCCTTGTCGAAGGCCTCGCCCGCCGCATCGTCGGTGGTTTGGCCCAAGAGGGTGTAATCGCCGTAGTCGTTCACCCGGACGATGTGGCTGTGCCCGCCGGACACCACCAGGCACACGAAGGGCGGCTCCAAGTCCGGGTTGGAGATGTAGTTGGCGCTCACATGCCCCTCGATGTGGTTGACCGGGATGAGGGGCTTGTCCGCCGCGTAGGAGAGGCCCTTCATGCAGCTCACGCCGGTGAGCAGCGCGCCCACCAGCCCCGGGCCGTAGGTGACCGCCAGCGCGTCCACCTCCGGGAGGGTCATGTTCGCCTCGCGCAGGGCCTGGTCAATGACCCGGTCGCAAGCCTCCACATGGGCGCGGCTGGCGATCTCCGGCACCACGCCGCCGTAGAGCGCGTGCAGGTCGATCTGGCTGAACACCACGTTGGACACGATGGTGCGCCCGTCCTCGACGATGGACGCGGCGGTCTCGTCGCAGGAGGTTTCCAGCGCCAGGATGCGCACATGCTTTTTCCTGCGCAGGGCTTCGGCCTGGGAAAGGGCGGATTGGGTGTACGTCATTTGTTTCGCTCCTTTACGAGCAGGTGAGTCATCAGCGCGGCCAACCCCATCGCCGTCGTCCAGGCGCCGCCGATCAAAGCCGCATATGAAACGAAGAAGTCCGTGGGCATCAAGCGGATGAGCAAATCGGTGCGGGGGTCAAGCCACCACAGGTCGTTGGTGAATGCGATTTGATGAAAAAGAATGAACAGGCTGTCAAAGTCCGCCGCCGCCCAGATGGCGATGATGCCCGCCAACGCCAGGATCACGATCAGCCCATTGCGAATGTCGCGGAGCAGGCCTCGCCCTCCAAGCTTCAGGGCAATCGCCAGCAGGCTCAGCAGCGCAATGCTGCCATAGACGAGCACCCGCCTTGCCAGCCGGAACAGCCCCTGCACATCCGCCATATGGCGCTGCTCCTTCTCGTTGAAGGCTCGGCACGCCGCGCTGCCAATGGCGTAGGTATACTGGAAATGCGCCGTTTCGTCCCGCAGATAACCGGTCGTCATCTGCACAACGCCGGGGTACTCGGCAGCGGGCAGTCCCGTCGCTTCCGGCGGTGCGTGCCGCTCCATCAAGCGGCACATGAGCGCATCATTCGTGCCCAGCAGATACACCGAAGCCGCCAGCAATGTCAGGCTGACGGCCAGGGTGAACACAGCGGAAAGCAATCCACGCTTCATCATTATTGCATCTTCAAATACGCCGTGACAAAGCCCTTGAGGTTGCCGTTCATCACGTCGTCGATGTTGCCGGATTCGTAGTTGGTGCGGTGATCCTTCACCATCGTGTAGGGCTGGAAAACGTAGGAGCGGATCTGGCTGCCCCATTCGATTTTCTTCATTTCGCCCTTGATTTCCGCCATTTCCTCCTCGCGGGCACGGATGCGCAGCTCCAGCAGCTTCGATTTCAGCATGGCGATACAGGTGGCGCGGTTCTGCACCTGGTCGCGCTCGGTCTGGCAGGCCACGACGATGCCCGTGGGGTAGTGGGTCATACGCACGGCGGAGGAGGTCTTGTTGACGTTCTGTCCGCCCGCGCCGGAGGAATGGTAGGTGTCCACGCGGACCTCGTTCATGTTGATCTCGATCTCCTGGTCGATGTCATCCAGCATGGGGGCGACGTCCAGGGAGGCGAAGGAGGTGTGGCGGCGGGCCTGGGAGTCGAAGGGGGAAATGCGCACCAGGCGGTGCACGCCCTTTTCGCCCCGCAGGTAACCGTAGGCATGGTCGCCCGAGACCTCGAAGGTGACGGACTTCACGCCGGCCTCGTCGCCGTCCAGGTAATCCAGCACCTTCACCTGGAAGCCCATCTGCTCGCAGTAGCGGGTGTACATGCGGTAGAGCATGCCCGTCCAGTCCTGGGCCTCGGTGCCGCCCGCGCCCGCGTGCAGGGACAAAATGGCGTTGGAATCATCATACTGGCCGCGCATGAGGGTTTCCAGCTCCAGCGCGGCGGTCTTGTCCTTGAGGGCGGCGAGCATTTCGCCCGCTTCCTCCACCAGGGACTCATCCTGCTCCTCCTCGGCCATTTCCATGGCGACCTCAATGTCGTCCGCTGTGGCGAGCAAGCCCTCGTAGTGCTCCAGCTTGCCGCGGATGCTGCCGACCTTCTGGTTGATCTTGTTGGCGCGATCCGCGTCGTTCCAGAATTCGGGCTGGTTCATTTCCTCGGTGAGCTCCTCCAGCTGCTCGCGGAGCGATTCGATGTGGAGCGCCTCACCGGCCTCGGTCAGGGTCTTGCGGAGGCCCGCTAAGTCCTGGGTGTATTGCTGCAGGTCAAGCATTGACATGGTGTGATACCTCTATTTCTGAAAGTCGGTCGGTGTCCTGTGTGCAGGGGCGATCAATCGCCGGCGGGCTGATTCTTGCCGCAGCAGGCCTTGTACTTTTTGCCCGAGCCGCAGGGGCAGGGGTCGTTGCGGCCGATCTTCTGCGCCGCGGACACGCGCCGGGGCTGCTGTGCGCCGCCCGCGCGGGCTGCCTGGGCCACCTTGCCCTCCTGGGTCGCCTTCACGGTCTGGATGCGCTCGGGGGTCTTTTGGATCTTCACCTGATAGATGCGGCGCACCGTATCCTCGCGGATGAGGTGGTTCAATTCGTCGAACATGTAGCCCGCCTCAATCTGGTACTCGGTGACGGGGTTCTTGCCGGAGTAGGCGCGGAAGCCGATACCGTCCCGCAGCTGATCCATCGCGTCGATGTGATCCATCCAGCGCACGTCCACGGAGCGCAGCAGCATCACGCGCTCAAACTCGCGCATGTCCACGCCCAGCTCGGCCAGCTGGGTCTCGCGCTCCTCGTAGAGGCTGCGCGCGTCGTCCTTGAGGGCCTTCGTGAAGCCGTCGCGGTTGCCCGATTCCACCAGGTCTTGCAATTCCTCGATCTTCCCGTGGCGGACGCACAGGTTTTCCAGGTACTTGGTCAATTCGCCAACGTCCCATTCCTTGCTGTCCTCGGCGTTGCAGTAGCGGGCCATCGCCGCGTCGATCAGGTGGGACGCCATGCCGATGATGTTCTCCCGCACGTTTTCGCCCATGAGCACCCTTCTGCGCTGGCCATAGATGGTTTCGCGGTGGCGGCTCATGACGTTGTCGTATTCCAGCACATGCTTGCGGATCTCGTAGTTGCGGCCCTCGATGCGCTTCTGGGCAGATTCGATCTGCTTGGTGAGCAGCCCGGCGGTGAGGGGCTCGTCATCCTTCAGGCCCAGGCGTTCCACCATCGGGCCGATGCGCTCGGAGCCAAACAGGCGCATCAGGTCGTCCTCCAAGGAGATGAAGAACTGGGTTTCGCCCGGGTCGCCCTGACGGCCCGCGCGGCCGCGCAGCGGATTGTCGATGCGGCGGCTCTCGTGGCGCTCCGTGCCGATGATGTGCAAGCCGCCGGTCTGCAGCACCCGGTCGTGCTCCCGGTCGGTCTCCTGCTTGAACTGCCGGTACAGGCGCTGGTACTTCTCGCGGGCGGCGAGAACCTCTTCGCTCACGTCCTCCGCGTGGCCCACGGCTTCCTCGATGACCTCCTCGTCGTAGCCCTCCTGGCGCATGGCGCGGCGGGCCAGGAACTCGGGGTTGCCGCCCAGCAGAATGTCCGTGCCGCGGCCGGCCATGTTGGTGGCGATGGTCACCGCGCCGTAGTGACCGGCCTGGGCGACGATTTCCGCCTCACGGGCGTGATTCTTGGCGTTGAGCACGTCATGCTCGATACCGCGGCGGCGCAGCATGCCGGAGAGCATCTCG
>JAQXLU010000155.1 GCA_029012285.1 Clostridiales bacterium | reverse complement strand
TCCCGCCGCCGGCTGCACCCGCGCCAGCAGCGCCGCCGCCGCGCCCAGCAGCGCCGATTTCGCCAGTCCATCCCCCAGGAATTTCAGCGCGTCCGCGCTCCACCTCGTCTCCAGTCTGAAAGCTCTCAGCATGTCCCCCTGCGCCTCCTTTTCACTTCCGCCCGTCCGGCGTGGCAATTATTTATGCTTGTCCGCCGGGCAAAATTCAGCGGCGCGGACGAAAACCGTTCGACCCGGTGACGGTACTCGCCCGCGCGTGTAGCGCATCGCGCTTGCTCTCACCCGCGGCCCCCGTCCGCGGGCGGCGCGAAATGCTTTTTTCCACCGCGCAGGTATATCTTGAAAAAAGAGGGTTATGCTATGATCATCACGCCGGGGAAACCGGCAGGATAAAGGAGTGAATTGTTCATGATGGACCGCATTTCTCTGATTCTCACCATCATCGGCGGCATCAACTGGCTGCTGGTGGGTGTGTTCCAGTTCGACCTGGTGGCGTGGATTTTCGGTGGACAAGCTGCGCTGGTCAGTCGGATTATCTATACGATCATCGGTGCGGCCGCATTGTGGTGCATCACGCTGCTGTTTAAAAACAGGGAGCACACCTGATGGGATTTCGCCTTTGCGGAGGCGAGGAGGGGGCTTTCCGGTCGCCCCCTCCACCCCTTCGGGATCGGCTGCTGGCCGCGCTATGGTGCATCACGTTGCTGTTCAAAAACAGGGAGCACACCTGATGGGGTTTCGCCTCTGCGGAGGCGAGGAGGGGGCTTTAGCTCCCTTTTTGTATGTAAGTGAATCCGTCATTTTAGAAAACGCACAGGCTGTAGGCTGAACAAACCCGTGGCTTCTTGATGTGGGTTGACATGATTTGGTACTCTGTGTATACTATCATCATCAGACGGAGAGGAATGAATGCTGATGCGGAAGCTGCTTCTTTTGCTGTTGTCATTGATGATGTTCATGATAAGCGCCAGTGCTACGGAGTTTTATCATTTTCATGAGGATGCTTATCCCGGGCTTTACGACCGTGATTTGCGGATCAGCTTCGACCGTGTACGGATGGGCAGTGGCGCTGGTGTGCTGTTGATACTGGATGAGAACGGCAATATGCTGGGTCAGCGAAAAGTGGATGGCCAAGCGGCCTATGATAGCATCAAAATCTCCATCACAGAGGATATGCCTCTGGGACAAACCATTCGCCTGGTGCTTGAAAAGAATGGGGAACGGATTGACCAGGATGAATGCCTTTTGGCGGCGGATGCAGCAAAGCGTGACGGTCTGCGTTTGGTGAAAACGGACGAGAAAAAAATCGCGATCACCTTCGATACCGCTTGTAGTCTCGGGAAAATTCCTGAATTGCTCGATACGCTGGATGCGCTGAACATCAAATGTACGTTCTTCATCCAGGGTGACATCATGACCAATTACCGGGAATGGGTGGAGGAAATTCACAACAGGGGGCATGAGTTAGCCAACCATTCCATGCATCACCCGGACATGCGTGAAATGAGCAACACTGCCATTTATAAAGAAATCACCAAGTGCAACGCGCTGATTGAGGAGGTCACTGGTCAGCCTGTTACCCTCTATCGTCCGCCGAGTGGCTACTATACGTATCGTGATCGCGCCATCGGCCGGGCTTTGGGGAGTGAAATGATTCTGTGGACCTTTGACAGCCTGGACGGCTTCAAGGATTCCTCACGTGACAAGGTGATCAAGACCATGTACCGGAAATCAGAGCCGGGCGCGATTATCCTCATGCATTCCTATGGCACGCATACAATCAGCGTGCTGAATGAGTATGTCCCGGCGATGCAGGCGCAGGGGTACGACTTCGTTACCGTGACGGAGCTGATGCCTGTGGGTGGTGTGCTGGACAGCCAGGGTGTTATGCAAGCGCCGTAATGGATGTTGCTACCAGGAGGATTTGGATAACAGGGGAGCTTCGGCTTCCCTGTTATTTCATGGAGTACACCGAAAAAACTTGCTCCCTCCCCCGTCCTCGCATACAATAGAAGCACCTGAAACGGAAAGGACGATCCCCATGAGATACGAGCAAGTGGGTATTTTGCCCTGCGATCTGCTTCTGCCTGCCGCGCATGTGAAAAACGCCACCTGGGCCTGCGTGGCCTGCGACCAGTATACCTCCCAGCCCGAATACTGGCGGGAAACCGCTGCGCTGGTGGGAGAAGCGCCCTCGTGCAGCAAGCTGGTGCTGCCGGAGTGCTTCCTGGGGGAAACGGCGCGGCTTGTCCCTGCCATCCACGCCGAAATGGAGAAATACCTGGCGGATGGCACGCTGGAAACGCGCGTCCGCGAGGGCTTTGTGCTGCTGGAGCGCACGACGGAATCCGGCAAGCGGCTGGGGCTGGTCTGCGCGGTGGATCTGGAGCAGTATGCCTTCACCGGGGAAAAATGCCTCGTCCGGCCCACGGAGCAGACCATCACGGCCCGGCTTCCGGCGCGGCTGGAGATTCGCCGGGGCGCGCCGGTGGAGCTCAGCCACATCATGCTGCTGATGGACGACCCTTTGCGCAGCGTCATCGAGCCGCTGTATGCAAGGCGCGGGCAGCTCGATTTGCTCTACGACTTCCCGCTGATGCATCAGGGCGGGCAGCTGCGCGGATGGGCCGTCACCTCCAAGGCGGATAAGGACGCCCTGCTTTCGGCGCTGCTGGCCCTCAAGGCCGCTGCGGGCCCGGAGCCGCTGCTCTTCGCCGTGGGCGATGGCAACCACTCCCTGGCCACCGCCAAGGTGCACTGGGAAGAGATCAAAGCCGGGCTTGCCTCGGATGCGCGGGAGCATCATCCGGCGCGCTACGCCATGGTGGAGGTGGAGAACATCCACGACCCGGCGCTGACCTTCGAGCCCATCCATCGCCTGGTGATGCATGTCGACCCCTGCGAATTGCTCCGCGATTGGCGCGCCTACTGCCAACAGCGCGGCATGGCGCTGTGGGACGCTGATTGTGCGCAGACCGTGACCGCCGTGTGGGCAGGGCATGAAGCCCAGGTGGGGATTGATCACCCGGACGGGCCGATTCCTGTGGCGACGCTGCAATCCTATTTGGATGATTTCCTGGCGCGCCACGAGGAGGCGCAGATCGACTACATCCACGGGGACGACGTGCTCCGCCGCCTGGCAAGCGCACCGGAGGCCATCGGCTTCCTGCTGCCGCCGATTGACAAATCGACCTTCTTTGACGCGGTAAAGACCCTGGGTATCTTGCCCCGTAAGACCTTCTCCATGGGGCATGCGCATGAGAAGCGCTTCTATATGGAATGTCGCAGCATCGTTTGATCCCCTGACCCTGGCATCAGCCGGGGTCGTTTTCGTGCCAGCTTGGGATTTTTTCCTGCTTTTTGTCCCATTCCTGGCAAATACTCCTTTCCATTTGCAGGATTCTGTGCTACAATGGATATAATTCCCCGGTGTATACCCATTTTGATGATATGAGGGGCAAACCTCAGCATATCCTTTACCAAAGGAGGCCATCCTCTATGACGTCCAAGTCCACCAGGCGCAATCCGCTGCTGATTCCCCTGATCGTTCTGCTGGTGGTGGTTGCGGTGATCATTGCGCTGCTACTTGTGCACAGCAACAAATTGAGCAATCAGGTTACCTCGCTCAAGGATCAGGTCAACCGGCTCAATGCCTCGCTGAGCACCATCTCCGCCGAGCTGTCTGCCAGCGGGGATCATCGCGCTGCTACGGAAGCCAGCGTCGCCACGTTGACGGAGGAGAAGTCTGCCCTGTCCGCCCAGGTGGAGGGCATTTCGGCGGAATTGGCCGCTGTGAACGAAAAGCTATCCGCCGTGAATGCCGAATTGTCCGCCGCGCAGGAGAAATCCGCGCAGGATGAATCCGCCATCGCCACCTTGAAGGAAGAAAAATCCGCGCTGGAAACCCGGGTCGAGGAGCTCAGCGCCGAGCTGGCGGAGGCCACTGCGGCGCTGGAGGATACCACCGCCAAGCTGGATGAGGCCACCCAGGCCTTGCAGTCCACCGCCAACGAGCTGACCGAGGTCAAGGCCGCCCGGGAGCAGGCGGATGCGACCATCGCCCAGCTGACCGAGGAAAAGGCCGCGCTGGAAGCCTCCGTGGGCGACCTGACCGCGCAGCTGACCACGGCTGCCGCAGCCCTGGAGTCTGCCACCAATGAGCTGAACGCAGCTAACTCCGCGCGCAGCCAGGCCGATGCGTCCATCCAGGCGCTGCAGAGCGAGAAGGCCACGCTGGAGGCCTCCATTGCGGACCTGACCGCCCAGCTGGAGAGCGTCAATGTCCAGCTGACCGCCAAGACCGAGGCGGACGCGACCATCGCCCAGCTGACCGAGGAAAAGGCCGCGCTGGAGCTCTCCCTGGCTGAGCTGACCGCCCAGCTGGAAAGCGTCAACGCCCAGCTGATCGCCGCGCAGCAGCAGCTGTCCACCGCCGACGCCTCCCAGGATGAGGCGGATGCGGCCATCGCGGCCCTCACCCAGGAGGCCACCGCGCTGGAAGCCAACGTGGCGGATCTGACCGGGAAGCTCAAGGACGCCAACACCGCGCTGGAAGCCGCGCAGAACCAGCTGAGCAGTGCCAATTCCAGCCTGACCACCGCCGATGCGACCATCGCCAGCCTGACCAAGGAAAACGAGAGCCTGCAGGGCGCCGTGACCGAATTGACCAGCAAGCTGGACGCCACCGTGGCCGACCTGACCACCCGGCTGAATGAATCCGCCGCGGCGATGGAGCGCGTGAACGCCGAAAAGGCGGAGGTGGAATCCGCCAACGCGGCCCTGACCGCCAAGCTGAACGAAACTGTCGCCAGCCTGGATGCCATGACCCAGGCAAAGGATCAGGCGGAGGCTGCTATCACCGCGCTGAACACCGAGCTGTCCACCGTCAAGGCGGAGGCCGAGTCCACCATCGCCGCGCTGGACGTGGCGCTGGCCTCGACCAAGGAAACGCTGACGGGCGCTCAGTCCGCCATGGTGTCCATGCTGGGCCGCAACGCCATCGCCAAGGGCTACAATGGCGACGTGACCGTCAATGCCGTGGTGAACGACCAGGGCACCATCGTCTACCTGACCGTGGACGCCTCCGGGGAAACCGAGGGTCTGGGCCAGAAGGCCATGGAAACCGAATTCCTGGTGCAGTTCCTGGGCAAGACCCTCCCTCTGACCCTGGGCACGGATGTGGACGCCATCGCTGGTGCGACCGTAACCTCCCAGGCGGTGGTGAACGCCCTGAACGCCCTTGCCCCCGACTACGCCAACAGCCACAGCGTGCCCAGCAGCCGCTTGCGCTCCGTGACCCGGCAGGTCGCCCATGTGCAGAACGTGCAGGGCTATGAAAGCACCATGAAGGTGGTGGTCTACACCACGCCCGACGGCACCATCACCGCCGTGAACGTGTATGCCGATGGCGAAACCAACGGCAAGGACGTGATGGACAAGGAATTCACCAGCCAGTTCGTGGGCCATGCCACCTCCGTGACCCTGGGTGTGGACATCAACGCGGTTTCCGGCGCGACCGTGACTTCCCAGGCAGTGGTGGACGCGGTGAACAACATCTACAGCAAATAAACACCGTGCGCGTCCGAATCAGGGCGCGCACTTTTGAAATCAGCATCCCATAAGGAGGAATCCCCATGAAAAAGTGGTTCACCCGCCTGAGCGCCCTATGGATGGCGCTACTGCTGCTCTTCACCTTGACCGGCTGCGGCATGGCAGCGGACGAGCAGTCCCCCATCGAGGCGCTGGCTGCCAAGCTGCAGGATGCTCAGGCCGCCTTCACCCAGGCGGAAGATGCGCTGGCCCAGGCGGATCAAGAGGTTGCGGCGCTGGAAAAGAAGTACGACAAGAACCCCAGTAACACGCAGCTCCAGGATCAGCTCCTTGACGCGATGATCGCCCAGGAGGCCGCCCTGGATGCCCACTCGGAAGCCCTGGCGACCTTGATGGTGCTCCAGGCACAGCAGCAAACCCTGGCGGAAGCGGCGGACTGCGAGACGCTGCTGGTGGAAAAGGACGGCAAGTACGCCAAGCTGTCCGCGGCCGTCACGGTGGATGAAAACATGGTCATCTACGCCCTTGCTGTGCAGGTGGAGGGCAGCGAGCGCGACCAGTTGGTCGGGGAGAACGACTATCTGTACCAATTCCTCGGCAAGGACATCCCCCTGACCATCGGTAGCGCCGAGGACGATGATGTCGCTCCCCTGGCGAAGGCGCGCCTGACCTCCATCGACCTGGTGGACGCCCTCAACAGCCTGGTGGTGCAGCCCGAACCGCAGCCGGCTGCGTCCACCGACCTCATCATCGAGCCCCAGGCGATTGCGGATTACATCTTCCAGCATGGTAAGCTGCCGGAGAATTTCATCACCAAGAAGGAGGCCCAGGCCCTCGGGTGGGATGCCAGCCGGAATTACGTGTCCGATGTGGCGCCGGGCAAGTCCATTGGCGGCGACCGCTTTGGCAACTACGAGAACCGCTTGCCCGCCAAGCAGGGCCGCACCTGGTATGAGGCCGACTGCTATTACACCAAGGGCAAGCGCAACGCCTTCCGCATCCTCTATTCCTCCGACGGTCTGGTGTACTACACCAACGACCATTACGAAACCTTCACCCAGCTGTTCCCGAGTCAAAAGTGAGCGCAGGGTGGCAAACCGCAGCGATACAACGCCCTCGAGGATGCCCTCGGGGGTGTATTTCTGCCCAAGTCCGTTATATTATTCACAATTTTCCGCAAAAACCCAGGGAAAAGCCCTTTTCCCCCTTGCAAAATAACGCCAAATCGGGTAAAATGATTGGTGGAGAAATGGTCTGCTGATGCCAAAACATCCGGCAAGCAAGGACGCCATTTCCGATCTTTGCATGCGGGCTTGTCCCGCGAACGATTAAGGAGGTAATTCCAATGTCCGTGAAGGTTGCTATCAATGGCTTTGGCCGCATTGGCCGTCTTGCTTTCCGTCAGATGTTCGGCGCTGAGGGCTACGAAATCGTCGCCATCAACGACCTGACTTCCCCCGCGATGCTGGCTCACCTGCTCAAGTACGACACCGCGCAGGGCGCCTACTGCGGCCACATCGGTGAGAACAAGCACACCGTCGAGGCCACCGAGAACTCCATCATCGTCGACGGCAAGGAAATCAAGATCTACGCCGAGAAGAACGCCGCTGATTGCCCCTGGGCTGCCCTGGATGTGGACGTCGTGCTGGAGTGCACTGGCTTCTACTGCTCCAAGGAAAAGTCCATGGCCCACATCACCGCTGGCGCGAAGAAGGTCGTCATCTCTGCCCCCGCTGGCAATGACCTGAAGACCATTGTCTTCTCCGTCAACGAGAACACCCTGACCAAGGACGACCAGATCATCTCTGCCGCTTCCTGCACCACCAACTGCCTGGCTCCCATGGCCAAGGCCCTGAACGACAAGTTCCCCGTGGTGAGCGGCATCATGACCACCGTGCATGCCTACACCGGCGACCAGATGATCCTGGACGGCCCCCATCGCAAGGGTGACCTGCGCCGTGCCCGCGCTGGCGCGCAGAACATCGTTCCCAACTCCACCGGCGCTGCCAAGGCCATCGGCCTGGTCATCCCCGAGCTGAACAAGAAGCTGATCGGCTCCGCCCAGCGCGTGCCCGTCTGCACCGGCTCCACCACCATCCTGGTGGCTGTGGTCAAGGGCAAGGACGTCACCGTGGACGCCATCAACGCCGCCATGAAGGCCCAGGCTTCCGCCTCCTTCGGCTACAATGAGGAGCCCATCGTGTCCTCTGACGTGATCGGCATGAAGTACGGCTCTCTGTTCGACGCCACCCAGACCATGGTCACCAAGGTGGACGACGAGACCTACCAGGTGCAGGTTGTGTCCTGGTACGACAACGAGAACAGCTACACCTCCCAGATGGTCCGCACCATCAAGTACTTCGCGGAGCTGTAATTCAGTAGAATCAAGGCTTTGCGGGTTCATTGAGAAAGTGAGTTTTCTCGCGACCTTGATAAACAACTAAACGAGTTCTGTAACCGTTCCGACGGTTTGCAGGATGAGTCATATAGGCGTTTTCCCCTCTTTCTGCTGGCAATTTGTCAAGGAAAGAGGGGTTTTTGTTGCTGTTAAAGGATGCAATCATGGAGTATGAACTGGAGTGCAAGGTCAGGAGGCTGGCACAGGGTACGATTGACAACTACGATAGGCATTTGCGTTATATGCGTCGCTATCTAGAGGATGAATGCGGCATCACCAGATTGGAGGATGTGAAGGCCGCGCACCTGAAGCGATTCCTGTTGGAGAAGGAGGAACTGGGCCGCAAGCCGCAGTACATCAATGACCTGCTGAAGGTGTTCAAAACCTTCTTCCGATATTGCGTGGAGGAGGAATACCTGAAGACCAGTCCCGCCGCCAAGGTCAAGAACGTGCGGCAACCAAAGGTGCTGATTCGCACCTTTAATGAGGAAGAAGTGCTGAAGATGCTGAACTTCCATAGCGGGCATGACTTCATCAGTATGCGAAACAAGGCCATGCTGGCGCTTTTCTTCGATACCGGCATGCGCTTGACCGAAGTGATGACCATGAAAGACGAGCAAATCCGGGATGGGCATGTGGTGGTATGGGGAAAGGGCAGCAAAGAGCGCGTGGTTCCCTGTTCTCCCTACCTGGCTCGTATGCTGATGAAATACCGCATTGCGCGGGACAATTACTTTGAGATGAAGAACACCACGCCGCAAGCCTACTTCTTCCTGTCCTATCGCGGCAAGGCAATGACGCAGGAATCCGTCGCCAAGATGATGAAGCAAACGGCTGCTGCGGTCAATGTCAGGAAAGACATACGAGTGTCGCCGCACACATGCAGGCACACATTCGCGCACCTTCAGTTGAAAAACGGGCTGGACATATATTCCCTGTCCCGGTTGCTGGGGCATGAGAATATCGGCATTACGCAGAAGTACCTCAACGGTATCCGGGATGACGAAGTGTTGGTAGCGGCCCGGCAGACGGGCGTACTCAGGAACCTATAATAGACAGGCGGCTTGCAGAAACAGCAAGTCGCCTTCAACTTTTTAGCAGATGGGTAGAACTTTCAGCAAGTTAGAAGGAAAACAGGGCAACTTTCAGCAACATGAGTATAACTTCAAGCAAGTTTACTCATTTTTAAACTACGTATTTCGTATATATAATTACGTTTAGCATGCACACATCTAAATATTTTCCTTCAAACGCTTTTTAAATGGGAGATTTCTCCCATTTAGTTTTGCTATCATATAGTCACAGGGTGAGGGAAACACCGAAGCCCTGAAAGAAACAGAAAAGGAGAAACCACCATGAACGCTTACACTGTTAGCCATGTTACCCGCAGCATCATCCTGACTCGGAACTTCATCAAGGCGGCAAGCATCCCTGATACCGACGAGTATCGGCTCCTCATCAGACTTCGTACAGACAACCCTGGTTACGAAATCGTTCAGCGCACCATCGTCAAGAAGGAAGGCAAGCGCAAGCCCCCGACCTACAAGCAGATGAAAAAGTACATCACCTGCGTTGAGAACAGCGACTACTACATGGCTCGCTTTGAAGCAATGCGCGAAGAGGCCGCCAGTAAGAACGGAAGCTACGCTCGTGTCCTTAAGTGGTTCCGCCAGACCTTCCCGAACTTCTATGTCATGCCTGAATACAATTCCGATAACGAAATCATCGTCACCCCCGCTGATTACCCTGCTGAAGAAACTGCGCCTGATACCGAAACTGTTGCTTAATTCATAACGATAAAGAAATTGGAGGATAAAAACAATGACTATGAATAATGTGCGCGGCTTCTCCTATAACCCCATGACCAACACCCTGGCCTTGACTGCAAACTTTGTTAAGAAGGCTTCCCGCCTCGGCACTACCGAATACAAGATGGTGCTTCAGTATCAGAAAGACCATCCTGGCCTGGAAATTGTAGAACTGAAGAAGGACAACGAACACAAGCGGGATACTGTCACTTACACCCGCATGGAACAAACCATCAAGCTCTGCCGTGATAGTGAAGCCCGTATGAAGCAGTACAAGCAGATGCGTATTTGGGCCGAAATCCAGGATGCCCCCTTCCTGAAGCTGAAGGCTTGGTTCCTCAACAACTACGCCAACTATGACAGCATGGATGACATTGACGATGAGGGTTTCTTCCTGCCGAAGACCAAGGCTGAAGTCAAGGCTGAGGCTGAGGAAAAGGCTAAAGAGGCTCAGACTTCCATGAATGATACTATTTCTGAGAATAACTAACCGACAAGGTATAGAAAGGAGTATGAATTATGAATACGAATTGTGCCGTGTGCTTTGCTACCCGTACCCTGGTTGTATCCTATGCCTTCCTGAAGAAAGCTTCTGTTCCCTTCTCTGACGAGTATCACATGATGAAGTCCCTGACCGAAGCCCATCCTGACTTCTGCATTGAAATCAAGCATACCTGTTCTCATAACTCTCCTCGGAAGCCGTTTATGCCCACCTATGAGAATATGCTGGATTTCATTCATCGTCAGAGTAATGCTGAGGAGCTGCTGGAAGAGTTTGAAATCGTCCGGCAGACTGGGAAGATGCATAGGAATGCATACATGCATGTCCGTCGCTGGTTCCTGACGCAGTTTCCTGAGTTGGACAAAGCTGCGTGAGGTCCCTCACCATGAAAAATACCACATAGGCGAAGACGCAAACTGTCTTCGCTTTTTTGTTGGGAAGAAAAAAATCGGCATTCTGTCTGTGCTGCCGCTCACTTCCTGGAAGAAAGAGGAGCGAATAAGAGAAAGAATAATATTATTAGTATTGTCTCTCCTCATAAAATGGAACCCCCGCGTTGACAAGCAACGCAGGGGTTCTATAGGGTGGAGGAAGGCAGCAACAGGTGTTTTGATGACCTTCCATCATCAAATTCTACAGTTGTGTTTTCTGCCAAAATTGGGGGAATCTATACAGTATGACCCCCAGATTTGGCAGTTGGACTGCTTTTTTATCGTTGTAATTTTTTATTCTACCTTCCGGGCTCCTGCGGCGTAAGACGCGGGAGCCCATCTTGATTTTCATATTATAAAAGGGGAAGCCCGCGTCCATAGGCCGCAGGCTTCCAGAGAGGTAGACAATTACCGTCCTTCCCCCTTCCACCCTCTTACGCCGCAACGCGGCGGCGGCAGGCTCTGACGCTTGCGTCAGGGGTTGCCGCACTCCATTGAAGAAAGCTTTCTGATGACCACATAACGCTTATTGCCGTTGCGGTCATAATCAACGGTATAGCCGCTGGTTTCAATACGTTCCCATTGCTTGGGATAGGACAGGTAGTGGCCTTTTGCGTCCTTGATGGATAGCCGCAGCCGCAATTCCTGCTGGTCTTCATGGAAGAGCTGGATATCAAGAAATTCATCCGGCACAACAAGGGGTTCTTCATTGTTGCGGTCAAACACATAAAGGGTTTCCAGGTCTCCACGATAGCGGCCCCGTGCCTGAGTGATATGGGTAAGGCTGCTGGTATGCGCGACGAAATAATCCACTTTGCCGCGTATGTTGATGCTGGTTTCGCAACTTCCGTTAAGGATGAAGAGGTCATAGGATGGAGGAATTTCTTCGTGCTCCAGGATGTAATCGCGGGCTGCAAGCTGTTCTTCATTCATCGTATGGTCTTTGTTGGCAGTGCTCCATACACAAATGGGATTATGCCCAGCGGCCAGAGCAATGGCGGCGCATTCCTTCATCATACGGATATGCGGCACATAGAGCATACCCACTTTGCCGCCAGGAATGCTTTCAAGGATTTGCGGCAGGCTGCTATAGGATTGAATACTATGGTTCTCGTATTGCCGCAGTTCGCTGCTGTCAATAGGAACGATGTGTTGCGGGCAAGCCAACTTATCAAGCGGTTCCGGCGTGGCGGTGATGCCGACGACCAAAATATCAGGATTTGCGGCAGCCTCGCAGATGGCGTCGCGCGCAATACTGGCGAAGTTGGGTTGCGGACTGTATTTGGGGAATGTAATAATGTTGTGGGCTTCGTCGCAGATGATGACCTCAAAGCTAGCGGCGAAATCAGGGTTGTCCTTTACCCATACACCGAACCGGGCATAGGTGGTTACTACGATTTTTTCTGGTGGAAGTTCTCCCCAGGTGATGCTGCGGCCTGCCGTTTCTGCAAAGAAGGCATAGGGCAGCGTCAGGGCTTCATTTTGCGCCAGGCGCAGATTGCCGTTCTGGGTATCAATCAGGAACAGGGCTTTGCGCGGCGATGACGCCAGGGCCGCAATGGTGTTGATGGCTGCGGTGGTTTTGCCGCTGCCGCA
>JAQXLU010000154.1 GCA_029012285.1 Clostridiales bacterium | reverse complement strand
ATGCAGTATCTCAACGATGTATATGCACAGGTGGAAAAGAGAAATCCCAATGAGCCGGAATTTCTTCAGGCGGTTCGTGAAGTGCTGGAATCCCTGGAGTTTGTTTTTGAAAAGCGTCCCGATTTGGTGGAAGCCGGTATCTTGGAGCGTTTTGTTGAGCCGGAAAGAATCATTTCCTTCCGCGTTCCGTGGATTGATGACCAGGGCGTGACCCGCGTCAACCGTGGCTACCGTGTGCAGTACAACAGCGCCATCGGCCCCTACAAGGGCGGCCTGCGCCTGCACCCCAGCGTCAATCAGAGCATCCTGAAGTTCCTGGGCTTTGAGCAGATTCTGAAGAATTCCCTGACCGGTCTGCCCATCGGCGGCGGCAAGGGCGGCTCTGACTTCGACCCCAAGGGCAAGTCCGACGCGGAGATCCAGCGCTTCTGCCAGAGCTTTATGACTGAGCTGTACAAGTACATTGGCGCGGATGTGGACGTGCCCGCGGGCGACATCGGCGTGGGCGCACGCGAGGTCGGCTATTTCTACGGCCAGTACAAGCGCATCACCGGCCTGTATGAGGGCGTGCTGACCGGCAAGGGCCTCACCTGGGGCGGCAGCCTGGGCCGCAAGGAAGCCACCGGCTACGGCTTGTGCTACCTGGTCAAGGCCATGATGGAGCACAACGGCAAGACCGTCGCGGGCAAGACCGCCGTCGTGTCAGGCTCCGGCAACGTGGCCATCTACGCCAATGAGAAGATCACCGCCATGGGCGCGAAGGTCGTGGCGATGAGTGACTCCAACGGCTATGTGTACGACCCCAACGGCATTCAGCTGGACGTGGTCAAGCAGATCAAGGAGGTCGAGCGCGGCCGCATCAAGGAGTACGCCGCCCGCGTGCCCGGCGCCACCTACACCGAGGGCTGCAAGGACATCTGGACCATCCCCTGCCAGATTGCGCTGCCCTGCGCCACCCAGAACGAGCTGGACGAGGCCGCTGCCAAGGCGCTGATCGCCAACGGCGTGGAGGCGGTCGGCGAGGGCGCGAACATGCCCTCCACCATCGAGGCCACCATGGCCTTCCAGGGTGCCGGCGTGCTCTTCGCCCCGGGCAAGGCGGCCAATGCCGGCGGCGTGGCCTGCTCCGCACTGGAAATGACCCAGAACAGCATGCGCCTCTCCTGGACCGCCAAGGAAGTGGACGAGAAGCTCCAGGACATCATGGTGGGCATCTTCCACAAGATCGACGAGGCCGCCAAGCAGTACGCCACCGAGGGCGACTACGTGGCTGGCGCGAACATTGCGGGCTTCCTTAAGGTGGCTGATGCCATGCTGGCCCAGGGCGCGGTGTAAGCTCCCCCTATCAACAAGATTCGGCTCTCCCGGTTGTCGGGAGAGCCGTTTTTGATGGGAATTACTCGGTGCGCAGGGCCACAACGGGGTCCTTCTTCGCCGCGGAACGGGCGGGGATCACGCCGGCAAAGGAGGTCAGCACCACGCTGATGAGCACCAGCACCGCCGCCACCTGCCAGGGCAGGAACGCCCGCAATCCCGCAATGTGGGTCAGGCTGTAAATGACGGCGTTGATGGGGATGCACAGCAGCCAGGTCAAGCCCACGCCCAGCATGCCGGAGGTAAAGCCAATGATAACCGTCTCCGCGTTGAACATGCTGCTGACGTTCCGCTTGGACGCGCCGATGGAGCGCAAGATACCGATTTCCTTCGTGCGCTCCTGCACGGAAATCAGGGTAATCACGCCGATCATGATGGAGGACACCACCAGGGAGATGGCCACAAAGGCGATCAGCACATAGGTGATGGCATTGATGATGGAGGTCACGGAGGACATCATCAGCCCCACATAATCGGTGTAGCGAATCTGATGAATCTCGTCCACCGTGTTGTTGTACGCGACGATCTCCGCCTCGATCCTGTCCTTGTCCTCAAAGGAGGAGGCGTAGAGGTTGATGCTGGCGGGGTGCGCCAAATCCACGCAGCCCAGGGTGAGCAGGTTGTCCTCATAGGTGGATTCGGAGAAATGCAGCACCTCGTCATGGAACATCGCCATTTGCGCGGTGGTGAAGGGGGGCTGGACGCTTTCAAAGGCGGCGCACAGCTCCTGCTCGGTCATGGCAGCCACCTTCGCGGCGGCCTCAGCCTTGATCTGCTCGGCCACGCCGGGAGCCAGCTTCGCCCGCAGCTCGTCGTCGGTCATGCCCTCCAGCATGGGCGCGGCAGCCTCGGGGGTAATGCCCAGCTGCGCCGCCATCCCAGCGCACATGGCATTCAGCAGCTCCTCGTGGGTCATGGCGGCAAGGGTCTGCTGGGTGAGCGCATCCAGCTGCTCCTGGGGCAATGCCGCGGCGGAGGCGGCGTACATCGCGGCCTTGGCGGACACCTGCTCCGGGGTGGTGGCGGGCATGGACATGTTCAGCGCCATAGCGAGGGTTGCCACGTCCATGCTCATCAGCTGCTTCTTCGCTTCCTCGGCGTACTTCACGGCCACCTGCTCGGCCATCATCTGGCCGACCATGGCGTAGAGCTCCTCATCGGTCATGCCGGAAATGTACTTTGTCACGTCCTCGGCGCTGACCTTCAGCTGACCGCCAATGGCGCTGTTCATCATATTTTCAATGTCACTGCGGGTCATGGCGGACAGCTGCTGCTGCACGATCTCCTCCACCTGCGCCTGGCTGGGAATGGACATCATCTCCACATAGGCCGCAGCCTTTTCCGCATCGGTGAGGGGGACGATATAGGCGATGAAGTCCTGCGCCTTCTGCTCCTCGGACATCACGCCGTTGTTTTCGCTAAAGGGCAGCCCGGTGAAGATGTCCGTCCCGGGGTTTGATTGCTGAGCCAGCACCGCTGGGGACTTGGCCGCTTCCTCAATGATATGCTCGGTCAGGGCCGCAGTGTAGCAGATGGTGCCATTGAGCATGCCGGACACCGCATCCTCGCTGGGCCGGAGGATGCCCACCACCTTCAGGTCCAGGCCATTGTCATACAGGTAGCGCAGCCCCGCCTGGGTGGCCCGCAGATCGGTATAGACACCGCTCTCCTCGTCGTAGGAGTAGCAGCTGGAGGGCAGAATCACCCGGAAGGTCATGCCGCAGATGTCCTGGTACGTGTAGCGCGCGTCGGACACCGCCACGGGCTTCTTGTTGAAGGCGGCATCCGCCAGCGCGCCAATCTCGCTCTTGGACTTGAGGCCCATTGCGTAGAGCGTCATATCGGCGATCTCGTTGTTCTCATCCACCACCACGACGACTTCGTTGTAGTCGTTCGGCCAGGAACCGTAGATCAGGTCGTACTGCTTTCCCAGCAGCGGGTTGATCATTTCCCCGTCCACGCCGCGGAGCATCTCCTGCCACAGCACCGCCGAGGCAGAGCCTCCCATCATGGTGGACATGCTGGTGGGATCCACGCCGTAGGTGGAGTAGATTTCCATCATGGAGGACAAATCCATACCCATGTATTCCAGCATCAGCTCCTGAGTCAGCTGTTGGGAATCGGCGTGGAGGATGCGCCCGTCCACATTCTCGGTGTAGACGGTCAGGGGCGCGTCATAGGTGTACTGCACGCCGTTGACAGCGCTGCGCAGCCCGTTCTCGTCCGTCCCAGCCAGCTTCTCTTCCAGGTAGACCTTGAAGGAGCTCAGGTCGTTGTTGGTCTCCTCCAGGGAGCCCAGCGCGTTGACCAGGTCGTATACCATGGTCTTTTCATACACCGCGTCGTTCTCATGGGGCTCGCCGGACATGGCGTTGCCGATGAAGGTTGCCAGCAGCGAGCCGATGTTCATCTGATTGGCCTGGAGCGTCAGCGGGTAGGAGGACAGGGTATCCTCCTGCACGGCGTTGATGTAATTGGTCATGCCGTTGGACACGGCGAAGATCAGCGCGATGCCGATGATGCCGATCGACCCCGCGAAGGAGGTCAGCAGCGTGCGGCTCTTTTTGCTGATGAGGTTTTTCAGGCTCAGCCCAAAGGAGGTGCCCAGGGACATGGAGGGCTTGCGCTCCTTCCTGGCGCCGCTTTGCCGAGCCACCCGGGCGTCCCGCTCCTGCTTCTCCATTTCTGCCACTTCCTGGGCTGTCAGGGGCTTGGAGTCGCTGATGAGCGCGCCATCCAGCATGCGAATGATGCGGGTAGAATACTTCTCCGCCAGGTCGGGGTTATGGGTGACCATGATCACCAGGCGATCCTTGGCCACCTCCTTGAGAATGTCCATGACCTGCACGCTGGTTTCGGTGTCCAGCGCGCCGGTGGGCTCGTCAGCCAGGATAATGTCCGGGTTGTTGACCAGCGCGCGGGCAATGGCCACGCGCTGCATCTGGCCACCGGACATCTGCGCGGGCTTTTTGCGCAGCTGATCGCCCAGGCCCACGTCCTTGAGCACCTGGATAGCCCGCTTGCGGCGCTCCGCCTTGCTCACGCCGGAGAGTGTCAGGGCGATCTCCACATTCTGCAAAACCGACTGGTGGGGGATGAGGTTGTAGCTCTGGAACACAAAGCCGATGGAGTGGTTGCGGTAGGCATCCCAGTCCCGATCCTGATAATGCCGGGTGGACGTGCCATTGATGATCAGATCGCCCTCGGTGTACTGGTCCAGGCCGCCGATAATATTGAGCATGGTGGTCTTGCCGCAGCCGGAGGGGCCCAGGATGGACACCAGCTCACTCTTGCGGAACTGCAAATCAATCCCCTTGAGCGCATGGACGGTGCCATCCCCCGCCGGATAATCCTTCTTGATGCCTTTGAGCTCTAACATGCCAGGAACTCCTTTCCATGGTCAATGCAATTCCCAATCATTTTCCTGATTGCATAGGCAGTGTACCAAAGAAATGTGAACGCAGAAATAACAAATCCAGCCCGTTCACAACAAAAAAGTACCGCACAGACATCCTATGTGCGGTATTTTAGTTGCTATGCTTTAGGGGATGCATCAGCTTTCTGAGCGTTTCACCTATATCCCGCTGAATCAGCGGACGCATGCTGTCACGATACTGCGATTGATGGCAGGATTGCATCCAACCGGTGCTGCGCATCCCACCGGGCATTGGCCGCCAGCAGGGACAGCGCCCGATTCCTGACCAGCGACTTGGGATGGGACAGCAGCTTTGCAAATTCTTCGATACAATCATACCATACGTCGGTCTGCCAGCTCTGGGCCACGATTTGATCAGCCAGTGCGCAAGCCGCGCGATCGTCCCGCGCCGTCAGCCCGGCGATGACATCCGCCATCATGCTCGTTCGCTCTCCTCCTGCCTCACCAGCGCGTCTGCCAGCGATCCTCATAGGTGCCCTGGGGGATTTGCGCCAGAGCTTCGTGAGCCACGGAGGTGGCCGCGTGCGCCGCAAGCAGCGCGTCAAACGCTGCGCCGTCGATGGGCAGCGCCACCGGCACATTCCCCGTCCACTGGGACAGGTAAGCCGCGTTGGACAGCATCAGCTCGTTGATGCCCTCCACGCCGGGGGCAATCAGCGATTCGTCATGTAGGATGGCGTTGGCGAAGTTTTGCAGGATGCCCCGGTGCTGAGGGCCATCCTCGAAGCGCTCCTCGGTGTAGTCGCAGGGGAGCTTGGGCATGCTGTCAGGTGAATGTAAGCAGGTTTCCCGTTCGGACTCGCGCAGCTTCCACCATTTCAGCACGCCATCCTCCAGCACCAGCTTGCCCAGGTCGCCGGAGATTTCCAGGCGGTTCGTGCCCGGGTATTCGCCGGTGGAGGTGATGAACAGCCCCGTCGCGCCGTTGGGATAGCGGCTCATCAGGGTGGCATCGTCCTCCACCTCGATGCGATGATAGCGGGCCACGTCACAATGGGCAACCAGGCTCTGGGGCATGCCGCAGATCCACTGCCACAGATCCAGATTGTGGGGTGCCTGATTGAGCAGCACGCCGCCGCCCTCCCCCTTCCAGGTGGCCCGCCATGCACCGGAATCATAGTAGTGCTGGGTGCGGTACCAGTTGGTGATGATCCAGACCGTACGCTTCAATTCGCCCAGCGCGCCGCTCTGCACGATCTCCCGCGCCCTGCGGAAGATGGGCGCTGTGCGCTGGTTGAGCATCACCGCGAAGATGCTGCCGCTCTCCTGCGCGGCGCGGACGGCCTCCTGCGCGGCGGTGACGGATACATCCAGGGGCTTTTCCGATAGCACATGCACCCCGGCGCGCAGGCAAGTGGCCGCGATCCGGCAGTGCATCGGATGGGGCACGGCAATGACCACCGCGTCGATGCTGCCGTCCAGGAGGGCATGGTAGTCCGCTGTACAGCGCACTCCCGGGAAGCGCTGCGCAGCTGCCGATCGCTTCTCCGCGTCCACATCGCAAACCGCCGCCAGGCGCATGCCCGCCACCTCGCCCCGCGCGATGCAGGCTGTGTGCGCCGAGCCGATGCCGCCATAGCCGATCACCGCCGCTCTGATTTCTTGAAGCGCGTCCATACAACGCCTCCTGACAAATTAGTTGAACCCGCAGGATTTCAGGTACAGATAGCTGCGGCGCAGGCACTCGAAGGGGTCCTCGCCGTTGCAGTCGTCCTGCTCGACCATCATGTACTGCGTGCCGCTCTTTTCCGCCGAGGCAAAGACCCGGTCGAAGTTGATATTGCCTTCGCCCACCACAGCCATCTTGCGGCCATAGGCGAAGTCCTTGAGGTGAATGACCGGCACTCGTCCGGCCAGGCGGTCCAGCCACTGGGCCGGGTCGCCGCCGCCCGCCTGTACCCAAAAGGTATCCAGGGTGAAGCCCATCTGCGATGCGGGAATTTCCTCCGCCAGATGCTCCAGCACGATCTTGTCGCCCAGGCGCTTGAATTCCTGGTCGTGATTGTGGTACATGAAGTACGCGCCGCCCGCGTGGATCTTCTCCGCCACCGGCGCAAAGGTCTTGATGAAATGGGCGTAGTTGGCGTCCTCCTTGGCTTCGTCAAAGGCGTACCAGCCCATGCCGATGTGGGGGCAGTCGAACACGCGGTGCTCCTCAATGACCTGCTCGGTCTCCCCCATCAGCCGCACCTCGGGGGTGTGGGTCAGCACGCACCGCAATCCGGTTTTGTCCAGCTGCTCCCGCAGCCACTGCGCCGGATAGGGGCAGGTGCCGGACACCTGCACGGTCGTGTAGCCAATGTCCGCCAGCTTACGCAGGGTCAGAGCGAAATCCTCCAGGGTCTTGCAGTGCTCACGGACGGTATAAAGCTGCGCGCCAATCTTCATCGTGGTTTCCTCCTTCAATTGCAGCATTATTTCTTGAACACAAAGCGTTCCAGCCGGGTCAGGCAGCGATCATGAATCCCCCAGTCCATCTGCGGGCGGTCGTCGTGGAAGGTGAAGTACACCGCGTGGCGGCCCGTGATGCCGGGGAGCTTGATCCTCAGCAGCTGGTCGTCCCCCGTAAAGACCCCCTCGCCCAGGGGCTCGCTCGCCGCGTCGTCCAGATGCACGCTGACGCGCCCGGTTTCACCCAAGCCCCGCAGCTCCATCACCAGCTCGATGTGGGTGGCGGTGTCGTCCACCCCGAAGTCGTAATACTTGTAGCCCACGACGGTGTTATCCCGCAAATCATCCAGCACCGTGTGGAACTCATTGAGGTACTTGACCATGCCCCCGCCACGCAGCACGCAGGCGCGGTGGGCCGGGGTTTCCTCGTAGGGGTTGAGGGCCGAAGAGAAGCCCAGGGAGGTCATTTCCACCGTGGGAATCGTGCCGTCGGGCTTAATCTCGATGCGCTCGACGCAGGCCTGGCGGGAGAAGCAGGTGCCGTTGGTCATGCGGTGGTAGAAGATGTACCACTGATCGCCCACCTTCATGATGGAGCCATGGTCGTTGCCCCCGGGGTAATCATCGCCATTGTCCACGATGTAGCCCTGGTAGGTGAAGGGGCCGGTGGGCTTGTCGGAGGTGGCGTAAGCCAGGCGGCTGCCCTTGCGGGGGGAATAGATCAGGTAGTAGGTGTTGCCGATCTTCCGGGGGGAGCAGGCCTCGAAATAATCGAAGGGCTGCCCGGTGGGCAGGATATCCCATTGGTAGGTGTCGGGCAGGACGGTCACCATATCCGTGGGGTCAAGCTCGCACATGTAGCTGCGCTCAAAGCCGCAGTAGACATACACCCGGCCATCGTCGTCCACCAGCGTGCCGGGATCCACAAAGGTGCCGTGCTCCGCCCAGCCCTCGGGCAGGTCGTAGCGATAGGTGCTAATCACCTTGAACGGCCCCTCCGGCTTGTCCGCCACCGCCACGCAGCCCTTCTGATAAAAGACGTACGCGTACAGATAATACTTGCCGTCCTTTTCCACCACGTCGGGGGCGTACATGCGCAAATCGGCCTTGTTGCCCGCACCGTTGTACCAGGTCACATCGGCAGGATGATCCTCGTCCGGCAACACATGGAACACATCGCCGTGACAGACCCAGTGATCCAGGTCATTGAGCGGGGCTGACCAGACCTTCAGGCGGATGTCGCAGAAGTCGCCGGACATGGGCCGGTCATGAGAGCCGTAGAGATACACCCGGTCACCAAAAACACGGGGCTCGCCGTCGGGGATATGCTCCCACAGCGGCAGAATGGGATTGGGCATACAGGCACCTCCTTCATTTGTTTCAACTTGCGACCATTATACCGCAAAGCCGGGCTTCTGCCAATAGGAAGAAGAAAAAAACAGGCTCGACGCCATGGCCAGCCACCACCCGTCCAGCGCGCAAAGATAATAATACAAATTTTCTGTTGTATTGTATCGTACCGTTGCATTTATCTTGTTTTTAGGCTATACTGTATTCATCCTATCAATAATACAACATGTCGGAGGAGGCATTGGTATGCAAACGCATGTTTTTCAGACAGCCCAGCAGATCGCCAAGGCCGCCGCGACCCTGATTGCCGCGCAGCTCCTGCGCAAACCGGACAGCGTCCTCGGCCTGGCCACCGGCTCCACCCCCATTCCCACCTATCAGGCGCTGATCGCCATGCACCAATCGGGCATGCTGGATTTCTCCCGGGCCACCAGCTTCAACCTGGATGAATACGTGGGCATCTCCCCCGACCATGTGTGCTCCTACCACCGCTACATGCAGGACAACCTGTTCAGCCACATCAACATGAGTCCCGATCGCATCCACATTCCCGACGGCAACGCGGCGGATGTTGCCGCCTCCGCCAAGGCCTATGACGCAGCCATCCTATCAGCCGGCGGCATCGACCTGCAGCTGCTGGGCATCGGCCACAACGGGCACATCGGCTTCAACGAGCCCGGGCACGAATTCGTCTACGGCTGCCACCAGGTGCAGCTGAGCGAAACCACCATCAAAGCCAATCAGCGCTTCTTCGATTCCGCGCAGGATGTGCCGCGCTTTGCCGTCAGCCTGGGCATCGGCTCCATCATGCAATCCCGCCAGGTGCTGCTCCTGGCCACGGGCGAGGACAAGGCTGAGGCCGTCCGCATGGCCCTGGAGGGCGATGTATCCCCCCAGTGGCAGGCCTCCATCCTGCGCACCCATCCGGACGTGATCTTCCTGCTGGATAAGGGCGCGGCTTCCCGTCTGACGCACTGGTAATGTGCACGCAGGATGTTGATCGAATCCTGCGTTTCTATTGCGCAGAAAAAGTCGGGCAGAAAAGCAGCTGACATGCTATACTCTTCTTATCAGCGATGAAGGAGGCAAGGCCATGCATACCATACCGGAGGGAATCCAGGCCGCCATCGACTATATCGAGGCGCGGCTCACCCAGGAGCTGGACGTGCACGACATCGCAGCGCGCGCGTATGTCAGCGCGTTCCACTTCCAGCGGCTCTTCTCCTGCCTGTGCGGTCTGCCCCTGGGCGAGTACATCCGCCGCAGACGGCTGACCCTCGCCGCGCAGGAGCTGACCCAAGGCATGAAGGTCATCGACGCTGCCCTCAAGTACGGCTATGACTCGCCGGACAGCTTCGCTCGGGCGTTCCGGCGCTTCCACGGCGTATCGCCCTCCCAGGTGCATCAGCCAGGGACGCTGCTGCAATCCTTCTCGCCGCTGACCATTCATCTGCAACCAGAAGGAGGAATCATGATGGAGTACAAAATCGTCGACAAAGCCCCGTTCACCGTGGTCGGTTTCACCCGCCGCTTCAACAATGACACCAGCTATCAGGAGATCCCAAGGTACTGGGAGGAGCTGCTGCCCGCGCAGCACGACATCTGCGGCACCTTTGGCGTGTGCATCGACACCGACGGCAAGGATTTCGACTACATGATCGCTGATCTCTACCAGCCCTGGCAGCGCGTACCCGCCGCATGCACCACCCGGCTGATCCCCGGCGGCACCTGGGCGGTCTTTCCCTGCACACTGAGCACACTTCAGGACACCAACACCAAAATGTGGCGCGACTGGCTGCCCCACTCAACCGACTACAAGCTATCCGGCAACTACAATATCGAATACTATGCCCCCTGCAAGGAGGGCCAGAACGATATGTATGTGGAGCTATGGCTGCCCATCGAGAAGGCATAAAGCAAGCGCATGCCCTGACAAGCAATGGGGCATGCGCGTTTTTGTTTACTTGATCACCATCTCGGTCTGCGCGTCAAAGAGATAGACGCTCTCATGGGGGATAGAGAAGGTGAGCTGGGTATCCATGTCGGGAATTTCATGGGGGGTGACCTTCAAAATGGCCTTATCCTGGTCGATGTCCAGGTAGACATTGGCGTTGTCGCCCAGCATTTCGGTCAGCTCCACCATGCCATGGGTGACGTAGGCGTTCTCCTGCGTGCCCAGCACCACCGCCTCGGGGCGGAAGCCAAAGACGATCTCCTTGCCCTCATAGGCCGCAGCCTTCTCACCCAGGCGCTTCGTCAGGTCGAAGGACGCGCCGCCGACCTCGATGCAGCCCTGCTTCACCACGCGGCGGATGAAGTTCATCGGCGGTTCGCCAATGAAGCCCGCCACGAACATGTTCACCGGATGGAAGTAGACCTCCTTGGGGGTTCCGATCTGCTGCACATAGCCGTTCTTCATCACCACGATGCGATCCGCCATGGTCATGGCCTCGGTCTGGTCGTGGGTGACGTAGATGGTGGTTGCGCCAGTTTCCCGGTGTATCTGCGTGATCTCGGAGCGCATGGTGACGCGCTGCTTCGCGTCCAGGTTGGACAACGGCTCGTCCATCAGGAACACGCCCACCTTGCGGATGATGGAACGGCCCACGGCCACGCGCTGGCGCTGGCCGCCGGAAAGGGCGCGGGGCATGCGGTCCAAATACTCCGTCAGGCCAAGGATCTTGGCGGTTTTCTGCACGCGCGCCTCGATGATGTCCTCATCCACGCCCTGCAGATTGAGGCCAAAGGCCAGATTGTCATACACGGTCATGTTGGGGTAGAGCGCGTAGCTCTGGAACACCATCGCTACCTCGCGCTCCCGGGGGCCCAGGTTGTTGGCCAGCTGACCATCGATCAGGAATTCACCCTTGCTGATGTCCTCCAGGCCCGCGATCATGCGCAGCGTGGTGGACTTGCCGCAGCCGGAGGGGCCCACGAACACAATAAACTCCCCCCGCTCGGCTTCCAGGTTGAAGTCGTGCACCGCGTGGAAGCCGTTCGGGTAGATCTTGTTGATGTTTCTGAGCGTGAGGTATGCCATACAGCTTCGCTCCTTTTCTTGGTGTGGCAGGGATTCCCTCCCTGCAATATAGACAAAACCGATATTGTTTGGTACAATAGGGCTGAATTCTCCATGAGGTGATCCCATGAACGACATCATCCAGGTCAGCAGCTTTCCCACCGCGCCCATCCTGCCCCGGCATCAGCATGACTGCTGGGTGTTCCTCTACTGCACAAGCGGCACGGCGACGTTCGTCTTTGACGCGCTGGAATTCACCTGTCAGGCGGGGGACGTGGTGGTGATTCCGCCGGATACGCGCCACAGCCGTCCTCTGTCGGAGGAAGCCGGCTTTTTCATGCTTCACATGGACTCAACCGCCCTGGCGCTGCACACCCCGATGCGCTTCCGGGACGATGAGAACCAGTCCCTGCTGCACCTATTTCAGGATGCGGCCTATCATTTTGGCAGCGAATCGGACTATCGGGAGTCCCTGCTGCGTGCCTATGGGCAGCTGCTTTCGCAGCACATCATCAGCCGGTGCGCGTCCTCGCCCCGCAGCCAGCTGGTTGCGGAGCTCTCGCACACCATCATGCAGAATTACACCAACCCGAATTTCGAGCTGGACGAGCTGCTCAAATCCGCGCCGTACTGCTACGACTACCTCTGCCGCCTGTTCCGGCAGGAGCTGCACACCACGCCGCACAAGTACCTGACCGACCTGCGATTACAAGCCGCTGCAACCGCCCTGCGCGCTGGCAACAGCAGTATTAGCGAAACCGCCCGCATGTGCGGCTATCACGACCCGCTGTACTTTTCCCGCATGTTCAAGCAGAAATTCGGCCTATCCCCCCGGGAATACGCCCGGCAGGCAGAGGCTGATGCGCCCTGCCCATAATCGTCAGCAGCCGCTGGCGATTTTTTCATGCCTTCCCGCGGGCGTCGGCAAGAATTCTCCGCATCGTGTTGCGGATGCCCACGCACAGCATATCTGCACCCGTCGTGATCAAGCCGAAGGCGAAGGGCTCCACATGCAGCAGCGGCGCCTCCGCGCTTCCCCCATAGAGGGTGAAGATGGCGGTGTTGATCATTTGGTACACGGTGATCACCAGGAACATCAGCAGGAAGCCGTAGGCGATGTTCAGGAAGAACCCGCCCGTGCCCCGGCGCGTGACCATCATCCACTTTTTGCTGCCGCCGGGCAGCTTCTCGGTGAAGCGCAGGAAATGGTTGATGAGCAGATCCGTCACCATGCCCAGGATCAGCGCGGCGACGAAGTACATGTCCAGGCCCTGCAGATACAGCCCCAAGCCCCAGAACACGAAGAAGCACACCGCCCCGTAGAACCAGAACTTGATCAGGAGCACCTTCAGCCCCTGGGGGAAGCGCCGCTTCACCTTGCCGGAGCGGTACTTGTTCAGCTCCGCCTCGGAATACCGGGGCGTGTTTTCCTTTGTGGCGGTCACGAGGGCGTCCACCGCCTCCGTGTGGAGGTCGTAAACGGCAGCCTCGGTGCTTTCAGCTTGCTTCGGCGTTTTTTTGCTCATGGACGTCAGTTATCTCCGGAGAGCATGATTTCGCCCATCTGCGCGTTTTCCTCCACCGGCAGCGAGGTGTCGATTTTCCGCAGGAGCTTGCGCAGCACGGGCACCAGCAGCGTCATCACCGCGCCGATGACCACGATGATGCGGTGCACCCCCAGCATGGCGGCCGCCTTGCTGATGTAGATGGTGTTGGCATCCACCACGATGGGGTGATCCGCACGGGTGATCGCCTTGGTGATCTGTCCCATGTAGAACGTGTCGCACACGATGAGCAGCGCCAGCATCAGGAACATCAGCACCAGCATGGGCACGTTGGTCTTTTTGCGGTGGGGGAAGGCGTTGAGGAAGCACACGAAGGACAGCATGGAGAACAGCATCGTGCAAAAGCCGCACAGCCCCATGCCGGAGAGCTGAATCTTGGCCGTGGTGTTGGACACATGGGTCAGGTTCAGCGAATACACAAGGAAGGCGAGGGCCAGCACCAGCAGGGGGATCGTCTGGGGCTTGCGCTTGAGGGAGACGATCTTCTTGCGGAAGAACTCCTTCACGCCGCTGTTCTTTTTCTTGCCAAGGGTCGTCACGAGGGTTCCTCCTTTCAGCGAATCGCGTTGGTCGTTTCCTTATCGAAGAAGTGGCGCTTTTCAAAGCGCACCTGCACACGGTCGCCGGCCTTGTAGTCGCACCAGCCGCGCAGCTTGCAGGTAATGGCGGCATCCGCCGCGGTGGCGCCGTTCAGCCGGCCATGCACCAGGGTGTTCATGCCCAGGTTTTCATTGGAGAACACCTCTACATCCACATCGCCGCCGGTGTTGATGTTCTCCGGTCGCACACCCAGTACCACGGTCTTGCCCTGGTAGTCGGAGAGCAGCTCCTGCTCGCTTACGGTCAGGGGCATGGTGAAGTACTGGTTCTGCGCCGCCTTACCGTTGATGGTCACGTCGAAGAAGTTCATGGGCGGCAACCCGATGAAGCTGGCCACGAAGAGGTTCGCGGGGGTATCGTAGAGCTCCAGGGGCGTGCCGACCTGCTGCACATGGCCCATGGACATGCACACGATGCGGTCGGCCAGGGTCAGCGCCTCGGTCTGGTCATGGGTGACGTAGAGCATGGTGGCGTTCATGCGCTTGTGGAGCAGCAAAATCTCCCGGCGGGTCGCGCCGCGTAGCTTCGCGTCCAGGTTGGACAGCGGCTCGTCAAACAGGAACACCTTGGGGTTGCGCACGATGGAACGGCCCATCGCCACGCGCTGGCGCTGACCGCCGGAGAGCTGCTTGGGCTTCTTGTTCAGCTGATCAGTCAGCCCCAGGATCTCCGCCGCCGCCAGCACCTTGCGGTGGATGACGTTGGGGTCCTCCTTGCGCAGCGTCAGGGAGAAGGCCATGTTCTCATACACGGTCATGTGGCCGTAGAGCGCGTAGTTCTGGAACACCATGGCCATGTCGCGGTCCTTGGCGGGGGCGGCGGTGATGTCCTTGCCGTCCAGCAGCAGCTTGCCGGAGGTGATGTCCTCCAGGCCCGCGATCATGCGCAGCGTCGTGGACTTGCCGCAGCCGGAGGGCCCGACCAGCACAATGAACTCGCCGTCCTTCACCTCCAGGTTGAAGTCAAACACGGCCTGCACCTTGTTGTCATAGATCTTATCCAGATGCTGTAAGCTGATATTTGCCATCAGGTATCGTCTCCTTTACGCGACCTTCTCATCAAGAGAAGCGTTGTAGGCACGCAGTGCCCGGCTGCGGTACACGCCGACGATGCCGGCGGCAAAGCAGCACAGCGCCGACGCCGCCAGGCAGATGATGACGAAGGTCAGCTGGGGCATCTTCATCACCGGATAGGTCACCTTGCTGATGGTCACGCTTGCCCGGTAGGCCTGCATGGGCAGGATGAAAATGCGCACAATCTGCCCCACGCCCGCCGCCAGCAGCAGCCAGGCGTAGCTGGCCTTGTAGTTCTTCACGCCCTCGGAGGCCAGGAAGGACACCAGCATGAACACCAGGTTGTACACGATGGAGGCGCCGATGAGAATCTGATAGTACCACGAGCCCACGTCGGACTCATAGATGCTGACGAAGTACAGCACATTGAAGAGGATGGCCAGATAGGTCATGCGGGAGGAGAAGGTATTCTTGGCGTACCGCATCCGGTCAAGGCGGATGGTCTTGGGGTCATCGAGCCGGTTCGTCATGCGGACACCTTCTTTCCTTCCTCAATCAGCCGCTTTTCGGCGTGCATCAGGGAGAGCTTCCAAACGTAGTTCACCACTTGCAGGAGGCACATGAGCATCACCAGGCCGAACACCGCATAATGCGCGTCAAACCAGAAAGTGGACTTGGTGTAGGGCGTGCTCATCATTTCGGAGAAGAACTGGAGCGCGTCGAAATCCACCTGGAGGAATTCCGCCCGGAAGGCTTGCAGCTGGAGGTGCGCCCACACGCTCAGCGCTGCGCCCGCCACCGTGAACGCCCCCACCGCCACCGCATTGCCCACATAATACCGGCGGCGGGCATGGGTGCTGGTGATGAACAGCAGGCAGGACAAAAGCACCATGCCGATGGCGTAGCCCAGCAGCTGCTTATTGAAGGGCTGCATGTGGTAGTAGACCTGCGAGCCGGGCACCCAGGTGTCATCCGGGTTCGTCGGGTCCATCATGGTGAAGTACAGGCTGTCATACAGATCCGTCATCAGGCCCAGGGAATACAGAAACACCAGGGCGCTGACGGCCAGCGCCGCAAAGCAGATGAGCTTCTGCACGATGAGCTGCTTCTTGTACATAAGAACCTCCCACAAATCGCACTGCATCCCCTTGGGATGCGGAATCAGGTTCCCGTCAACCTCCCGCGCAAGGGAGGCTGACGGGAACCCGTGACGGGAGCCGAAGCCCCCGCCACGGAAATGGATTACTTGGACAGCTCGGCGTAGTAAGCCACCAGGCGATCCCAAGCGCGCTGCTTGAGGGCCAGGTACTGCTTGCCACCCATGGTGCCGCTGACGTAGGCGACGGATTCAGACGCATCGGACATGCCTTCCACGGCATAGCCAGCCACGATCTGATCCACGAACAGATTCTGCTTGCCCTTGGCGGAGTTGTACTTGGTGCTCAGCTCAGAGTAGCCGTTGATCATGTCGTTCTCAACCTTGGTGTTGGGCAGCACGGTGGGCACGGAGGTGTACCAGGGATTCTCGGTCACAGCCAGCTCGGGGTGCTTGATGGTGCCCAGGGCGATGGCCACGGACAGCTTGCCGGCGCCTTCCTTGCCAACCTCGTGGGTGCACTGGTACTCAAACGCCTGGCTCTTGGCGAAGGACAGGGTGGAGCCCAGGAACTGACGGGCGTAGTTGGTGTAGTTGCCGGAGGCCTTCTCCCACAGCTCAGCGAAGGTCGCGTCCGCAATCACGGGCATTTCCTTGCCGTTGAAGTTGAAGGTGACGTAGGAGCCGTCCGCATTCTGCTTGATGAACGCATCGGGGCCGTAGGACATGAGGATCTGGCCTTCCTCGCTGTAAGCGAAGTCGATCAGCGCCAGGGCAGCGTTGAGCTTGTCGGCATTGTCAGCCACGCCAGCCACGGAGATGCCCCAGCCGTCGGTCTTGACGGAACGCCAGGACTCGGTGAAGCGCATGTACTTGCCGCCCTCGGTGCCGTCCATCCAGCAGGCAACGGGCACCATCACGGCCATGTACTTCTCGCCCTCCTGCAGGGCAGTCTCGTTGTACACGGTCTGGGTCTGGTTGTAGTCATAGTGCATGAAGCCCAGGTCGTTCTCCAGGTAGGTCTTGGTGGATTCCTTGGCGGTCTCCATGAAGGCCTTGGAGATCAGGCCCTCCTGCGCCATGGCGTTCATACGCTCCATTGCCTCGTAGGAGGCAGCCTCCTGACGGGCGTCGTGGAGCTTGCCGTCCACGTCGATGTAGAGGTAATCCTGACGGGATTCCAGGCCGCGCACGCCGAAGAGCACGCCCGCGAACCGGAACATATCCACACGGCGCTGGTTGTTGTCGTCCTCACGGGAGAACAGGCCCTGCACGGAGTCGGTGCCATTGAGGGTCTGGGGGTTGGCGACGACGCAGCGCAGCAGGGCAACCAGCTCGTCCGCGTCCCACGCAGCGTTCTGACCCACGAACAGGTTGGAGCGCTGGGTGCCGTAGTAGCCATTGTAGGCCACGTCGATGTACTCACGCAGCATGTTGACCGCAGCCACACCGTCGATGGTGCCAGCGGCGTTCATCTTGGCCACGATGTTGCCAGCGGCGTCGTAGTCCTTGGCGATGGTCTCAACGGCGGTGCCTTCCAGGTTCACCACGTCGATTTCCACCTTGCCGGCGGTGGGCATGTAGGGCTCGTAAACCGCAGCAGCCAGGGTGTTGGACTTTTCAGCCGCGAAGGCGCCCTCGCCATCCAGCAGCTTCTGCACCCAGTCAACGCGCATCAGGGGCATACGCTCGATGTCGTTCACGCCATCAAAGTAAGGGGAGAAGTAGATGGCGCCGGTCGAGGTGTTGCCAGTGATGGACAGGCGGACGATGGGGTTCGCCTCCAGGTAGGCCTTGAAGTTGGGCATCTGATCCAGGTAAGCGCCGATGTTCACGATGGAACCGGCCTCGCCGTACTCGGTCAGCTTGGCAGCGGTACCGGACAGCATGTCAACCTCGTTCAGGCGCTCCTTCCAGAAGTCGAACTCGTTGCTGGCACTGTTGCCCTGATACTGGTTCTCAAAGACAACGTTCAGCTTGTTCTGCACAGCCACCCAGGTGGGCTTGAGGTCGCCGGTGTGGTAGGTCACACCGTCGGCCAGGGTCACGCCCTCGCCCGCGACGGACGCGTCGAAGAACAGGCCGGTCTTGGCGTTGTTGTAGCCGGTGGCCATGCGCAGCACGGTGCCGTCGGCATAGGTCAGGCCATCGTCCGCCACAGCGGTGCTAACGAGCAGCGTGGCCGCCATGGCCAGCGCCATCAGCAGGGAAACGATACGCTTCATAGTTTTTTCCTCCATGAATTATTTTTCACCGGATCGCTCCGGGAAAGCACAGGATCAGGGGGCATGCTGCATGCAGTCCGCGCAATGTGTGCGCGGCGCCCAAGCCGGGCAAGCGCTGCAAGCAACACGCGGCAACACGCAAAGGAGACCTGAGCCTCCATCGCGGGCTGGGTGCAGCGGCGCGCTGCTTACTCCTTCACGCCGCCCATGTTCACGCCCTTGGCGAAGTACTTCTGAATGAAGGGGTAGATGATCAGGATCGGCACGATGGAGCAGACGATCAGCGCGTAGATCACCGAGTCGGAGGAGTAGGCCTCGTTCCAACCGGTCATGTAATCGGGATCGGTGAACTCCTCCAGGCGCAGGCGGATGAACACCTGCAGGGGATGCTCGTTGGAGTTGGAGATCATCTGGCGGGCCCAGAAGTAGCCATTCCAGCGGGAAATGGCGAAGAACAGCGCCACGGTGGCGATGGTGGACTTGCTCATGGGGATGTAGACCTTGCTGAGCACCTGGAACTCGGTCGCGCCGTCCACCACGGCTGCCTCCTCAATTTCGCTCGGCACGCCCTCGAAGGCGTTGCGCAGCAGGATGATGTTCATCGCCGCCATGCCCATGGCGATAACCACCAACCACTTGTCGTCCATGATGCCCACGGCGTTGAAAACCGCCTTGGTCTGCAAGTAATTGAGGTACTGGGGCACCAAACCGGCGGAGAACAGCATGGTAAAGACCAGGAAGAAGTTAAAGACGCGCCGGAACAGCAGCCGCTTCTTGGACAGGGCATACGCACCCAGGATGGCCACCACCAGCGACCAGATGGTGCCGTAGAAGGTCAGGAACAGGGTGTTGGAGTAGGAATTCCAGAACATGTTGTCATTGAACATGCGGGCGAAGGCCTCAAACTGGATCTCCTTGGGGAAGAGCACCACCTCGCCGTAGTCCACCGCGTGTCCGCCGCTGATGGAGGCGGAAATCGCGTACACAAAGGGATACAGGCAGGCCAGGGAGAACACGCACAGGAGCGTATAGCTGATGACCTTGAAGATCATCTCGGAGGTTTCAAGCTTTCTTTTCATATTGTAACCTCCTTAGTACAGCGACGTGTCGCTGGCCTTGCGGGCGATGGTGTTCGCGCTGATCACCAGCAGCATGCTGACGACATTGTTCATCATTTCCGCCGCGGAGGCCAGGCCCTTCTGCGCGCCCTCCAGGCCGTAACGCTGGGCGAAGGTGGACACCACATCCGCCGTGACGTAGGTGTTGGTGTTGTAGAGCAGCAGCACCTTCTCGTAGCCGATGTTCAGCAGCGAGCCGATGCGGGTAATCAGCATGATCACGATGGTGGACAAAATGCCCGGCAGCACCACATAGCGCATCTGAGACATCTTGCCCGCGCCGTCGATCTGCGCGGCCTCATAGCTGGTAGGCGAAATGGCGATGATCGCCGCGAAGTACACGATGCTGTCGTAGCCCGCGCCCTCCCAGATACCGGAGATCTGATAGATGGCCCGGAAGAAGTCCGGGTTGTTGAGCAGACCGGCGTTGGCGACGTCGTGGGAGATGAGCCCCAGCCCCTCCAGCGCCTGGCTGATGATGCCCATGCCCGTGGTCAACGACCCTTGCTTGACCAGCATGGTCACCAGCGAGGTCATGACGACGGTAGACATGAACTTGGGCAGATACGTGAGCACCTGGCAGGTGGAGCGCACGATGTTGGAGCGGATCTCGTTGAAGAACAGCGCCAGAATGACGGGCATCGGGAAGCCGAAGCACAAGCCATAGAAGCTGAGCAGGAAGGTGTTGCGCAGCGCGCGCCAGAATTCCATGGACAAGCTGTCCCCACCCACCAGCAGCCGCTTGAAGTAGGAAAAGCCTGAGAAATTCTGCTGCGCCACGGGCAGCACCTCGTCCGGCACCTTGAAGCAGCCCAGCAGCTCGTACATGGGCAGGTAGCGCCAGAACAGGAACACCAGCAACATGGGCACCAGCATCAGGTACAATCGCCAGTCCTTGATGATCGTCATGCCCACATGACGCCAGGCATGCTTCTCCACGTCATCGCGGACCAGCTGCTCCGGGTTTTCGCGGTATACACCGGCCGCCTCATCAAAGATGAGGAAATCCGCCGCTTTTGCTGCCATGAAAGCCAACCCCCTTGATTCCTTCATTCGCTTTGCCACGGGTCATTGGCCCGGGCCTTTTCGTTTTCTTCTTCCGCTGCGATTCGCCGCAGGTAGTGCCTTTGCTCCTCCAGCATGCCGTCCAGGTTGCGGGTGATCCACACAAGTAGCGCCGCAAAGAGCGTGGACAGGCTGTCCGTGGTGACAAAGCCCAGGCAGGTGCGCCAGCCCGTTCCCATCGCCAGGGACAGGAGCGCGCGGCCCAGCTGCATCAGCAGCGCCGCCATCAGGCCATAGAGCAGCGCCAGGAGCACCTGTGCATGTAAACGCTTCCAACCTTCCCGATAAAGAAACTGTGTCAGCACAAGCGCGGCGAGGTTGCCAACACAGTAGATGAAGTATTGAGGAAGGGTGGCGCCAGACGCCAGGCAGAACACCAATGCCCCCAACAGGGCAGGAATCGCAGCAAAGCCGCCCCAGCGGACCATGACGATGGCTGTAACCGCCGGCGTGAGCGAGAGCGTCCAAGGCTCTGCGGGGAACCAGCGGTTCGCGCCCAGGGTGATGAGCGTCTCGCACACACACAATAGCGCAGTAAAAAGGAAAAGATCCATCGCACGGTACTGCCGGAATGTGATCTGACGCTTCATGCGAACTCCTCCCGGAGAAACATCGAAATCCACCGTTCTGACAGTTGCTTTGCCGTTTACGCTCCATGCCCCCGAAGGGTACAATCCGAGCGATATTCTACCTCATTGTACATGCTTCCAACGTTTTCGTACATACTTAATTCAAGTTTCTTTATGTACATTTCCGACATTTTTCCTTCATTTTGCGGAAAATGCTAATTCCATCACAAAGGGCGACCATCCCGCAGGGCCGCGATGGTCGCCCGATCATGCCATTTCAGTTGAAGACGGGCCGGTCTTGCTCATCATACACGACGGGCCAGACGTGGCAGTGCCGGTTGGGGTCGGACAGGGGCGTCCCCTCAAAGCCCGGGTAGGGCCGGGCGTGGAACACCAGCAGATCGCGGCCATCCTGCGCCTTGGTGAAGGAGTTGTGCCCCGGGCCATAAATGCCGTGAGCCGGGTCGGTCACCATCACCGGGACGGGGCTCTTGTGCCAGGAGGCCCGGTTCAGCAAATCCGAGCCCTCATCGGCGGTGAGCATGCCCATGGCATAGTGCTCATCCGTCGCGGAGGCGGAATAGGTCAGGAACAATTTGCCGTTGTGTTTGAGCACCGAGGGGCCCTCGTTGACCCGGTAGCCGATGCATTCCCAGTCGTACTCGGGCACGGACAGCAGAATCCCCGGGAGCTTCAGCTCCGTCGCGGACAGCATCTCAGCGATGTACAGGTTGGAATTGCCGCGGATGCCCTCATTGCGCTGGGCCCAGACGAAGTAGCGCTTGCCCGCCGCGGTGAAGGTGGTCGCGTCCAGGGCGAAGGACTCCCAGCCGGTGTTGACCTGGCCAGCCTCCACCCAGTCGTCCAGCATGGGATCGCCGTCGCACTGGAGGCAGTAGATCCGGTGGCTGAACACGCCGTTGTCGTCCGGCTTCTGACCCGCGGCGGCAAAGTAGATGCACCACACGCCGTCCACCAAATGGATTTCCGGCGCCCAGATATTCTGGGACATGATGCCGTCAATGTGCTTGCGCCAGACGATCCGGGTGGGCGCGCTGGGCAGCTCCTCAATGGACTTGGCACGGCGCAGCTCAACGCAGTCGAATGCCGGAACGGAAGCAGTGAAGTAATACCAGCTGTCCGGGGCAAGCAGGATGCAGGGGTCGGCCCGCTGGGGGATCAGCACGCCGGAATACTTTTCAATCATAGATACGCTCCTTTCGCAGGCGCAGATTCATCTTCCCTGGTATGATAGCATAAACAGGGGCGCATTTCAACGGGGGATCAGAAAATCAGATCCAGGTCGATGAGCCTTTGGCGCACCTCCCCGGCGGACAGGCCCAGCTCGTCCGCCATTTGCTGTACGGTCATGCCGGACAGGTAGGCGTCGGCCAGATCCTCGTCGGTGTTTTCCAGCGGGGGACGCGAGGGCAGCTCGGGCGCCGGCAGGGGCGCTGGGCGCGGAATCGGACTGGCCGTCGCGGGCGCGCCTTTCTTGCGAAGCGCCGCCGATTGGGCTTCCCGCGCAATGGCCGCCACCTGGCTGCGCATTTTCTTCTCCTGCATCGTGTACGCCTTGATGACCCGCAAAAACGCATCGCCGTACCGGGCCGTCTTGATCTCGCCCATGCCGCTGACGGAGAGCATCCCCTGCCTGGTCTGGGGCCGGATGCGGCACATGCTGGCGAGGGTTGCATCGCTGCAAACGATATAGGGCGGCACCCCCTGCGCCTTTGCCAGCGCCGTGCGGGTTGCCTTGAGCTGCCCCATCAGGTCGTTCTGGGGCGCATCAATTTTCTTGGGTGCAGGCTCGACAGGCCTTGCCTGACGCTCTGCAGGGATGCGACGCGCCTTCGGCGCAGCCCCCTCCCCGGCCCGGGCATAGCGCCCGCCGGTACAATGGCCGCAGTCCCCACAAGGCGCCGTCACCCTTTCTCCAAAGTAGCGCAGAATGCCAGCCCTGAGGCAGCTGTCCTTGGTGCAGTAGTCGATCATGCTTTGCAGCCGGTTCATGTCCAGGCGGCGGACATTGGCCTGCTCGGCGGCAGACAGCGCCTCGTTGGGCGGATTGTGCTCGATCAGCCATTTGGCGGTGATGATGTCCTGCCCGTTGTAGAGCAGGATGCACTCGGCGCGTTCGCCATCGCGTCCCGCGCGGCCCGCCTCCTGGTAGTAGGCCTCCATCGAACGGGGCATTTGGTAATGAATGACAAAGCGCACGTTGGATTTGTCAATGCCCATGCCAAAGGCGTTGGTCGCCACCATCACCTGCACCCGGTCATACTGGAAGTCCTCCTGGTTCTGCCGCCTTTCCTCGTCGGAAAGCCCCGCGTGGTAGCGGGATGCGGCGATCCCCGCGCGATTGAGCTGGTCGCAGATGTCCTCCACGGCCTTGCGGGTGGCGCAGTAGACGATGCCGCTCTGCCCTTCCCTGCCCCGCAGCACCTCAAGCAGCGCCTGGTCGCGGCGCTTGACCGATTGGCAGCGCACCACCTCGAAATACAGATTCGGGCGGTCAAAGCCGGTGGTGACCGTCACAGGGTTGGCCAGCATCAAGTGGCGGACGATGTCCGCCTTCACCCGCTCGGTGGCCGTGGCGGTGAACGCGCCCATCACCGGGCGCGATGGCAGCTGGGCCACAAAATCCGCGATGCGCAGGTACACCGGGCGGAAATCCTGCCCCCACTGGCTGACGCAGTGCGCCTCGTCCACGGCAATGAGCGCAATCCTCGCCCGGGTGGCAAAGCGCAGGAAGGCCGCGGTTTCCAGCCGTTCCGGCGCGACGTAAATGATCCTGTACGCCCCCTGGCGCGCCCGCTCCAGCGCGAGCTCCATCTGCCGGGGCGTGAGGGTTGAGTTCAGATAGGCCGCCGGGACGCCCGCCGCCTTGAGCGCCGCCACCTGATCCGCCATGAGCGAAATCAGCGGAGAAATCACCAGCGTGACGCCCTCCAGCAGCAGCGCGGGCACCTGGTAGCAGATGGACTTGCCCGCGCCGGTGGGCATCACGCCCAGCGCATCCCGCCCCGAAAGGAGCGCGCCCACCATCGCCTCCTGCCCCCGGCGGAAGCTGTCATGGCCAAAATAGCGGCGGAGGGTCTCCAGGGCGTGTGCCATCTGCGGTGCGTCCATCAGAGCCCCTCCTTTCCTTATATATTCCGTCCCATTGTACACCATTTGGGCGGCAGTGAAAAGGGACTTTGCAAAAAAGTGCGCGCAGGCCCCTTCTCCTTGCTTTTTCGCACCGGATATGCTATCCTAATCATATCATCGAGGCTTCCCCGCGATCCTCATCATGATTGAAGGAGTGACCCCCTCCCATGCGTATCAAAAGCCTGCTTTCCCTGCTGCTCTGCCTGCTGATGCTGCCTGCCGCCATCCTGGCGGAGGGCCTTGATCCCCTGCCCATGGACAACCTCTCCTATGGCCCAGCGCCCAAGGATGAGAACTATCTGTCCGACAACGAGTACCAGGACGAATCCATCTCCGTGAAGATCTACGAGGGCCGCTACGCCGACACCGACTATGTGTATGCCCACGTCAAGATCGTCCACCCCTCCCAGCTGCGCACGATACCCAGCTCCATCTATGCCGGCACCAACCAGCGGAGCAAGAACTACAGCTTCAAGAACACCAGCACCACGCGCGGGCGCTTTGTCGCCAGTTTGTCCAATGCCGTGATCGCCATCAACGGCGACTATTACACCAAGCCGGAATGTACGGTGGTGTTTCGCATGAGCACCCAGTACCGCAATCAGGCAGATGGGCTGCGCGATTTGCTCATCATCGACAAGAACGGCGATTTCTCCACCCTGGCTGCCCCCAAGAAGGCGGATTACGCCGCCTATTACGAGGCCAACAAGGACAATATGTACCAGGTGTTCTGCTTCGGCCCGCTGCTGGTGGAAAACGGGGTCAGCATCATTCCCGAGGACTACCAGAACCGCTACATCGGCGCGCAGAACCTGGCCCAGCGCACCGCGCTTTGCCAGCTTGGCCCGCTGGAATACATGCTGGTTACCTCCTATGGCAACCAGACCAAGGGCAACAAGGGCCTGACCATCCCCGAGTTCGCGCAGGTGTGCGAGATCGCAGGCAAGGCGCTCAAGCCTGAAGGCGGCTGCCGCATCGCCTTTAACCTGGACGGCGGCAACAGCACAACCATGGTGTTCAAGCGCCTGGATCAGAAGGCCGGCAAAATGCGGTACGTCAAGGTCAACTGCCCCGACATCGAGCGTTTCCTGAGCGACATCATCTACTTTGCAACGCTGGTGAAATAAGCCATGATGTATGAGATTCTGTATGTGAGCGATACCGACATTCCGCTGTACCCCCTGCTGATGGCGGCGTTGGCGCTCTGCACAATCGCCGCCGGGATGCTCTTCGCCCCGCGCAGGGGGATGCAGCCCCTGCACATGGGCCTGTACGGCGTGCTGGCCGCCTGCCTTGGCCTCCTTCTCGGCCGGGGCATCCACTGCGCCGTGTGCTGGTATGACATCTTCCTGGATGAATTGGGGCAGCTCCGCGGCATCGCGCCCTTCTTCGACCCGGCCCTGGGCAGCGTGAACATCATGGGCGTGGTCGCGGGGATGCTGCTCGCCGCGCCCATCACCGCCGCACTGACGAAGCAGCGCGCCGCATCCATCCTGGATGCAGCGGTCGTGCCCGCCCTGGCGCTGTTCATCCTGGCCCGGGCCATCGAGCCGCTCTCCGGGCAGGGGTATGGGGACTTCATGGGCCATGACGTCTGCGTGTGCTGGGTGGAAGCCGTCCTCACAGCGGTGCTGCTGGGGTGCGTTCCCTTCCTGCGCCGCCGCTCCCGCCGCGCCGGCACCCTCGCCCAGTATGTGCTGACGCTGTGGTGCCTGGTGCAGATTCTGCCCGAATCCCTGCGCTGCGATGAAGCGCTCTTTGTCCTGGTGTTCGCCCGGGTGACCCACCTCGGGCTGGCCTTCACCATCGGCATTATGCTCATCCGCCTGCTGGTGCAGGGGGCTCGCCAGGGTCTGACCGCCAGGGACATCACGGTGGATGCCCTCGCCCTGGCCGCCGGGATCGGGCTGTGCATTGCCACCATCTTCGCGCTGGACAAGACCAATCTGCCCAAGCTCCTGGTGTATGCCGGGATGCTGCTCTCCATCGCGGAGCTGGGCTTTATCCTCTGCCGGCGCATCCACAAGGAGGATATCCGATGAAAAAGCTGTTGGCAAGCCTGCTCCTGCTCTGCCTGATGGCCTCCTCTGCCTCCGCCGTAACCTACCAGACCCCTGACGGGCGCAATGTCATCCTTGGCGTGGGGGGCAGTTTTGTCTACGCCAGGGACACTGAAGGGGTGCTCCGGGTGTGGGGTGATAACCAGTTTGGCCAACTGGGTAAGGGGCATCTCACCCAGAGCTTCGATGTCAAGGAATTCAAGACCAAGAACCCCGACCTGAATCTTACCGGTCTGCGGGACATCGTGACCGCCTCGGACTATTCCTACATGTGGATGGATGACAATACCCTGTGGGGTGCAGGGAACAATTCCTACCTCTCCCTGACGGCTCCCTCCGGCAGCTATTCGACCCATGTGAAAATCAAGCTGCCCGACTGTACACCGATCGCCATGGCCACGGGCTTTGGGCATGCGATGATCCTCACCGACGACAGCCACGTGTACGCCTGGGGCCGCAACACCGAGTATCAGGTTGGCAACGGTAAACGTGGGCATGTACAGGATCCCTATCTGCTGCCGCTGGAGAACATCGTCCAGATCGCCTGCGGCGGCAAATTCTCCCTGGCGCTTGACAAGGATGGTCAGCTGTGGGGCTGGGGCGACAACGAGCATCACAACCTGCTGCCCGATACCACAGCCTATCAGAAGACCCCGGTGAAGGTCAACACCGGCGACATCGACATCGCCTACATCGATGCCTGCGGAGGTAGCATCGTACTGCTGGATACCGCCGGAACCCTGTGGACCTGGGGGCGCAACGATTTTCATCAATGCGGCTATAACAGCCAGGGCAAGGATGTCAAAACACCCCAGGCTGTCCCACTTCCTCTACCGGTCACCTATGTGGCAGCCTATTCCTCCCAGACCTACGCCATTTTGTCGGACGGCTCGCTGTGGTCCTGGGGAAACAACAGCTATGGTCAGCTGGGCCAGGGCTTCCGATCCTCCTCCACCGAGGGGGTTCTACCAGGCAAAGCCTGGGACTCCAACGTGGTATTGGTACAGGGCGGCAGCCTGTTCTGCATCGCAATGCTGGAGGATGGCACGCTGCTCTCTGCGGGAATCAGCAAGTTCGGTCAGCTTGGTGAGGGCGGCTCCACGAGCAAATACACACTGCTCCCCAACGGGATGGATCTGATCGTGGACTGATGTCCTTCATCAACCTCGACGCGAAGTGCACAGGCTGCTACACGAGCGTAATGCGCGGATGCTTCCGGACAGGCCATGGGCGTCAATCAATACTGCTGTAGGCGGGGTGAATCGGGATGAGGGACATCAGGCAGTTCTTATCGCGCCTGTCAGATCGCATTGCCACCTGGGGCGGACGCTTCATCTCGGTTTTCACAGCGCTGAACATCCGGCCGTACCGGGGCTCCAGAACGCGCAACTACTATGCGCCGCGCACGTCGCCTGTGCGGGGCGTATTGTGGCTTTTGTGCGTGGTTGTCTTTCTCTTCTGCGCCGTCAAGCTGATCAGCTACGCAGCGGATTACGCTGCTGCCCGTCAGGCCTCCGCCGCCCTTCGGGAAATCTACCACGCCCAGGAGCAACCATCCGCTCCCCCAGCCGATCCCCCGAGCGCTACGCCCGCGCCGTCACCCTCTGAAGCGCCAACGCCGCCGGAGGCAACCGCTGTTCCATCAGCCACCGCCGCGCCCCCGACCACGCTATCGACGATGCGCTACCCCCAAAACCCCTATGGCATCATCAGCAGCCGGTTTGCCAAGCTCCGCCAGCAGAACCAGGACATCATCGGCTGGCTGACGATTGATGATCTGCTGGACGAGGCCGTGGTGCAGCGGGACAACAGCTACTACCTGAAACGGGATTACCGGGGCTATCACAACGTCAACGGCGCCATCTTTCTGGACGAGTTCTGTGATCTCTCCACCAGGCCCTACACGCTGATGCTCTATGGGCACAACATGAAAACAGGCGCCATGTTCGGCTGCCTGCGGTCCTACGAAAAGACGAGCTTCTACCGCGAACACCCCTTCATCACCTTCGATACCGCGTATGAGGACGGGCGATATGTGGTGTTCTCCGTCGCCACGGTCAGCATCAAGGCCTCCAGCTGGAGGTATCTGGACTTCCCCGGCCTTTACTCCTTATCCATCCCCAAGCGGGAGGCTTGCATCAAAACGCTGCTCGCCCGCTCCATGTACGACTGCCGGATTGATGTGGCGGCGGACGATCAGCTGCTGCTGCTGGTCACCTGCACCGGCGATGACGAGGAGCGCCGGGTCGTCGCGGCCAGGCGGATACGCGAAAGGGAGGATGAGGAAGCGCTGAAAAGGCTGGTGCGGACAAGCACCGCCAGGTAGTCCCCCCATACAAAATCGCTCCCGCAGCGCATGTGCGTCTGCGGGAGCGTTCAATTTAGGCAGCATCACCGTTCTTCCCGGAAGTACGGCAGGCCCAGGTGCTGCGGCGGCTGATCCTCGCGCTTCTTGCGCAGACTGGCGATGCACAGCACCACGATGGTCACGATGTAGGGCAGCATCTTGTACAGCTCCTTCACCGCAGGGTTCGCGCCGGTGGGGATGTACATGTGCAGGATGTACAGTCCGCCAAAGAGGATGGAGGAGAACACGCCCACATTGGAGCGCCAGATGGTGAAGATCACCAGGGCGATGGCGAGCCAGCCGCGGTCGCCAAAGGCGTTGTTGCTCCACACACCGCTGGCATAGTCCATCACGTAGTACAAGCCGCCCAGGCCGGCAATCATGCTGCCAATACAGGTCGCCAGGTACTTGTATTTCGTCACGTTGATGCTAGCTGCGTCGGCGGTGTTGGGGTTCTCACCCACCGCGCGCAGGTGAAGGCCAGTGCGGGTGTGCCTCATGAACCAGGCCATGAAGAGCGCGATGCCCACCGCCAGGTACACCATGAAGCCGTAGGACAGGAAGTCCTGATAGAACCAGCCCTGGCTCTCGGCAAAGAGGGGGCGGTGGAAGTAGAAGCTGGTGCCGGACAGGGCAATGGAGGGCACCTCGCTGCCGGAGAGCTTGATGAGGGAACCGCCGAAGAAGTTGCCCACGCCCACGCCGAAGGTGGTCATGGCCAGGCCGGTCACGTTCTGATTGGCGCGCAATGTCACGGTCAGCAGGCAGTACAAAAGGCCCATGAGCAGCGACCCCAGCAGGCAGCACAGCAGGGGGATGCCAATGGCCAGCACCGCGTTGATGTCCGCCTTGTCGGCCAGGGAGTTCTCATAGAAGAAGGAGCCGATCACGCCGCAGATGCCGCCAACATACATAATACCGGGGATGCCCAGGTTCAGGTTGCCGGACTTTTCCGTCAGGATCTCACCCGTGCTGCCAAAGAGCAGCGGCACGCCCTGCACCACCGCACGGGGAATGAACGAAATGATGTCAAACACGCAGCTTCTCCTCCTTCACAGTGTGCTTGCGGAAGTTGATCTTGTAGTTGATGAAAAACTCGCAGCCAATGATGAAGAACAGGATCACACCGGTGATGATGTCCGAGAAGGAATGGTTCAGGCCGAACTTGGAGGACACCTCGCCAGCACCGCGATCCAGGAAAACCAGCAGGAAGCTGGTGAGGATCATCGTGAAGGGGTTGAATTTTGCCAGCCAGGACACCATGACAGCGGTGAAGCCTCGCCCGTCCACCAGCGTGGTGGTCAGGGTATGGTCGCTGCCGGCCGTCAGCAGAAAGCCCGCCAGGCCGCACAAGCCGCCGGAAATCAGCATCGTGCGGACGATGACCCATTCCACCTTGATGCCCACATACCGGGCTGTGCGCTGGCTCTCGCCCACCACGGAAATCTCATAGCCGTGCTTGGTGTAGTACAGGTAGAGGAACATGAGCAGCACCAGCCCCGCCACGATGAGGATATTGAGCAGGTACTGCTGGTTGGCGATCTTCGGCAGCCAGCCGAACTGGGTTTTCTGATTGATGATGCCGATCTTGCCCGAGCCCTTGGGGGACTCCCAGAAGATGCAGAAGTACGCCACCAGCTGGGTTGCCACATAGTTCATCATCAGGGTGAAAAGGGTTTCGTTGGTGTTCCACTTGGCCTTGAAGATCGCGGGGATGCCGCCCCAAATGGCGCCCGCCGCCACGCTGGACAGCACCATGATGGGGATGATGGCCCACGCGGGCACCACATCGCGCAGCAGGATCATGCAGCTGGCCGCTGCCAGGCAGCCCATCAAGGTCTGACCCTCGCCGCCCACGTTCCAGAAGCGCATCTTGAAGGCGGGCGTCACCGCCAGGGAAATGCACAGAAGCATCGCCACATCGCGGAAGGTCACCCAGGTTTTGCGCATGGTGCCGAAGGTGCCCTTGATGATCGTCGTGTAGATGGAAACGGGGTTCGTGTTGGTGAGCACCAGGCAGATGATCGCGCTCACCAAAAGCGCCAGCGCAATGGCCGCCACGCGGATGAGCAGCGCCTTGTGCCAGGCAATCTCCGTCCGCTTGGAAATGTGGAAGAGGGGTTCCCGCTTCTTGTCACTCATTGTCAGCACCTCCCACGCGGGTCATCATCATGCCGATTTCCCGCTTGTCCGCGCCACGGCCGGGCACGATTCCGCTCACCCTGCCGCCGCAGAGAACCAGGATGCGGTCGCACAGTTCCAGTAGCACATCCAGATCCTCACCCACATAGATCACCGCCACGTCGCGGCGCTTCTGCTCGTTGATGAGGTTGTAGATGGTGTAGGAGGAATGGATGTCCAAGCCACGCACGGCATATGCGGTCAAAAGCACCTTGGGGGCAGAGGTGATCTCGCGGCCCACCAGCACCTTTTGCACATTGCCGCCGGACAAACGGCGGATGGGGGTGCTCAGGCTGGGGGTGGAAACCTCCAGCTCCTTGACCACGTTTTCCGCAATCCTGCGGGGGCTCTTGCGGTCGGTAAAGAAGGAGCGGCCCTTGCGGAAGGTGCGCAGCATCATGTTGTCGGACAGATCCATATTGCCCACCAAGCCCATGCCCAAGCGATCCTCCGGCACAAAGGACAGCGACACGCCCATGTCCTGGATGGTCAGCGGGTCCTTGCCGATCAGCTGCACCGGCGTGCCGTCATCCTCGATGTAGCTGATGCTGCCCTCATCCACGGGCTGCAAGCCAGCGATGGCCTCCAGCAGCTCCTTCTGACCGGAGCCTGCGATGCCTGCCACCCCCAGGATCTCGCCCGTGTTGGCGGTGAAGGACACATGATCCAGCTTGGTCGTGCCCTCCTCGTTGCGCACGGTCAGGTCCTTGACCTCAATGCGCGGGCGGGGATTGACGGGCAGCGTGCGCTCGATGTTGAGCTTCACCGCATGGCCGACCATCATGTTGGTCAGCTCCTCTGCGTTGGTTTCACTGGTTTTCACATCGCCCACATACTGGCCCTTGCGCAGCACCGCCACCCGGTCGGACAGGGATTCCACCTCGTGCATCTTGTGGGTGATGATCACGATGGCCTTGCCCGCATCGCGCATGTTACGCAAAATGGCAAAGAGCTTGTCGGTCTCCTGGGGGGTGAGCACGGCGGTGGGCTCATCCAGGATGAGGATGTCCGCGCCGCGATAGAGCACCTTGATGATCTCAATCGTCTGCTTCTGGGACACGGACATGTTGTAAATCTTCTGCTTGGGGTCGATGTCGAAGCCGTACTTGTCGCAGATTTTCTGTATCTTCTTGACGGCGGACTTCATATCCAGCTTTTCGTCCAGGCCGAGGATGATGTTTTCCGCCGCGGTGAACACATCCACCAGCTTGAAGTGCTGGTGAATCATGCCGATGCCCAGGCGGAAGGACTCCTTGGGGGAGGAAATGGACACGGGTTTGCCGTTGATGTAGATTTCGCCCTCGTCGGGATAGTAGATGCCCGAGAGCATGTTCATCAGCGTGGTTTTGCCGCTGCCGTTTTCGCCCAGCAGGGCCAGGATCTCGCCGCGGTAGATGTCCAGGCAAACCTTGTCGTTTGCCAGCACGGGGCCAAAGCGCTTGGTCACATTGCGCACGCTGACTGCCGCAGTCCGCTGTTCCAACCGACTCACTCCTTTGTCTGTTGCAGAGAAAAATGGAGAAACACTGCAAATGGGAATGCAGCCGCATTCGCCTGCACTTTCATTTGCAGTGTCAGAAAGGAAGGCAGTCCCGGCCCCGAAAGGCCGGGACTGCCGAGGAAAACATGGTTGACCGGGTGTGATTACATGCCCTCGGGCAGGGTGATGCCGTCGATGTTGATATCGAAGTAGGGCGCGGAACGGAACTTGGACTCAGCGAACTCGCCGCCGATGATGACCTCGGTCTCGCCCTGGAAGTCGCCCATATCATCCACGTCGGCCAGGTAGGTGGTCAGGGGCTGGCCGCCAACGGTGAAGGTCGCGGTGTCGAACACCTTGATGGAGCCGTCAGCCAGGCCAGCCTTGACCGCCTCCAGCTTCTCGATGGTGCCCTTGGCAGCAGCCTGCTCGTTCACGGCGGACAGCTCCACAGAGCCGGTAGCCACGGTGCCGGTCCAGTCAGTGTCGATGGCTTCGCCGTTCATCACGCAGGTCATGATGTACTCGAAGTAGGGCGCCCAGTTGATGCGGGAGGACACGATGAAGGTGTTGGGGCAGGCAGACACGGTGGAGCCATTGTAGGAGACGTTGGGCACGCCAGCCACCTCACAGGCGGTGGGAGCACCCATGGAGTCAGCATGCTGGGAGATGAGCGCGCAGCCCTTCTGGATCAGCATCTGAGCGCCTTCCTTCTCCATGGCCTCATCGTACCAGGAGTAGGTGAAGGTAACTTCCATGGTGGCGGTGGGGCACACGGAGCGGGCGCCCAGGAAGAAGGAGGTGTAGCCGGACTTCACTTCCGCGTAGGGGAAGGCGCCGACGTAGCCGATCTTGGCCTGGTCGGCGGTGATCTTGCCAGCCTCGATCATCTCGTTGAGCTTCAAACCAGCGGCAACGCCCGCCAGGTAGCGGCCCTCATAGATGGTCGCAAAGGCGTTGTGGTAGTTGGACAGACCCTCGGTGTGCGCCTTGGTGCCGGTGGCGTGGCAGAACTCCACCTCCGGGAACTCCATGGCAGCCTGGATCATGTAGGACTCATGGCCGAAGGAGTCAGCGAAGATGATGTTGCAGCCGTCGTCCGCCAGCTCGGCAGCGGCGTCGTAGCACTCCTGGCCCTCGGGGATGTTGGTCTTCATCACATAGGCGATGCCCAGCTTGTCGCAGATTTCCTTGGCGGCGGTGATGAAGTTCAGGTCGTAGGTGGAATTCTCGTCGTGCAGGAAGATGAAGCCAACCTTGAGGTCTTCCTTGGCGACGGGGGCGCGGTCAGCCAGGGCAGACACGCTGCACAGGCACAGCACCAGCGCCAGAATCAGAGATGCGAACTTTTTCATGGTGATTGTCCTCCTCTGTTTCGATGGGTGAGAGAGTATCGTTCTGTTTCCTCAAAAAAAGCGAACATTCTTCAGGAAACACGCCCTTATTGTACACAACTTGCCCAGTAAAATCAAGCACTTTTTGCAAAATTTTCGCCTTTTCTGTCGGCTTTTTTGCGCTGCAGGGCAGGGGCGGGAATTTTCAAAAAAACTTGCAAATCCCCCTTGACAAGGTGTCCAAACCATGGTATCATGTAACACGTCGCCACGACAGAAGCGACGAATGGGAGCATAGCTCAGCTGGGAGAGCATCTGCCTTACAAGCAGAGGGTCACAGGTTCGAGCCCTGTTGTTCCCACACAAGCACTGTGGCCCGGTAGCTCAGTTGGTTAGAGCGCCAGCCTGTCACGTTGGAGGTCGAGGGTTCGAGCCCCTTCCGGGTCGCCATACATATGCCTCGGTAGCTCAGTCGGTAGAGCAGTAGACTGAAAATCTACGTGTCGGTGGTTCGATTCCGCCCCGCGGCACTTTATGCGGTAGTAGCTCAGTTGGTAGAGCGCCACCTTGCCAAGGTGGAGGTCGCGAGTCCGAGCCTCGTCTACCGCTCTTTTCATAGGCAGCCTCCCCTGCCCCGCAGGAGAACGCTTTGGTGCCATGGCCAAGTGGTAAGGCAAAGGTCTGCAAAACCTTCACTCCCCAGTTCAAATCTGGGTGGCACCTCTCAAAACGCTTCGATTCGCTTCGAGGCGTTTTTTTGTGTCTTTCGGCACATCCGTCGTTCCGGCGTCTGCAGGTCATCTTCAGCGCCGCCGTTCCTCTGTTTCCTGCATCAACCGCCCGCTTCCTCCCGTTGACATCCTCCGCCGCGTGCTATAAAATAGAAGCAACACCCCACCCCATCATTGCGAGGTACAAACGATGAATTTTGAAACACTGCTGGATACCCTGATAGAGCTGGCCTGCACGGTCGGCCTGAAAATCCTCTACGCCGCCGCCGTGCTGCTGGTGGGCTGGAAGCTCATCAAGTGGCTCAAGCGCAAGATCCCCCAGCTGTCCTTCATGCAGCAGCTGGATGCGGGCATCCGTTCCTTCCTCTCCAGCGCCCTGTCCATCCTGCTCTACGCGCTGCTGTTCATCAGCGTGGCGATGATCATGGGCATCCCGACCACATCCTTCATCGCGGTGCTGGCCTCCTTCATGGCGGCCATCGGCCTGGCCATCCAGGGCTCGCTGAGCAACCTGATCGGCGGGCTGATGATCCTCATGTTCAAGCCCTTCCGCGCCGGGGATTACATTTCCGCCCCCGACATCAGCGTGGAGGGCACGGTCAAGGCCATCACCGTGGTGTATACCGTGCTGCGCACCTTTGACAACATCGAGGTCACCGTGCCCAACGGCTCCCTGGCCAACGCCGTGGTCAAGGACATGACCGTGGCCGAAACCCGCCGCGTGGATCTGACCTTCCGCGTTGACCCCGCCGCGCCGCTGGAGCAGGTGGAGCGCGTGATCGCCAGCGTGCTATCGGCAAACCCCAACGTCCTGACCGACCCCGCGCCCTCCGTGGTGCTGACCGACATCACCGACAGCGCGCTGCTCTACGGCGTGCGCATCTGGTGCCCCGGTGACAAGTACTGGGACACCCGGTTTGCGCTGCTCCGCGCCATCAAGCTGGCCTTTGACGAAAACGGCATCGTCATGCCCCATCAGCAACTGGATGTGCATGTAAATCCGCAAGACCGCTGAGCCGCGCCAAGGAGGAACACCCATGCGCCGTATCGCTTCCCTGACCGACATGGACATACTCGGCCTACCGGGACTGTCCAGCGCCGCGCCCCGCGTGACCGCCCGGGCCATCGTCGTCAACCCCGGCGACATGCTGGCCGTGATGTACGCGGAAAAGTACGACATCCATACCCTGCCCGGCGGCGGGGTGGATGCAGGGGAATCCATCGAGGCAGCCCTGCGCCGGGAGCTCAACGAGGAAACGGGCTGCACCATCACATCCGTCACGCCCCTGGGCTATGTGGAGGAAAACCGCGCCCATGCGGATTTCACGCAGCTTTCCTACTACTATATTGTTCGCACGGCGGACGACACGCTCACCCCGCATCTGACCCAGGCGGAGCTTGCCAACCGTACCCGCGTGCTTTGGTGCACACCGGAGGAAGCCTATGAGCGCATCGCCACGCCGGTCACCAAGCGTCCCCAGGGCAGATTCCTGCAGGCGCGGGATATGGCGGCGCTAAACGCCTACCGGGCTTGGCAAGCCATCCGGGTATTGCGCGTCACCGCCGATTCTCCGCTGCGTCCGCGCCTGGCCGACTATGCCCAGCGCTGCTCCTGGGCAGCGGGGCCTCATGTGGCGGAAATGCTCCGGGAGAACCGCTTCACCGGCTGGGAAACCGCCTTCGCCGCCATGCAGGGCGAGGAGATCATCGGCTACTGCACCTTCCTCCGGACGGACTACTACCCGGAAAACCGCTACTGGCCGTGGATCAGCAGCATCTTCGTGGGGGAAGCCGCTCGCGGACAGGGCGTGTGCGGTCTGCTACTGGACGCGGCCATCGCCTACGCGAAGGCCCAGGGCTTTGGCACGGTCTATGTCCCATCGGACATGACCGGCTTCTATGAGCGCTACGGCTTTGACAAGATCGACGAGCTGACCAACTACGGCGGCGACGCGGACAGCATCTTTGCCAGACACATCTGACGCCAGGAGGGAATCATGAAAATCCAGATCAGTGACAACCTCATCCGCCATTATCTGCGCAACGTGTATTTCATCAACGGACACAGCTACGCGGGCAAATCCACCATGGTGCGCATGCTCTCGGAGCGCTACGGGATGATTCACTGCGGAGAAAACTACCACGACGCCTTTCCCCGGGAGAAGCTCGACCGCTGGAAGCAGCCCGGCTTGTGCTACTTCGACACCATGACCGGCTGGCCCGAATGGCTCAACCAGACCCCCGAGGAGCACTTCCGCTGGATGAGCCAGACGACCCAGGAATGTATCGAAATCGAGATCCTGGCGCTGCTCCGCCTGGCCGCGGGCGGACAGAAGGTTATCGTGGACACCAACATTCCCCCGGATGTGCTGCGGGAAATTTCCGATTACGACCATGTGGCCATCATGCTCTGCGACCCGCCGGACATCACCGCGCAGAGGTTCTTCGACCGGGACGATCCGGACAAGCAGTTCATGCGCGCCGAAATCAACAAGTGCCCCGACCCGGAGGCCACGCTCCGGAATTTCAACAGCTGGGCGCTGTATCATCCGCCGCTGGAAATCGACTGGCAGCACACGGGCTTCTTCACCCTGACGCGCTCCGACTTCGAGCATGACACCCGCGAGGAAACGCTTTCCGCGTTATCGCGCCACTTCAAGCTCTGAACGCAAGCCTCCCCCGGCATGGCCGAGGGAGGACATTTTGTTGGTGTTCAAATCCAGAGCATGGGGTCAACGCCCTTCATTTTGCACAGCGCTTCCACAAAGAAATAGTCGCCATAGGTGATGTTGGTGTGCGTGCCCGCGTTGTCGTCGTGGTAGGCGGCGGTGCAGTGGGTGAGCAGCCCGCAATAGGCGTCGCCAAAGTCGCAGCAGTGGTCAATCAGGCCGTCCAGCAGCTTTTCAGCGTCGGCGCGGTAGGCTTCCTTGCCGGTGATCCTCGCCAATTCGAGGAAGCCGCAGGCTGCAACCGCCCCGGCGATGTTGTCCAGCCGGTACACCTGCGCGTCCTGGCGGAAGTCGCAGTCGGTCAGGCCGTCCTTGCGGATGTTGGCGGCAAAGTAGCGGGCGATCTTCTCCGCCGTAGCCAGGTCGCGGGCTTCGCCTGTGTTCATGTACAGGAGCGTGAAGCCGTACAGCGCCCAGGCCTGGCCGCGGCTCCAGCTGCTGCCCACGCCACAGCCCTGCCCGCCGTGCTCCCGGACGAACGCCCCCGTCACCGGGTCAAGCTCGACGATGTGGCGGCAGGAGCCATCCTCCCGGACGAAATGCTTCGCCGCCGTATCCGCGTGGATACGGGCCACCGCCGCAAAGCGGGGATCGCCCGTCTCCCGGGTGGCGCGATAGAGCAGGGGCAGGTTCATCATGCAGTCGATGATGGCGTAGCCCAGCTGCTCCCTGCCGTCCCAGGCGCGGATGAAGCCCGCGCGGGGCGTCGATGTGGGGTTGAAGCGGCCCATCAGCAGCGACGCGGCGTGGAGGGTGTCCCACTTGGCCTGCTCGTCGCCGTCAAGCTTGTGCTTCGCGCCGCAGGAGAGCAGGTACATGAAGCCCACGTCGTGGTTCAAATGGCGGTAGACGCGGAATTCGTCCGTCATCAGCTCCGTCGTGCGCAGCGCCTCCTGGTGGAAGGCCTCGTCGGGGGACAGGGCATTCAGCAGCCACATCAGCCCCGGCCAGAAGCCCGCCGTCCACCAGGAATTGCCCAAATTCCAGGGGGATTCCACCCATTTGCCATCGCGGCTGGCGTAGGGGACGCGGTTGGATTTGGCGGCCTCCGGCATCGTCCGGCGGAGCTTGGCGACCACCTTTTCAATCACTTCATCAAGGTTGTTATGCATGGTGCCTCCTTATGCTTCGATGGTGAATTTGACCCGGTGCTCCTTGCTGCAAGGCGCGGTCAGCATCAGCCGCCACAGCACACCGGGATAGCTGCGGCGCATACGGTCGTCGGTGATGTCAAGCTGCTCGACCTGGGGGGTCAGGGGCGCGTCCCACGTTAAGCGCGGGCCATCCACGCCCAGGGTTACGGTGCGCTCCCCGATGACCGGCGCATGCCTTAGCATGAACACCCAGGTGACGGGCTTGTCCTCCAGGAGGGCAACCTCCTCGGTCAGGGTCATGCGGCCCAGCGTCAGGCGCAGTTCACGCACGCAGCGCGTCACGCCCGCCTCCGCCGGGTATGCCCCGCCCATGTCCAGGCGCAAGCCGTCGGGCAGGCATTTGACATCCCGCGCGGCAAAGTCCCGGCCCGGTTGCTGCTCCGCACCGCCGATGATGGGCACGTTGTGATACACGCTGCGGCAGTTCCACAGCTCATACCGGCGGTCGGAGAAGGTCTTGGCGGTGTAGACCATGTTGCCCGCGTCCACCAGCCGCATATCGCCCCGGGCCATGAGCAGGAAGCTGCCCACATCGTTGTGATTGTGGTTTTCGGCGTTGTGCCCGCCCTTGATGGCGACGGTCATCTCCCCCCGGCGGAGGATGCGCAGCTGCAAATCGGGCAGCCACACGTCCTTTGGCGGAAGCTCCGCCAGGGTTGCTTGCGGATGCCTGCCAAAGAGCCGCATCAACAGACGGGAAAGATGCACCGTGTCGCTCAGCTCCAGGGAGGGCGGGGTGCGCATCTCCTCTCCCATGCGGATGAGCGCCGCGTTGCCCGTCCTTTCGCCCGCGTATTGCAGCCTTTCGCCGCTCAGCCAGGGGCGCGCGTCACAGTCCGCGAAATTGGCAAACCATCCGCCGCCCAGGTGAACCTTTTCGGGATAGGCCATCATCCGGCGCACCTTCTCCTCCTGAAAGAGGGCTATGCCCGCCATGGCCTCCAGCACCATCAGACAGTCCAGGAACGCGCCGCCGGCCATGTTCCAGTAGCCCGCGCCCTCGTCGCACCCGCCGTCCGCCGGAACAACGGCCAGATAGCGATCCAGCATCATGCAGGCACGTTCAATCAGCGCCGCGCCGCCGTAGTGCCAGACATTGGCCGCCATCAGCACGTTGGAGATAATCCAGGGCGTCCAGTTGTTCAGATCCTTGCGGACATAGCCCATCCACCATTCGCCGTCGTTCTCCATGAAGTGGCGCAGCACCCGCCGCTCTACCTCCCGGCGGACGCGCTCCACCAGGTCGGGATGCAGCACACCCTCCAGCAGCTGGCACACGAAGGACAGCACCATCCCCGTCTGGGCCGCGAACAGGTCCAGCACGGTGTGGCGCTCATCCGGGAAGGGATGGGCGGCGCTCAGGCCCAGGTGGGCGCTGATGCCCCAGGCGCTTTCCTCGCAGATGAGCATGAGGCCATCCTCCACCGCGGGGAGGCTGTCCTCCGTGCCCGTCAGGCACATATGGAGCGCGGCGGCGCAGAGCTTCCTCCGGCGGTCGAAATAGGGCGTTTCGCAATCCCGCCTGCTGCCGGTGCGCACAAAGGCCGCGTACATCCCCGCCGTCAGCAGCGGATAGGGCCGCGCGCGCCAGGTCTCTGCCAGGGACAGCAAATCAGCCCGATCCTCGGGGGACACGCCCTCCCAGGCGGCACGGTCGGCCATCGGCGGGAACTGCGGCGCATAGCGCACCTCTCCCAGGGGATGCGCGGCAAAGTAGGTATCAAACATGATTCTCCCTCCAGTGGGGTATGCGATTCGACAATGCTTTCCCAAATCCTGCTTCCTCGGCGGATTGCATTTGCCGCGCGATTCTGGTATACTGTCAGTAGATGATCCGCAAGGAGGTTCACAACCGATATGAAGCTCTCTGACATCAACATCCGGGATCCCTTTGTGCTGCTGCATGAGGGGAAGTACTACCTCTACGGCACCCGGGGGGCCACCTGCTGGGGCGAGGACGACGGCTTTGACGTGTATGTTTCCGACGACCTGGAAAACTGGTCCGGCCCGCATGAGGTGTTCCACAACGACGGCTCCTTCTGGGCCACCATGAACTACTGGGCTCCCGAGGTGCACATCTGGCACGGGGCGTTCTACATGTTCGCCTCCTTCAAATCGGAGGACGCTTGCCGCGGCAGCTGCATCCTCCGGGCAGACAGCCCCATGGGGCCCTTCGTCCCCCACAGCGACGGCCCTGTCACCCCCCGCAACTGGGAGTGCCTGGACGGCACCTTCTATGTGGACAGGGAGGGCAAGCCCTACATGGTGTTCTGCCACGAGTGGGTACAGGCCATCGACGGCGAAATCTGGGCCATGGCGCTTGACGACGACCTGAGGGCCCCAGCAGGCCCGCCCCGGCTGCTCTTCACCGCCTCCGAGGCGGAATGGATCGTCCCCGGTCGGTCCGTGATGGGCAAGCCCTCCTTCGTGACCGACGGCCCGTTCCTGTGGCGCAATGAGGACGGCGCGCTGCTGATGCTCTGGGCCGCCTTCTCCAAGGACGGCTACACCCAAGGCCTGGCCCGCAGCTCCAACGGGGAAATCACCGGCGAGTTCCGCCAGGTCAAGCCCCTGTTCATGAAGGACGGCGGACACGGCATGATCTTCCGCACCAAGGAGGGCAAGCTGCTGATGGCGCTGCACAGCCCCAACACCCATTTGCAGGAGCGCCCCTATTTCTTCGAGGTGGTCGAGGAGGACGGCTTGCTCCACCGCAGGTGAGCGAACGGATTTCTACATTATAATATTGCATATACGGAGGATACGCGCATGGGCAATTTTGAGATCAAGGACGATTTCTATCTGAACGGCGAAAGATTCCAGGTCATTTCCGGCTCCATCCATTATTTCCGCGTCGTGCCCGAATACTGGCGTGACCGGCTGCTCAAGCTCAAGGCCATGGGCTGCAACACGGTGGAAACCTACATCCCCTGGAATTTCCATGAGCCCAACCGGGGAGAATTCAACTTTGAGGGCGATCACGATGTGTGCCGTTTCATCCGCATCGCCCAGGAGCTGGGGCTGTGGGTCATCATCCGCCCCTCGCCCTACATTTGTGCCGAATGGGAGTTCGGCGGCTTCCCCGCCTGGCTGCTGGCCCAGGACGGCATGCGCTTCCGCTGCTGCTACGAACCCTATTTGAAGGAGTTCCTCGCCTACTTTGACGAGCTGCTGCCCCGCCTTGCGCCGCTGCAGATCACCCACGGCGGCCCCATCATCATGATGCAGGTGGAAAACGAGTACGGCTCCTATGGCGACGACAAGGAGTACCTCGCCATCCTGCGGGACGGGATGATCCAGCGCGGCATCGACGTGCCCCTGGTCACCTCCGACGGCCCGGAGCACGACATGCTCGCCTGCGGCAAATGCGAGGGCGTGTTCCAGACCGGCAACTTCGGCTCGCACGCCCATGAGCGCTTCGGCTACATGAAGGAAATGGGCATCACCCCGCTGATGTGCATGGAATTCTGGTGCGGTTGGTTCGACCACTGGGGCTGCGGCAAGCACGCCCATACCGACGCAGCCGCCTCCGCCAAGGACTTTGCAGATATCCTGGACATGGGGCACATCAACATCTACATGTTCCACGGCGGCACGTCCTTCGGGCTGATGAACGGCGCGAACTATTACGACCGCCTCACCCCCGACGTAACCAGCTACGACTACGACGCGCTTTTGACCGAGGATGGTCGCATCACCGAAAAGTACCGCCTGTTCAAGGCCGCGATTGAAGCACGCAAGGGCCCCGCGCCCATCATCGACATCCCGGAGATTCCGCGCCGCGCCTACGGCGAGGCTGCAGAGGTTGCCTCCGCTCCCCTGTGCCAGCTGCTGACAAAGGGCAAGCGCGTCCACAGCGTCTGCCCCATGTCCATGGAGCGCCTGGGCCAGAACTACGGCTACACCCTGTACAGCACCGTGCTGACCAATGAGGACGAGCTGCGCAAGCTCCAGCTGGTTTCCGCCAACGACCGCGCGGTGATCCTGCTGGACGGCGAGATCATCGCCACCCTCTACGACCACGACCTGGAGAAGGCCCACGAATTCAAACCCGCCATCCCGGTGCGCAAGGGCGCGCGCCTGGAGATCCTGATGGAGAACATGGGCCGCGTGAACTACTCCTTCAAGCTGGAACACCAGCGCAAGGGCATCGACTCCGGCGTGGTGATCAACGATCATCAGAAGTTTGGCTGGGACATGTTCGTGTGCGACGAGCAGGTCATGGCCGCCTTCCGGCCCGAAGGCAGGACGCCCGCGGTCGTGCCCGGCGTGCATCAGTTCACCTTCAACGTGGATGAACCCGCCGATACCTGGCTGGAGCTGCCCGGCTGGGGCAAGGGCGTTGTCACGCTCAACGGCTTCTGCCTGGGGCGCTTCTGGGAGATCGGCCCGCAAAAGCGGCTGTACATCCCCGCGCCATTGCTGCGTGAGGGCGAGAACACCCTCATCATCGTGGAAACCGAGGGCAAGCATGGCAAGGTTTTGCTGGTGGATGCCCCCGATCTTGGGTAAGTTACCCATTCGTCGCACGACAAGCCGAATTTCATTGCCGGGATGCCCTTGACGATTGCACAAGGGCGTCCCGTATTTTTCATGCATTTCACATAAATTTCTGTGGAAGCACTCCCGAAAACGTTTTTGCTTTTGTGAACACTATCCATGTTCCGCCACATTCTCTTGACAATTCTCACAAAACTTGCTAAAATAGGGGCAATTAGAGGCGACTGCCGCACGACACTGCACTGGAAAAGCCTTGGTTTCCCGGTGTTTTTGTTTTGTCCATCGCCTCAGATAAAAAGGAGGAACCCCTATGAAGAAGTTTGCCGCCCTGCTGCTGGCGCTGGCAATGGTTCTCACGCTGGTGCCCATGGCATCCGCCGAAGAGCCCATCATTGTCCGCTGGGGCACTCACTGGGCCGCGGGTCAGGATCCCAACCAGATCGACGAGACCACCGGCAAGTACACCATCACCGACGAGGCTGATCGTCAGCTACGTCTGGCTGCTGAAAAGGCTGTGCTGGACAAGCACAACGTGAAGATCGTGCATGTGCAGTACGCGCAGGACACCCGCTCCGAGCTGGTGCTGTCCGTGCTGGCCGGCAACCCCGTGTGCGAAGTCGCCCGTATGTGGTCCGGCTCCGAGAACACCGTGCTGGCGCAGAACATCCTGCAGCCCCTGGACGATTATGCGTCCATCTTTGAGGGTGCTGACTGGATGTGGCCCACTGCCGTGTTCGGCCACAACTACTTCGTCAACGCCAACATCTCCTTCAACCAGTACTTCACCCTGCTGGTCAACCTGACCATGCTGGAGCAGGTGGACGCGCTCAAGGAAGCCGATGGCACCACCCTCTACCCCATGGAGATGCTCGAGCGCGGCGAGTGGACCTGGTCCAACTTCAAGGCCTACCTGCAGAAGATTCAGGCCCACTACGGCAATGAGCCCGCTGTGGAAGGCGCGAAGGTCTCCACTAAGATGGCTTATGAAACCGATCACCGCTTCGCCTCCATGTCCGCCATGTACTCCAACGGCGGCGGCATCTACGGCGACAAGGGCATCATCGCTGATTCCCAGGAATCCATCGACGCCATCAAGTTCATCGTTGAGCTGCGCGAGGCTGGCGTGATGGTGGACTGCGGCGTGTACGATGACGGCTACACCCCCCAGTGGTGCGAGTGCGGCTACGACTTCGGCCGTGGCAACTCCGTCTTTGCCGAGTGCCCCATCTGGGTCATCAAGGGTCAGGCTGACGAGTGCGCCAAGCGCGGCGAGTCCATCGCCATCATGCCCTGGCCCGCTGCTGACCGCCTGGTCACCAAGAACGCCGACGGCTCCGTCACCTACTCCCCCGAGTACCGCCAGGTCATCTCTGTGGGCGACGTCGACGGCGTGCTGAAGGGCATCTCCCCCGAAATGACCAAGCTGGCCCTGGAATCCTACCGCACCTACTGGGAGACCTACTACTCCCTCAAGGCCGGCGTTGACTCCATGGACCAGTACAAGGCTGCCGTCGCCAAGGACGAGGCGACCAAGTACGGCCTGGACATCTTCAACGATACCTACGGCGAGGGTGTGCTGAACGCCTTCATCTTCAACTCTGAAAAGTGCGTGCCCAACGACGTGTCCGGCAACCTGGGCATGCGTGATCCCTGGGATCGCATCCTGGGCAAGGGCCTGTACGGCGTGGAAGGCACCCCCTCCTACGAAGTGGCCATCAAGGCGAACATGAACAAGTTCACCGACGTGGTGACCGAGATGGAAGCCATCCTGGGCTCCAGCGAGCTCAACGACAACCAGGGCCCCGCCGTCAAGGCGAGCGGCAAGGTGGTCGTGGCCATGAATTCCGACCTGTCCGCGATTGACTGGACCCAGTACTTCTCCGCCGAGGACGGCTTCGACGGCGTGCTGGATCCCGCCCTGGCCAAGTACGAGGTGGAAGGCCGCGTTGACGTGACCGCCGCAGGCGCTTACCAGGCCAAGGCCATCTTCACCGACAAGGCCGGCAACGAGGGCTCCGCGAAGGTGGACGTGATCGTGTACGATCCCGCCAACACCACCGCTCCCACCCTGACCGTGGTGGAAGAGCTGCCCACCATCGCCATGGATACCGACGCCTCCACCATTGACTGGACCGCCTTCATCGCTGAGGCGAAGGACGCTTCCGGTCTGGATCTGAAGGCGAACGTGGTGGCTGACATGTCCGAGCTGGACACCTCTATGCCCGAGACCTACGCCGTCACCCTGAGCGTGACCGACTACGCTGGCAACACCGCTGAGGTGGCCATCGAGGTCGAGGTCGTCGTCGAGTAAGGCGCTTTACAAAAGATCACACCGAACCAAATCGGGCGGGCGTTAGAAGGCTGGGGCCTGATAGCGCCCGCCCTTGTTCATAGCCAACCGGAAAGCTCGGATATGAAGGGAGCAAATCTCCCATGGGCTCCGCCGCGGGCGGGGTCATCACCGTTGCATAACGCAGGCTCCACAAGCAGTGGAGTTGGTCGGACGCTGCATGGGCTTCCCCTGGGAGCCCGCGTTATGCAGCGATGACACATACTACGCCAAAGAGGTGAGAAGGCCCGTGACCAAGAAAAAGAAACTGTTGATCGCGCTGTGTGTGATCGTCGTGCTCGTGGTCGCCGTGCTTCTTGTCAGCGCGCTGCGCGGCAAGGACAAGGGACATTACGCCATGCCTGCCACCGAAACCGTGATCGCCCGTGAAAAGACCTACCAGGCGTACCTGGATGCCCACAGCTATGCGGATGCGCTGTCCGATGCCGTGGCCGAGGTGGATGTGTTCGCCTTTGAAAAGAGTGCGGACTCCAACGCCCAGGCGCTGACCGAGGGGGTCGATACCGGCGATATGGGCGCCATCACCTGGAAGTTCACCGTGCCGGAGACCGGCTTTTTCAACCTGGAGGTGTGCTACCGCGCCCTGGCTGGCACCACCAGCGACATTCAGCGCCGCGTGCTCATCGACGGTGAAGCCCCCTATGAGGCGCTGACGCAGATCGTGTTCAAGCGCATCTGGCGCGACGAGGACATCCATCTCAAGAACGACAACGAGATTCGTCCCAACGCCGATGAGTTGTTCTCCACCCAGACCATCTACCTGGAGGATTACGACCGCCGCTCCGGCGCGCCGCTGATCTTCTACCTGACCGCGGGCGAGCACACCCTGACCTTCGAGGCGGTCAAGGAGCCCCTGGAGGTCATCACGCTTACCTTCAAGGCTGCGCCGGAAAAGAGCAGCTACCAGGCCATGCTGGCGAAGTGGGAAGCCGAAGGGACAAAGTATGGCGGCGAAGCCATCGTGTGCCAGGCCGAGCGCCGCGCCGTCAAGGAGGGCGAGGGTACCCGGCTGTCCGTCCCCAACGCCACCTATGACATTCTGAAAACCTCCCCCGCCATCACCGTGCAGAAGAACTACTCTGACGCGGCGCTGGTGCCCTACCACGCCTGGCACATCCTGTACCCGACCATTGGCGCGAGCAACTGGGCCCAGCCGGGCGACGCCATCACCTGGCAGGTGGAAGCGCCGGAGGACGGTCTGTACGTCCTGACCTTCAAGGGCCGCCAGACCTCCCGCGGCGTGACCAGCTACCGCCGCTTGTCCGTCAACGGCGCAGTGCCCTTCGCGGAGGCGGAGGTCATTGGCTTTGACTACTCCGGCAAGATGCAGAACTACACCCTCGCCAACGAAAAGGGCGAGCCCTACTACGTCTACCTGCACAAGGGCGTGAACGACATCAAGCTGGAGTGCGTGCTGGGCGGCATCGGCGGCGTGCTCAGCGAGGTGGAGGAAGCCTTGCGCAACCTCAACGCCCTGTATCTGTCCACCATTCAGATCACAGGCAATGTGCCCAGCCAGTTTATCGACTACGAGATCGCCAAGAAGGTGCCTGGCTTCGTCAGCACCATGCAGCAGGAGAGCGACCGCCTCTTCGCCCTGGTGGATCAGATGGTCGCCATCACCGGCGAAAAGGGCGAGAACACCGCGATGCTCGAAAAGATGGCTATCCAGGCATTGGGCCTTGCCAAGGACCCGGAGAACATCGTCAAGGAGCTCAGCCAGCTGAAAAACAACATTTCCGCCCTGGGCACCTGGATCGTCAACATCTCCACCATGCCCCTGGAATTGGATAGCCTGATGCTCTCCCGCGACACCGCCTCCCTCCCCGCCCCCACCGAGGGTTGGCTGCAGGGCGCCATCGCGGACGTCCAGCGCTTCTGGGCCACGTTCTTCCACTCCAGCAGCAGCGTGGTCGCCAGCGATGACGGCGGCAAGAAGGCCGCTTCCATCAAGGTGTGGATGGCCTCCGCCGGCCGCGAGCAGGCGCAGATCATTCAGAACCTGATCGACGAAACCTTCTCCCCCAACACGGACATTGCCGTCACCTTGCAGCTCATCCCCATGGATGTGGTGCTGCGCGCCGCCCTGGCTGGCAACGGCCCTGACGTGGTGATCGGCTTGAACCAAGCCACCGCCCAGGACTTCGCCATGCGCGGCGCAACGGTCGATCTGTCCCAGTACCCCGACTATGCGGACTACGTTCAGCGCTACTCCCAGGGTGTGCTGCGCGCCACCAAATACTGCGATGGCGCGTATGGCATCCCCGAGCAGGTCAGCTTCCAGATGCTGTTCTACCGCAAGGACGTGCTGGATGAGCTGGGCCTGAACGTACCCACCACCTGGACGGAAATTATGGAGATGATCCCCGTCCTCAACCGCGAGAACTACGACTTCTACATGCCCTCCACCCGTGTGGCGACCGGCCTGAACGTGTTCTCCGCCATGGTCTACCAGAACGAGGGCGAAATCTACGAGGGCGAGGGTGCAACTTACGGCATTGCCTCCGCCCTCCACGAGGACCCCGCCATGGAGGCCTTCAAGTGGTACACCGATCTGTTCACCGTGCACGGCCTGGAGGTGCAGGCGGACTTCTCCAACCGCTTCCGCACCGGCGAAATGCCCGTGGGCGTGACCGACTACACCACCTACTGCACGCTGGAAATCTTCGCGCCGGAAATCAAGGGTCTGTGGAGCTTCTCCGCCTTCCCCGGCTCTGTGAAGGAGGACGGCACGATTGACAACACCTACGTCTGCGACACCGTGCAGACCGTGATCATGAAGGGTGCGGACAACAAGGACGCCGCCTGGGAATTCGTCAAGTGGTGGAACGACACCCCCCAGCAGACCTCCTACGCCACCACCTTGGAGGCCATCATGGGCGCTGCGGCCCGTTACCCCGCCGCTGACCCCAATGTGATCCGCAACCTGCCCTGGTCCAATGCCGAAAGCGCGCAGCTGCTGTCCCAGTATGACAAGCTCATCAGCATGCCCGCCGTGCCCGGCTACTACATGAACACCCGCATGATCTCCTACGCCTTTGAGGACGTTGTGGCTGACCTGGCGAATCCCCGCGAGACGCTCTACCTCAACATCCGCGAGATCGACAAGGAGCTGACCAAGAAGCGTGAGGAATTCGGCCTCAATACCGCCAAGTAAAGGAGGGAGACAACGATGACGTCTGCAAAAAAGCTGCCGCTTGGCGCATCCATGAAGAAATACCGCAATCAGTATCTCATGGTGGCTCCCTTCGCCCTCGTGTTCATCCTGTTCACGGTGCTGCCGGTTGCCGCCGCCATTTTCCTGAGCTTCACGTCCTTTAACATGACCTCCATGCCTGACTGGATTGGCCTTACGAACTACATCACCCTCATCGTGGAGGACGATGTGTTCCTCACCGCCATCAAGAACACCATGGTGTTCGCCATCCTGACGGGCCCGCTGTCCTACCTGATGTGCTTCCTCTTTGCCTGGCTGATCAACGAGCTGCCGCGCATCCCCCGCGCCATCATGACGCTGGTGTTCTACGCGCCCTCCATCTCCGGCAATGTGTACCTGGTGTGGAAGCTGATCTTCTCCTCCGACACCTACGGCTACGCCAACGCCTGGCTGATGAAGCTGGGCATCCTGCAGGAGCCCATCTACTGGCTGACCACAGAGGCCTACATCATGCCCATCCTGATCATCGTGCAGATCTGGATGAGCCTGGGCGTGTCCTTCCTATCCTTCATCGCAGGCCTGCAGACCGTGGATCGCGCGATGTACGAGGCTGGCGCGGTGGAGGGCATCAAGAACCGCTGGCAGGAGCTGTGGTACATCACCCTCCCGGCAATGAAGCCCCAGCTGATGTTCGGCGCGGTGATGCAGATCACCAACTCGTTCTCCGTCAGCCAGATCTCCCTGGACCTGGTTGGCTTCCCGTCCGTCAACTATGCGGGCCACACCATCATGACGCACCTGCATGACTACGGCAATCTGCGCTACGAGATGGGCTATGCCTGTACGATCGCTGTGTTCCTGTTCCTGCTCATGCTGTTCTGCAACATCCTGGTGCAGAAGGTCCTGCGCAAGATCGGTTAAGGAGGGGATAGAAAATGGCAAAGAAAAAGAAGAGTCTTTACCCCAAGCCTCCCAAGAAGACCGGTCTGAGGGCATGGCTACGCCGCAGAAAGCTGCGCACCCGCCGCTCGCTGGCGGTGGATATCTCGCTGATGGTGTTCCTGGGTCTGTTTGGTCTGTTTTCCCTGTTCCCGCTGATTTACACCGTGGTGTCCGCCTTCAAGCCCATGAGCGAGATCTTCATTTTCCCGCCCCGGCTGACGGTGGATAACCCCACGCTGGATAACTTCTTCGACCTGAGCTTCATCCTGGAGTCCTTCGACGTGCCGCTTTCCCGCTACATCTACAACACCGCGGTCATCACGGGTCTGGGCACCCTGGGCACGGTGATGCTGGGGTCGCTGGCAGCCTTCGCACTGGCGAAGTACACCTTCCCCGGCTCCAAGGTGATGAGCGAGATGATCGTGTACGCGCTGATGTTCTCCTCCTCCGTGACCGCCATCCCCAACTACCTCATCATGACCTACCTGGGTCTGGTGGACACCTACTGGGCGGTCATCCTCACGGCCATCGGCGGCACCCTGGGATTGTACCTGATGAAGAACTTCATCGGCCAGATCCCCGACTCCCTGCTGGAGGCCGCCACCATCGACGGCGCCAACGAGTTCACCATCTACTGGAAGATCATCATGCCCCTGTGCAAGCCCGCCTGGATCACGCTGATCATCCTGTCCTTCCAGCAGATGTGGGGCACCACCGGCGGCGTGTTCATCTACTCCGAGGAGCTCAAGCCCGTGTCCTACGTGCTCAGCCAGCTGGTGTCCGGCGGTATCGCACGCACCGGCGTCTCCTCCGCGGTTTCCCTCATCATGATGCTGGTCCCTGTGGCGGTGTTCGTCATCTCCCAGTCCAACGTCATCGAGACCATGTCCACCTCGGGCATGAAGGATTAAGGAGGCGTACAGATGATGAAACGAATCGTTCTGCTTCTGCTATCCGCCTTGATGCTCTTCACCAGCTGCACCGCGCTTGCGGCGGACGGCTCCAGCAATGTGTACCAGGGGTACACCTATGATTTCTTCCGCAACATTAAGTCAACCCCCGCGCCCTTCGTGCTCGCCCAGGTGATCGACTCCACCACCGTGGCCAAGGCTGGCCGCGCGCTGGAAACCGTCACCGACGTGTGCACCAGCGAAGATGGCCGCATCTTCGTGGTGGACCGCACCGCCTCCATCATCTATATCCTGGATGAAAACGGCCAGTTCACCGCCTTCATCAAGAACGTGAAGGACGAGAACAAGAAGAACGCGCAGATTGACGGCCAGAACGTCACCCTCACCAACCCCGAGGGCGTGTTCTACCACGAGAAGGCGGATGAGCTTTACGTTTGCGACACCGGCAACCAGCGCATCCTGGTGCTGGACGGCGCGAACAACTACGCCTTCAAGCGCGCCATCCTCCGCCCGGAGAACATGAGTGGCGAAACCGAGTTCAAGCCCTCCAAGATCACCGTGGACAACGCCGACCGCATTTATGTGGTCGTGCAGTCCTCCTACGAGGGCATCATTGAGTTGAACGAGGACGGCACCTTCTCCCGCTACTTCGGCGTGAACGAGCCCCAGATCAACATGGTGGACTTCCTGTGGAAATCCATCGCCTCGGACAAGCAGAAGGAAAAGATGGGCAAGACCTACGCGCCCGCCTTCAACAACGTCGCCCTGGACGGCGAAGGCTTCGTGATGGCCGTGACCAGTGACTACTCCTCCGCCAAGTGCGTGTTCCGGCTGAACTTCCAGGGCAAAAACGTGCTGCGCGAGATGGGCAACATCGCTGTCATCGGCGACCTGAAGACCGACAAGCTCTCCGCCTTTGTGGACATCGCGGTCAAGCCCTACGGCACCTACGCCGTGCTGGACAAGACCTACGGCCATGTGTTCCTGTACAACTTTGACGGCGAATTGCTCTGCGTGTTCGGCTCCAAGGGCGCGGCAACGGGGCAGTTCAAGACCCCCAGCACCATCGCCTGGCTGGGCGACAAGCTCATCATCGGCGACAGCGACCTCAAGTGCGCCTACATCTACGAGCCCACCGATTTCGGCACCGCCCTGCTCAAGGCGGGCGAGGCGTACTACAACGGCGAATGGGACGTCGCCACCGCCCATTTTGAAGAGGTGCTCCGGTTGTGCGCCAACCTCGAGACCGCCTACGTCGGCATCGGCAAAAATTTGCTGATGAAGGAAGAATACGAGGAGGCCATGTACAACTTTAAGCTGGGCAACAACCGGGAGTTCTACTCCAAGGCCTACAAGGGCCACCGCACCAACGTGATGAAGGACAACTTCTGGATCATCGCCATCGTGGCGGTGGTGCTCATCGGCGCGGTGCTGGGCAGCGAGGTCAACTATCACCGCAAGCAGAAGAAGGGGGCGAGAAAATGAAGCTTGTGACCAAGGATAAACTCCATTACTGGGGTCAGTCGCTGATTCACCCCTTCGACGCATTCTTCGAGATCCGCTTCCGCAACCACGGCAGCCTCCTCATCGCAACGCTGCTGCTGATTGCCTACGCGGTGCTCAACTGCCTGAAGTTCCAGTACACGGGCTTTGTGATGAACACCAACAACATCGCGGAGATGGATGCACTGTCCCTGTTCGTGTCCTCGATCTCCGTGGTGGCGCTCTTCACCGTGTCCAACTGGACCATCACGACGCTCTTCAACGGCAAGGGCAAGATGAAGGACATCTATATCGTCCTGTGCTACAGCCTGACGGTGCTCATCATCGGCGATGTGATCGTCACCTTCGCCAGCAATTTCGTGGCCACGGAGGAGGTCATGATCCTCACCTCCATCCAGTTGCTGTGCTATGTGTACTTCGCCTTCCTGGTGCTGGCGGGATTGACGACCATCCATGAATATGGCTTTGGCGGCAGCGTCATGTCCATCATCATGTCCGTCGTGGCAGCGGCGATCATTCTCTTCATCGGCATCCTCCTCTTCACAATGCTGGAGCGCATGGTTTCCTTCTTCTCCAGCGTGTTTGAGGAATTGATGCGCAGGCTGTAAGGAGGTGCACGCAAGATGATGGATAAAATCAAGAATATCTACGGCGCGCACCCCATTGCCTGGACGCTGGGCATCCTGGCCCTCGTCATCGTCGCCGGCGCGCTGATCTTCTACTACCCGGCCTTTTCCCTGCAGGCGGCGGACATCCCCGCAACGACGAGCGCGTCTGTGGCCAAGGGGGAGGAAATCCCCCTGGGCGGCGTGGTCACCGTGGCGCAAAACGGCGGACGCACCCTGGCCCTGGACACCGAAACCCTCGTGCTGACCCTGACGGACGACGCCACCGGCCGCACCTGGTCCTCCGCGATGGAGGGCGCTTCCCCGGATGACACAGCCGCCCTGGCCCTGCTGGAGCTCACCTTCCGCGGCGAGGACAACACCGAAACCGTCTGGAATTCCTACAAGAACTGCGTCGCCTTCCAGACCTACAAGCTCTACCGCATTGTAGGCGGCGTGCGGGTGGAGATGGACATCAACGAGGGCGACTCCAAGGTGTACCTGGAGTACCTGCCCGCCCGCTTCCCCAAGGAGCGCTACGAGGGCTTCATCCTCCCCGCGGTGGATCAGTTGCTTGCCGACGGTATCATTGACGAAAAGCAGCACCAGCGCTACCTGGACATGCTGCATCAGTGCTACCGCATCAACCCCAAGGCCAATCAGCCTGATCCCCAGCCCGAGGACCTGAGCTACGACCAGTTCTTCTCCGGCATCAGCCCCGCGCCCTCCCTGCGCGACGCGCTGATCAAGCTGACCTCCCTGATCGGTTACACCCGCGAGATGCTCATTGAGGACTGCGCGGCCTTCGGCGTGACCCCCACCTTCCATGAGCCGGCCCAGTTCAACGTGGCCATTGAGTTCACCCTGGACGGCGGCGAGTTGCTGGCCCACATTCCCACCGGCGACATCACGGTGGGCAACGACTTCTACAAGATGCAGCGCATCGCCGTGCTGCCCAACCTGGCAGCCCTGCCCGCCGCCGAGGAGAACGATGGCTACTTCCTCACCCCCGACGGCTCCGGCGCGCTGATGCGCTTCAACACCTTCGTGGGCAGCATGACCAAGTACGACCGTCCCTACATGGACAACAACTACTACGCCGACTACTACTACCAGTCCGAGTATGCCGAGGAGCTGCGCATGCCCCTGTTTGGCGTCATCAATGGTGTGGAGCCCTCCACCCATGGTCTGCTCGCCATCATTGAGGAGGGCATGGACACTGCTAACCTCCACATCACCCTGGGCACCACCAGTGGCACAGGCAAGAAAAAGTCGTACACCGGCACCAATAAGGCCTATGTGTCCGTCGATACGCTGGAACACGCCAGCGTGAAGATCAACGGCGCGTACGCTGACTCCAGCCCCACCTTCGTGGCGGATTCCGGCCACATCGTGATGGACTTCACCGTGCGCTACAAGCCCTACGCCAGCGAGGTCACCTACTTCGACATGGCGATGGACTACCGTTCTTACCTTTCCGCCCAGTCCGGCGTGGGCATCACCGCCCCCGAGGGCCCCAAGGCCTTTGTGGAGGTCGTGGGTGCGGTCACGCTGATCGACCGCTTCATCGGCATTCCCTACGACAACATCACCTCCATGACCACCTACAAGGAGGCCCAGGAGATCGTCGAGGCGCTCCCCGAGGGCAGCGTGGTGCAGTATGACGGCGCCTTCAACGGCGGCGTGATCTCCCGCCTGAACGACGGCGCGCGCCTGGTGAAGGAAAATGGCTCGGTGGAGGAGATGCAGGCGCTGCTGTCCGCCGCGGAAAAGAGGGGCACCGACCTCTACTGGCAGGTGAACCTCTCCCGCGTGTACGTAAACGGGCGGGACTACATCCCCTATCAGCACGCCCTGCGCGATTACAGCAACAAGGCGGCGGAAATCTACCTCTACACCCCGGATAGCGCGATCTTTAACGGCCGCTGGGATCCCATCCGCTCCTACACCCGCCTGTCCCCCAAATACCTGCCCTATGTGACGGAAAAATTCCTGACAGGGCTAAACGATCAGGGGTTGAACCTGAAGCTCTCCATCGGCGACCTGGGGCATGACGTGTTCGCGGACCTGCGCTACAACAGCACCATCAACCAGGTGCAGGCAAACAAGCTGGTGGAAGCCTCCCTGGCGGAATTGAAGGCCGCTGCGCCCCTGACGCTGAACGATCCCTCCTCCGAATTAGCCCCCATGGCGGACTACGCGGTGAACGTGTCCCGCACCTCCAGCCAGTACGCATCCTTCTACTGCACCGTGCCCTTCCGTCAGCTGTCGCTTCGCGGCTTGACCGGTGTCATCGGCCAGGATGTGAACCTCAATTCCCGCAGCCTGGATTACTACCTGATGCAGGCGGCTGAATTGGGCATGGGCGTGAAGTACACCGTAACCTACAAGAACCCCGACATCCTCAAGACCAGCCACTTCGAGTCCCTTTACGCGGTGGATTGGAGCGAGTGGAAGGACGAGATCCTGAAGGCCGCGGATACCTGTGCCCAGCTGCGCGCTGCCATCGGCGGAAAGCAGATCACGAACCATGTGATCCTTGCCAAGGACGTGTTTGAAACCACCTACGAAAACGGCGTGCATGTGGTGACCAACTACACCTCGCTGCCCTTTGAATCTGCCCACGGCGTGGTCGAGGCAGGTACCTACCTGCTCGTCCAGGAAGGAGGCAAAGAGTGAAACTGTCCTATAACACCAAACGGAAGCTGCTGGGCTTCACGTTCCTGCTGCCTTTCCTGCTGGGCTTTGTGATGTTCTTCTTAAAACCCCTGGCGGAAACGATCTTCTACTCCTTCCAGAAGATCACCATTGACGATGTGGGCAACATGAAGTTTGACTTCATCGGTGTGCAGAACTACATCAACCTCTTCACCACCGAGGTTTCCACCGACAAGACGCAGATTCTGCGCGTCTTTGCGACGGAGAACACCAACATGCTCATCGACGTGCCGCTCATCACGCTGCTGTCGCTGTTCCTGGCACTTTTGGCCAACCGGCAGTTCAAGGGCCGCGCCATCGTGCGTATGATTTTCTTCCTGCCCATCATCCTGGGCCTGGAGGTCGTCACCGACATGCTGACGATCACCACCGGCACCGACACCTTGCAAACCGGCGGATTGTTCGCCCAAAGCTTCGTAGCCCGGATGCTGGTGCGCTACACCTCCATCCCCATGATGTACCTCAGCCCCATCATCCAGTTTGTGGAGAACATTTTCAACATCATCTCCCGCTCCGGCGTGCAGACGCTGGTGTTCCTGGCGGCGCTCCAGTCCATCAGCCCGAGCATGTACGAGGTGGCGAAGATCGAGGGCGCAACCGGCTATGAAACCTTCTGGAAGGTCACCATTCCCTCCATCATGCACATCGTTGTCTTTGTGCTCATCTACACCATCGTCGACGTGTTCCTGACCAGTCAGATCGCCCAGGAGGCCTACTCCTTCGCCTTTGAGCAGAACAAGATCGGCGTGGGCTCCGCTCTATCGGTGGTGTACATCATCAACGTGCTGCTGGTGCTGGGCATCGTGCTGCTGCTGACAAGAAAGGTGGTGTCCAACAATGGCTGATAAGGAATTGTTCATCCCGACCCGTACCACCGTTGCGACGCCTCCGCCGCCCCACAAGAAGCAAAAACCCAAGCTCACCGCCGATCAGAACATCTACCTGGCAAAAAAGCAGGTGGGCAGCTTCTGCTTCCAGCTGGTGACGCTGGTGCTGATCCTGGGCTTGTGCTTCGTGATTCTCTACCCCTTCATCAAGCTGGTGCCCACGGTGCTCAGCGCGCTGGAGGACCTGGGCAACCCCAACGTGATCTGGATTCCCGAGGAGTGGTCCACCCTGGCCTTCACGGCTGCCGCCCGCATGACCATGCCCGAGGGCATCATGACGATGGTGAAGTCCATCGGCTTCGCCCTGGCGCTGATGGCCATCCAGGTGTTCGTGTCCGCCATGACCGGCTACACCATGGCCCGCGTCAAATACCGCTATCTGAGCCCGGTGATGTTCGTGCTGGTGGTGCTGGTGTTCCTGACCCCCCGTCAGTCCCTGCTGCTGGCACAGTACATCTACTTCAACCACTTTGACGCTGCCGGTTTGATGCGGCTGCTGCACGCCATCATTCCCGGGATTAAGGCGGAAACCAACCTCATCGGCAATCCGGCGACCCTGTACCTGATGGCAGCCCTGGGCAACGGCGTGAACCAGAGCCTGATGATCCTCATCTTCTCCCAGTTCTTCAAGAACATCCCCAAGGAGCTGGAGGAGGCGGCGCTGATCGACGGCTGCGGCTACTACCGCACCTATTTCAGGATCATGGTGCCCAACGCCATCCCGGCCATCGTTATCGTGGCGATTCTATCCTTCGTGTGGAACTACGGCGACACCTACTACACCCGCTACTTCGACCCCGAGGGTGCTCACATGGCCTCCGAACTGGCGACGACCTTCATCGACGCCAATAAGTTCACCCTGCTGGAGCGCGTGCGCGTGTGGTACGGGGTGCCTGTCACCACGGACATGACCTTCGACTCCCTCAAGCAGGCGGGCGTGCTGATCTTCCTGGCGCCCCTGCTGGTGCTGTACCTTTTCGCGCAGCGCTGGCTGGTAGAAAACCTGGAGAACTCCGGCCTGGTCGGCTAACCCCCAAGGCGCAAAAGCAATGGGTCAAGGGGCAATTCAACATCACTTGTTGCTTTGCCTTCGGCAACTACCCACTGGGCAGCCGCAAGGGAGCCCCCCTCCTCTGCGGCCAAGCTGTTACCCATCCCCAGACCAACCGCCGCCGGACACATGGCCTCCTCGCCGGTGTCCGGCGGTTTTCTTCAAGGAGGTTCCCTCATGCTGAAGCATCTGATTTCCCTGGCGATGGCGAGCCTGCTGCTCTTCCCAGTCCTGGCCAGCGCGGCGGATACGCTCACCATCGACGAAACCGTCACCCATCAAACCATCGAATCCTTCGGCACCAGCGGCGCCTGGTGGAGCCAGTACGCGGGCCTGTGGGACAGCAAGTACCAGGGCACGATGCGCACCAACCGCCAGCGTATTGCCACGCTCCTCTATGACCCCACCTACGGCATCGGGCTGACCAACTACCGCTACAACCTGGGCGCAGGCTCGGCGGACAGCGGCAACGGCAACTATTCGGATGTGAACCGCCGCGCCCAGTCCTTCGAGACCGCCCCCGGCGTGTATGACTGGGCCAAGGACGAGGGCGCAATGTGGTTCGTGCAGGAGGTCACCCGCCTGGGCTGCGAGGAGGTCGTCCTGTTCTTCAACAGTCCCATCGAGAGGTTGACCAAAAACGGCTGGGCCCACCTGACCCCCGGCGGGGACAAAACCAACATCGACCCCGAGAACTACGCCGAATGGGCCAAATACGCCTGCGACGTGACCGAGCACTTCCTGGAGCTGGGCATTCCGGTCAAGTTCCTCTCCCCCATCAATGAGCCCCAGTGGGACTGGACGGGTGGCCAGGAGGGCTGCCACTACGAACCGGAGGAGATTGCTGGGGTTTACATCTCCTTCCTGGAGGAGATGCAGAAGCGTCCGGCACTGAGCGGCGTGGAGCTCTCCGGCCCGGAGAGCGGCGAATGGGGCGGCCAGACCACCAGGTACGTCAGTGCGCTGCTGGGCAACAAGGTGCTGAGCGATCACTTCACCGCGGTGGATTGCCACTCCTACTGGTCGAACACGCAAGCCAAGGTCAGCTTCAAAAACTGGATGACGGTGCACTACCCTGACGTGAAGCTGCGCATGAGCGAGTGGTGCGAGATGGTCAACGGCACCGACTTGACCATGGACAGCGCCATCCACCTGGCCCAGTGCGTCCAGGAGGACCTGACCGTGCTGGACGCGGTGTCCTGGTGCACCTGGGTAGGCGTGTCCCCCGGCGGCTACCGGGACGGATTGATCCACGCCACCGAGAACGGCGCGGGGGAGATTTCCATCGTGCCCCTCAAGCGCCTGTGGGCCTACGGCAACTACACCCGCTACATCCGCCCGGGCTTTGTCCGCGTGGAAGCCAGCGGCGCAAAGGACGCCCAGCCCGTAGTCTTCAAGGGTGAGCGCGACGGCAAGCAGCAGCTGGTGATCGTGCTCATCAACGAGCAATTCGCCTCCCAGCACATCGAGCTTAACGGTGATTTCTCCGCCTACACCACCATGCAGATTCACGAAACCTCCACCGCCCGCGACCTGGCCAAGACCTACGCCGGGGCGGTCAAGACCGACATCACGCTGCCGATGCAGAGCGTCGTCACCATCGTCATGAGCGAATGACCCAGCAGCCTCTTCCCGCATGGGAGGGGGCTTTTTCATGGGGATTGTTACACTTGTTACGGAAGATTTTTCCGTCCTGTTGCGTCTTATTGGTAAACCATCAAAGGAGTTATCCCCATGAAAAAGCTCGTGTCCTGCCTGCTGCTGCTCTGCCTGCTCCTCATGATCCTCCCCGCGTCGGCGCAGGTGCATCTGTCTGGGGAAAACGCGCTGCAATCCCCCGTACCGCTGTCGCTGATCAATCAGGTGCACGCCCTGCCGGATGGCAGCTTGCTGCTGATCGCCTCCGGCGAAGCCACCACCGATGGCGGCACGACCCGTTACGTGCTCTGTGCCGCCCCGGATGGCACGCTCCTGTGGCACTATGCGCTGTGCACGGACGGCAAGGCCAGCTCCCCCTATGCGCTGGAGGTAGCGCTGCTGCCAGAGGGCATCGTGATTGAGGGCACGCAGGTGGATTACTACACGCCCGACAACACACGCCTGACCTGGCGCATCGGCTACGATGGCACACTGCTGACGGATGCCGAAGCGTCCCTTGTTCCTATGGACAGGGTGTGCCACCGCTACAACCGGGGCGCTTTCTGCATGGAGCAGGCCTATGTCGACGATGAGGCCGACGCCTTCTTCACCCGCATCACCCATCGGGAAACCGGCGCGGTGTGGGAGGATATGCTGCCCGCCGCGCGGTATTCCTGCTTCGCCCTGGGGGACAAGCTGCTCCTTATCGACATGACCTCCCAGTCCCCCGCGCTGACCGTCTACGTGTTTGACGCGCAGTGCCAGCTGTTCCACCAGTACACCCTATCGGTCGAGGGCGAGGTCGTAACCCCCTATACCGCCATCGAAACGACGGACACGCTGTACCTGCTCATCAACACCGCCAATGGCGGCAAGCCCTGGCGCTACGCCATTGTCCCGGTGGACAAGGCAACCGCGCTGCCCGGCGACCCGGTGGGCATCCACACCCTGCCCGGGGTGGATGATACCGCTGGCAGCCAGATCGCCTGTGAGGACGGCATGCTGGAGCTCTTCGGGCACCAGCCCGTATGGGGCGAGCCTTTTTGCACCCAGCTGCGCCATGTTGCAAAGGACGGCGCCATCACCATCCTGGCGGACATTACCGGCAGGCCCTACCAGTTCGCCACGCTGGACGAATGCTTCCTTGTCCCCGGCGCGGACGGGCACAGCGCTGTATTCCTCCACCGGGACGAGGGCGCAGAAAGCGGCTACTGCCTCAAGACCTATGCCTGGAATGCGGAATAATTGGAAGGCTCTCCCTGCGCGGGAGGGTCTTTTTCTGCTCCTTGCCGATTTCGATTGACTATCCCCGAAAAGTCGTGTATCATGAGAGTAGCAACAATGTCAGGAGGTTCTGGCATGGACTACCCATTGCATGTACGCGATGTGCACATCTCCGACCCCTTCATCCTGGCCGATCCGGTCAGCGGCAAGTATTATCTCTACGCGGCGTTCTTCAACCTGGATCGCTTCCCGGAGCAGCAGCGCCGGGGCGCTTTTCACGCGCTGGTCAGCGAGGATCTGGTGCACTGGTCCGCGCCCATCCGCGTGTTTGACGCGCAGTCCACCGGCTTCTGGGCCGATTTGGATTACTGGGCGCCCGAATGCCATATTTGGCAGGGCAAATACTACATCGCCTCCACCTTCCGGGCAGAAGGCATGTACCGCCGCTGCCAGTTCCTGGTGGCGGACAATCCCCTGGGACCCTTTCGGCCCATCGAGGCAGAGCCCGTCACGCCCCCGGGCTGGCAATGCCTGGACGGCACGCTCTATGTGGACAGGAAGGGCAAGCCCTGGATGGTATATTGCCACGAGTGGCTGCAGGTCTACGACGGGCAGGTCTGCGCCATCCCCCTGAGCGACGACCTGGGTCATGCCATCGGTGACCCCATCGTGCTCTTCCGGGGGTCGGACGCCCCCTGGGGCGCTCGATTGGCCGGGCAGGACCGTTTCAACGGCTTTGTCACCGACGGGCCCTTCCTTCACCGCCTGCCCGACGGGAAACTCATCATGCTTTGGACGAATTTCAGCCGGGAAGGCTACGCCACCGGCTATGCCGTCAGCCGCTCCGGGGAGATCTTCGGCCCCTGGGTACAGCGGGAGGATCCCCTCTACGGCCTGGACGGCGGACATTCCATGCTCTTTTACACCCTGCCCGGCCACAATAGCACGGGCGGACAGCTGATGATGGCCCTCCACTGCCCCAACGATCACCCCAAGAAGCGCATGCTGCTCTTCGAGATGGACGAACGAGGCGGCGAACTGCGCATCATCAACGAATGCACGGGCAACTGGTTCACCGGCGTGGGCGGAAAGGCCAACTTCCGCGGCTTTCGCGAAACACTCCGGGAGGAGCCGGTGTTCTCTGCCCTCACCCCATCAACACACCCGAAAGGAATGATCCCATGAAACGTATGCTTGCCCTCCTCCTGGCCCTGTTGCTGCCCGTTGCCGCCCTGGCGGAAACGCAGATCATCACCATCACCTGCACCGGCGATACGACCCTGGGCAGCAACAAGCGGGTCAGCGATAAGCCCTACGCATACCAGCGCTACATCGAACAGTACGGGTACGATTACCCCTTCGCGGGCATTCGCTCCCTGACGGAGAACGACGACATCACCCTGGTCAACCTGGAGGGTGTGCTTTACACCCCCAAGGAGATGAGCCCGAGCCGCTACGCCTTCTGCGCGCCGGAGGATTATGTGAACATCCTTACCGCGGGCAGCGTGGAGGTCGTCAATCTGGCCAACAATCACACGCTGGATTATCAGCAGGCGGGCTACCAGGCCACGGTGGCCGCGCTGGACGCGGCGGGCGTTAAGTACTGCGGCGAAACGGAATTCGGCCGGGATCTTTGCTGGTTCGACTTTGACAACGACGTGCGCATCGGCTTCATCGGCGTCGTTCCCAGCTACTACTCCAAGAATCAGGAAAAGGTGCAAAAGGACTTCCAGAAGCTGCGGGACGCTGGCTGCGACGTCATCATCGCCTCCATGCACGCCGGCAAGGAGGACAACCCCACCCACTCCGACATGACGACGCGCTACCGCAAAATCTGCATGGCCAATGGCGCGCATATCGTCGTGGGCAACCATCCCCATGTGCCCCAGGGCTTGTGGGTGGAAAAGGGCGTGACGACACTGCACTCCCTGGGCAATTTCTCCTTCGGCGGCAACACCGGCGTGGATGAATACCTCTACTGCGACGTGTCCCTGGTGGCACAGATTCAGCTGCATTTTGAGGACGGCGTGTACATCGGACATCAGGTGACGCTCTATCCCATCCGCATCACCGGCGCGGAAGCCGGTACGGGCATGAACAAGGGCCGCGTGAACAACTACCAGCCCGTGCTGCTATCCGGCGAGGAAGCCCAGGCGGTCATGAAGCGGGTGCAGAAGGACACCGAATTCCGCCTGAACCCCTATGTGGACGGTCAGGGCGCGGTGCAGGACTTTGTCCCCTGGTCTGGCAAATAATGCAATCATACGAGGTGGAGCATGGGCAATCGGATCAATCTCAACAGGGAATGGCGCTTTCATCTGGGCGATGAACCCGCCGCGGATTTCATGGGCTATGACGACAGCGCCTGGCGCGTGGTCACATTGCCCCACGACTGGTCGGTGGAGCATCCCTTCGACCGCCGCAATGCCTCCGGCACCGGCTATCTCCCCGGCGGAACAGCCTGGTACCGCAAGCACTTCCAACTTCCGGAGGACGTGCGCGGCAAGCGGGTGCGCATCACCTTTGGCGGCGTGTACAAGCATGCGCGGGTGTACATCAACTCCAACCACCTGGGCAGCAACGCCTATGGCTACACCACCTTCACCTTTGACGTGAGCGAGTTCGTCCGCCCAGGCGAAAACGTGCTCAGCGTCCGCGTGGAGCATGAGGAAGTGGCGGATTCCCGCTGGTTCACCGGCAGCGGCATCTACCGCGACGTGGTGTGCGAAATCAGCGACATGCGCTGCTTCCAGCAAAACGGGATCTTTGTCACCACCAGGGAAGCCTCGGCGGAAAAGGCCGTCGTTCATGTGGCCTATGAAACCCTGGGCGGCGACGGCGCAGCGTTCGATGTAGTGGATGCTGCCGGGACTGTGGTCGCCTCCGCGCAGGCAGACGGCGCTTGCGGCTGCTGCGACATTGAGGTGGCGCAGCCGTCCCTGTGGTCGGTGGATACACCCTACCTCTACGCCCTGCGAGCGAGGGTGATCTCCGGTGGCGAGACTACCGACGAAACCGAGGTGCGCTTCGGCATCCGCACCATCCGCTTTGACGCGGATACCGGCTTCTATCTCAACGGCGTGAGCATAAAGCTCAAGGGCTTCTGCGTCCACCATGACGCGGGCTGCCTGGGCGCCGCAGTGCCCAAGGCCGTGTGGGAGCGCCGCTTGCGCAAATTGAAGGCCCTGGGCGCCAACGCTCTGCGCACCTCCCACAATCCCCCGGACAGCCATTTGCTCGACCTGTGCGACGAATTGGGTCTGCTGGTGCAGGACGAGGCCTTCGACGAGTGGGAGGGCACGAAGAACAAGTGGTGGCAGGGGCACAATGTCTATCCGCCCAAGCGCTTCGGCTACGCGGAGGACTTCCCCCAGTGGCATCAGTTTGACCTGGAGAGCATGGTCAAGCGAGACCGGAATCACCCCTGCGTCGTGATGTGGTCCATCGGCAATGAAATCGACTACCCCAACGACCCCTACGTGACTCCGCTGTTCACCGAGGTGCTGGGCAACAACGACGCCAACAAGCCCAAGGCTGAGCGCATGTATGACGACCGCAAGCCGGACGCGGGCCGCCTGGCGGTGGTAGCCAAGCACCTGGTAGAGATCGTCCACGCCCTGGACACAAGCCGCCCAGTCACCAGCGCCCTGTCCTTCCCGGAGCTGTCCACCCGCACCGGCTACGCGGACGCGCTGGACATTTCCGGCTACAACTACAAGGAGCAGTTCTATGCGGAGGATCATGTCCGCTTCCCGGGCCGGGTGATCTTCGGCAGCGAAAACGGGCACGGCGGCAAGGCCTGGCGGGCGGTGAAGGACAACGACTACATCTGCGGGCAGTTCCTGTGGACGGGCATCGACTTCCTGGGTGAATGCCACGGCTGGCCGGTCCGCATCAGCCAGGCGGGTCTGCTTGACCTGGCAGGCCATGAGAAGCCCCTGTACTACCAGCGCCTCGCCTTCTGGACGGATGCGCCCTTTGTCAAAATCAGCACCGAGCCCAGCAAGGGCCAGCAGTGGCACGGGGTATGGAACGAGCGCTTCCTGTGGGAAGGCGCCCCGGGCGACATGATGTACGTGTCCGTGGCGACCAACCAGCCCGAGGCAGAGCTGTTCCTGAATGGCGCGTCCCTGGGCAAAAAGGCCGTCAGCCTGGAAACCGACTGCCGCGCCACCTGGGAGGTGCCCTACGCGCCGGGTGAATTGAAGGCCATCGCCGGCCCTGCCGTGGATACCCTGTGCACCACCGGCCCGGCGGCAGAGATCGTCCTGACCCCGGACAAGCCCGCACTGTCTGCCGACGGCCTGGACATTCTCCAGGTGGAGGTAGCCCTCCGGGACGAAACCGGCCGCCTGACCACCAAGGATGAGGACATCCGCTACCAGATCGTGGGCGACGCGGAGATCCTCGGCATCGAAAACGGCGCCCCTGACGACCTCACTCCCTACGCGGAGAAGCACCGCGCCACCCGCCAAGGCCGCGCCATCGTGTACCTACGCGCGGGCGTGCTGCCGGGCGAGGTCACGCTGCACGCGTATACCCGTTCCGGCCTGAAGGCGCAGATCAGCGTTCAGCAATTCGCGCTGTCACAGCTGGATTGATGTGAAGGAATTCACAATATGTGCAGGAATTAGACCATTTGCGTCGAATGAAGGAATATGGAGCATTATGCTCCCCGTTGTGAAACATATCATAGGAGGTAGATCCCCATGGCGAATCGTATCGTTCTCAATCCCATCTCCTACCACGGCAAGGGCGCCATTGAAGCCATCGTGACCGAGGTGCAGTCCCGTGGCCTGAAGAAGGCCTTCGTCTGCTCCGACCCCGACCTGCTCAAGTTCGGCGTGACCCAGAAGGTCACCAATCTCCTGGACGCGGCGAACTGCGCGTATGAAATCTACTCCAACATCAAGCCCAACCCCACCATTGAAAACGTGCAGACCGGCGTGGCCGCTTACCAGGCCTCCGGCGCGGACTACATCATCGCCATCGGCGGCGGCTCCTCCATGGACACCGCCAAGGCCATCGGCATCATCATCAACAACCCCGAATTTGCCGACGTGCGCTCCCTGGAGGGCGTGGCTCCCACCAAGAACAAGACCGTGTTCACCATCGCCGTGCCCACCACCGCCGGTACTGCGGCGGAGGTCACCATCAATTACGTCATCACCGACGTGGAGAAGAAGCGCAAGTTCGTCTGCGTGGACGTGCATGACATCCCCGAGGTGGCCGTGGTCGATCCCGACATGATGTCCACCATGCCCAAGGGCCTGACCGCCGCTACCGGCATGGACGCGCTGACCCATGCCATCGAGGGCTTCATCACCAAGGCCGCATGGGACATGACCGATATGTTCCACCTCAAGGCGATCGAGATCATCGCCAAGTCCCTGCGCTCCGCCGTGAAGGGCGAGGCCGAGGGCTTCGACGGCATGGCCCTGGGCCAGTATGTGGCTGGCATGGGCTTCTCCAACGTGGGTCTGGGCATCGTGCACTCCATGGCGCACTGCCTGGGCGCGGTGTATGACACCCCCCACGGCGTGGCCAACGCCATTCTGCTGCCCACCATCATGGAATACAATGCGCCCGTGACCGGCGACAAGTACAAGTACATCGCCGCCGCGATGGGTGTGGAAGGCGTGGAAGCCATGACCGTGGACGAGTACCGCAAGGCCGCCTGCGACGCGGTGAAGCAGCTCTCCATGGATGTGGGCATCCCCGCTGACCTGAAGGCCATCGTCAACCCCGCTGACCTGGATTTCCTGGCCGAATCCGCCTACGCGGACGCCTGCCGTCCGGGCAATCCCCGCGATACCTCCGTGGAAGAAATCAAGGAGCTTTACAAGAAGCTGCTGTAATTGCATGGTGACCCCTGCCTCCTCCGGCTTCGGAGGAGGCTTTTTGTATGAAATCGGGGGGCGCGATGGGAGTACAGGGTGGCGACGGGTTCCTACCTGTACGGAATGGATGGATACAAAAACAGGGGCTGCCCGCGTAGCTGATTGGCTATCGGGGCAGCCCCTGTAGGTTTGATATGTTACTGTTGCGGCACAACGGCGAAGATGCGCAGCTCCTCATCTCCCTCGCAGAGGGTCATGTGGGTGTGCCCCTTGGGGCAGTAGTGGGTTTGTCCGGCAGGGATGATTTCCACCTCGCCGTCCATAATGACCCGCGCCGTGCCGCTGAGCACATGCATGATTTCGCTGCTGTCCTCGTGGGTGTGCATGCCGATGGTGGAGCCCACCGGCAGCCGCCCCAGCATGATGCGGTTCTGCCCGTCAAAGAACATGCGGGCATAGGTGATCCCCTCGCCACCCTTGAAGTTGGGCATGGCCTGCTCGGGGGTGTTCATCAAATCCAGGATCATCGCGATCCTCCTTTCCGGTAGGTTCGCCCGCCGGATTGCTCCGACGGGCGAAATGTATCAATCAAGTCAATCAAGCATAATGCCGTAGATGTAGCTACTGTCCTTGCCGGTGGTGCCAATGACCATCATGTTGCCATACACAGCGGGAGAGCCTTCAATCACGCCGTCCACCTGGAGGGTGCTGATATCCGCGCCGGTCAAGCCATCCAGCAGGTAGATCGTGCCGTCGGAGCAGGCCTGGATGATCCAACCCTCGCCCGTGTCGCTATACACGGCCACGGGGGAGGAATAACAGTAGGCAGGCATCGCCTTGTGCCAGAGAACCTCGCCATTCGTCTTGTCAAGCGCGATGATCACGCCCTCCATCGCGGCGGCCTCGCCCAGGGTCTTTGCGCCGGTGGCGCTCACGCTGGACAGGGTGAAATACACCAGGTCGCCAAGGCTGTTCTGCCCGATCACGGGGGAAGCCATCGCGCCGGGGGTCACAATGGCATTGAAGGTCACGTCCTTCTTCTTGCCGTCCGCGCAGGCAATGGCAAAGGCCCAGTCCTCCGCGCCGGTCATGGCGTTATAGCGGCGGATGGTGACATCACCGCGGGTTCTGCTGTTGTTGATGAGATTGGCGGTGTAGAGCCACAGGGTCTGCGTGTCTGCATCCAGATCCAGGGCGATGGCAGCACGCACCGCATCCCCGGTGTCCACAGCCCAGGCGGTGGTCATGGTGGTGGTGTCCACGCAGCGCAATATGCCGCCCATGTCGGCGTAGTAGGCATAGCTGCCATACATCGCCAGGGAGGATTCCACCGCCACATTGGCCGCCTTCTGATTCTTGGTGTGGCTCATCATGGTGACGATCTCGGTGGGGTCGTCAAAGGCAAAGACCATCTGGCCCGTTTCCTGATCCATCCGGGTGTTCATGCTCAGCTTTTCGGTATAGAGCAGACCGTTGGTGCCAATGGCAATCAAGGTGTTGGTGGTGCGGTCGATCAACGCGGAGGTGTCAAACGCGCCGGAAGCGTCCTCGCTGTAGGTGCGCTTGAGCTTGCGGTCGATGCCGTCGATCATCCGCAGCTGCTTGCCGTCCACCAGGTTGTAGTAGTACAGGCCGATGTTGCTGCTGGTGCCGCTCTTCATCTTGCGGGCGTACTGGCCCACGGTCATCATCGGGTAGAACAGCGGATGCATGCTGGGCGTGGCGCGCATGGGGTAGCCGAAGTTGATGGCCTCGCGGGTCGCGGTGCCGTCCAGGAGGTCCAAGAAGTAGATCTTGCCGTCCATGCCGGCAACGATAACCTCCTTGAGGTTCTTCTGCTCCTTGCGCTCATCCTCCAGCGCCATGCTCTTGCGGATGTCCGTCGCCCACTTGACGATCACAGGCTGACCCGTCCAGCCGATGCCGTAGTAGTTGCGGCTGCTGCCTGCGGCGCTGCCTGCCTCCACCGTCCAGGCCAGGGAGAGGCTGGTGGGGTTCTTGACGGTATCCTCCGCCGCGTTTTGACGGAAAGCGTTGCCACGGAAGGTCGTCACGCCAAAGGGGCGCAGGGGGTAATCATTCGCAGCGGGCATATTCATGGGCTTTTCGCGCTCATAGCTGCTGACCTTCTTGCCATCCTGGTAGATGACCGTTTCGGCAATCAGGGCCGGATCAGCGCTTGGGTCGGCCACCGCCTCCAGCTTCGGGGTGACCTCGGGCTGCGCGGAGGGCGCTTCGGTTACCTGTGGCGCGGGCTCCTCGGTGGGAGTCTCCGTCGCCTCCGCCACGGGGGTGGCGGTAGGGATCATGGTGGGGGTGGCCGTCACGGACATGGTGGGCGTGGCGGTCACGGAGGGGGTGGGCTCCACAGTGGCTTCCGTGGTCGCCGCCGGGGTGAAGAGCACAATCACATCCGCAGTCACGGCAGGCGCTTCCGTCGGGGTGGCGGTCGCCGTGGGCTGCACGGTGGGGGTCTGCGTCGGGGTGGCCGTGGGCGTTGCTTCGACGATGGCTGGCGTGCCATTCGCGTTCGTGCCCTCGGTCACGCTGGGGGGCGTTACGCCGCCCAGGGAGATGGTCTGCCACAGCCCAGTATCAATCCACTTCTCGCCGTGCTGCATCTGCGCCTGCACGTCCCCGGTGAAGCCGTCCTCCAGCTGCATCTCGAACATCCACACGATGTCCTTCTCGCTGCTGGGAGTGGACAGGGTGATTTTGGTGGGGAGCACCTCGCCGCTTGCATCCACCACGCGGATGGCCGTCACATTGGCGGAGGTCACCATGTGGAACACGACCTTGTAGGGCATTGTGGACTGAGAAATCGTCGCGGTGAAGCCGCTGGCGGTGGGGGCGGAAGCCTGTTCCTCCGTATCGCCGCCAAAGAGCCCCTTGACGGGCTCCGTCACCGCTCGCTTGATGCTACCCAGCACGCCGGTATCCTCGTCGGGGATCATCAGCAATCCCAGGATGATGGCCGCAAGCAGCAGCAACGCGATGATCACCGCAATCAAGCCACGGTTACCGGTTTTCTCTTTCTCCTCCGCCGAGGGATTGTCATAGCCGACGCGTTCGGTTTCCGGCGTGCGGACACGGCGGGGCGGCTCGTTGCGGACGGTGTTGTCCGCCTCGGGACGGCGGGCCCGGGGCTGGGGTGAGCCCAGCTGCTGCAGCGGCTCATAGCCCTCCGCCTGCACGGGGCGGCGGACGGTGGGAGACTCCTGCGCGGGCTTTTCGCGGCGCTCCCGGTACGGGCGCTGCCCGTCCAGCACGCTCGGGCGCGGCACGCCCTGGGAGGGCACGGCGCGGCTGCTCTCATGGTGGCTGGGTGCCTCCCAGGCCTCCTTGACCGCAGCGCTCATGCGGGTATCCTGCGCCACGGGCTCGCCCAGGTCGTAGGCCTTATGGGCTACGGGCGCAATCTGTGCCGGAGCGGGTTTTCCCCCGCCAATGTCATAGGGAGGATGCGCGTCCTCCTCGGTGGTCAGGCCTGCGAACCGCTCTGTGCGGCGGCGGCGAGTCGTTGTCCCTTCATGCTGCGGGGGCTCGACAGGCGGAATCACCCGGGTGACTTCCTCCACCTTCTGCTCCTGCTGGTTCTCATTGTGCAGGTCCATACAGGCTCATGCTCCTTTGCTGAAAAGTCGTACCGGAAAAATACACGGCAAGACCCATATTTTTGGTCGTCAGGGCATACCTTATTATAGCGTACTTTCGGATCAATCTCAACCCCGCAGCGCCTGTGGAAAGTTGTAAAATGTTGACGAAGCACGCCATCACACGATTCCATTATAAAGGAGAAGAGGCCCCCATGTCAACCTTGCAAACCGCCGCAGATGTGAAAGAACTGCCTGCCAGGGCCCTACCCTGCCTTCAGGAGGCCTGCCTGGCCGAGATGCACGCGCATCGCCTGTATACGGCGTTCGCCCAGCAGATGGAGGACGCTGCCCTGTATGTCATTGCCCATGCGTTCCGCTACACAGCGGCCCAGGAGAAGGAGCACGCGGACATCCTGCGCGGCTTGCTCGTCGCCTGTGGCGAATCCGCCGTCCCGGCAGCACAGGACGCACCGTTGCTTTTCCCCCAGGACACGTTGGAGCTCCTTCACGCCGTCATTCAGGCCGAAATGCACGAAGGGAATCAGCGCTACCCCCGCATCGCCCAAGCAGCCTTAGCGGAAGGCTATCCCCGGGTCGCTGAGGCCTGCCATCGCATCGGGGAGATGGAACGAAACCACGCGCAGCGCTTCCGCCGGTACGCGCAGGCCCTGGCGGATGGACACCTGTTCCGCGACGCCCTGCCGGTATCTTGGGTGTGTCTGGGCTGCGGACAATTCCACGCCGGGCTGGAAGCGCCCTCGCGCTGCCCCGTCTGCGGCCGCAACCAGGGGTATTTCATCCGCAGCAGCTTCTACCCGTTTTCGGGCTGAGGAGGCTTACGCCATCGTCTCCGCCCGGCTTTGCATTCTGGGGCGATCTGTGCTATAATAACACCCACCACATTCCCAAGGAGGCCTCCATGAAGCACATCGTCGCCCTGATTCCCCTGAATACCTACGAGCAGCCGCTGGTGGACGCCGCCGTCCGGCAGGGCGTGGAGCTACTGGGCGGTCTGCGCCAGTTCGTCAACCCGGAGGAGAAAATCGTCCTCAAGCCGAACTTGCTGGCCCGTGCCCTCCCCCAGAAGGCCATCACCACCCATCCGGCGGTATTCCAGGCGGTGTGCAGGCTGTTGCGGGAGGAGGGCTTCCAGCACCTGTCCTACGGCGACAGCCCCGGTAACCCCACCACCACCCCCGACAGAGCCGCCGAGGGTGCGGGCATTGCCGAGGCTGCGGCCAGGTACGGCGTGGAAAAGGCTGATTTTACCTCCGGCAGCGTCGTCCCCTTCCCCCAGGGACGGACGGCGAAGTCCTTCTACCTGTGCAAGGGCGTGCAGGACGCGGACGCGCTCATCAATGTCTGCAAGATGAAAACCCACGCTCTGGAGCGCATCACCGGCGCGGTGAAGAACCTTTACGGCTGCGTCACCGGCGTGAACAAGGCCACCGGGCACGCAGCCTACCCCAACAGCGACGTGTTTGCGGACATGCTTGCTGATCTGTCCCTGTGCATCCGCCCACGGTTACACATCATGGACGGCGTGGTCGCCATGGAAGGCAACGGCCCGACCTCCGGCACGCCGGTGAACATGAATGTGCTGCTCCTTTCCGCCGACCCGGTGGCGCTGGATGCGGTCTTTGCCACGCTGATTCACCTGGATCCCGCCGCTGTGCCCACCTGCGTCAGCGGTGCGAAGGCCGCCCTGGGTGTGATGGACGCATCCTCCATTGAGGTCGTCACCCCCGAGGGCTCCCTGACCCTCCAGGAGGCCCAGGCTCGATATGGCAAGGCGGACTTCGATGTGTTCCGCGGGGTTATCAAGAAGGGCTTTCTGTTCAACTTCATGCCCCTGCTACCCTTTTTACAGCACCGTCCCCGGGTGGATCATCAAAAGTGCGTCGCCTGCGGCGTATGCGAGGAAGCCTGCCCTGTGCCGGAAAAGGCCGTGCACTCCGGCCACGGGCACAAGGCCAGGTATGACTACAAGAAGTGCATCCGCTGCTACTGCTGCCAGGAGATGTGCCCGGTGAAGGCCATCGAGGTATACCGTCACCCGCTGACGAAGCTCCTGTCCGGCAAATGAGCGGGGCTGCGTCCAAGATGAGGTGATTCCATGCCCCTGACATCCTATTGCAAAAAGTGCGGACAGGACGTGCCGGTGTCGTCCTTCTGCCCGAACTGCCACAGCAAGCTCGCGGCCAACACCGTCCGCCTGGCCTTTTGCGTGGAGCATCATCCCGTGCGGGACTGGATGTGCTGGAACAGCGTCATGCGCCTGCTTTTGCCGGTGCTGGGCGCGACCATGCTATTGGTGCTCCTGCTGGAGGGCCTGATGGGTGGCCTGGACGGCGTCGCATCCCTCCTGAGCGGCGGGCTGGTCGTCACCCTGCTCTACATCGCCTGCCTGCTGCTGGCAGTGATGCTGGGGGTGTTCATCCTTCAGGGCGAGGATCTGCTGGACTGCGTGATCGACGCGCGGGGCATCCATGTGCAGGAGTACCTCCCCCACCCGACAGCCCTGCGGCTGCTGCTGCGGGGAAAATCGCCCCGGTTACTCTCGCAGATGGGGGATGATTCCCTGCTGCTGTTGTCCTCCCGGGAGATCGCGTGGAAGGACGTCCAGCGGGTGCAGCTTTGGCCGGAAAAGACGATGATCCTCTTCTACGCGCCCCGCTGGTGGATGCGACTGGCACTGCCCTGCTCGCCCTTCGTGTGGCAGGACGCGCTGGACTTCATCCGGGAAAAGATCGGCAAGAAGAAGGCCGTGCTGTTGCCGGAGGAATGCCGCCAGGCAACGCCCGCCAAGGCCGCCTCGGCCCGGGGCGGCAGGGCGCGCCAGCTTTCCTTCGACAATGTGGCGGAGGACGTGCTGCCCGCCATGCCCATCCCGGAGGAAGAGGT